>CAMDTO010000031.1 GCA_945907765.1 Thermoflexus hugenholtzii JAD2 | reverse complement strand
TCGCGCAAGTTCGGTGACGCCCAACTCCGGCTCGGCTTCGCCGAAGAGCTTGAGCACGGCTACCGCTCGCTCGACCGATTGGATGCCCCCACTGCGTGGGGTAGGCACCGCGCTCATACCACCCTTTTGGCGGTCGCGTACTCCGCGATGACCGCCACAGTGTTGCGACAGACGCAACACTGTCCCGCCTAGTGAAAGTGTAACCGGATAGTGAACCTCCGGCAACACTCGGCGACAGGGAATCGGGCCAATCAGGCACGGTGTTTGGGGATTGGTTCGCAAGGCGACCAACCGCAGGAAAAGGGAACGGTTTGTGCCGATGCCAATGGCGGCCATGCCAGTCGATGGGGGATGGGGTGGCCTCTGCCGGGTCAGTCGAGACCGACGCGGGCAAGCCAGGCGGTGACGGGTTGATGCAGCGAGGCATCCTGTATCAATGCAACCGCTTCGGTCCCGGTCGTTCCACCGACGGCCCAGTGTGGACCAGATGCGGTGACCGCGTGGAGGAGTACCCCGCCGCTGCACCGGTAGGCCTCGATCGTGGTGAGGTCGCCCAGCGGTCCAGAGCGACCGACAAGTGCTCCGACGAAGGTGACAAGATGCCCCGCCATCGCGCGCACCTCGCTGACCTCATTGAGGACATCGATGATCTCCAGACCTTCCTCTGTCTCCATTGAGACACCCATGTCGATTGTCTGGAGTTCTGGTGCGCCGGACATGCGAGGCCCTTTCGCCGTTGGCATGGTGGTGGATCCGGGGGATGTCCCACCGGAGACGGTGTGTATCAGGGAAGGGTCAGGATGGATGGCCCATCATCGGTCATCGCGACGGTGTGTTCGAAGTGGGCCGCGAGTGACCCGTCGCGCGTCTTGACGGTCCATCCGTCCTTGAGTTCCACGGTGTCAGCCCGGCCAAGCGTGAACATCGGTTCGATGGCGATGACCAGGCCAGTCACGAGCGGCACGCCCGTCCCGGGAACGCCGACATTGGGAACGCTTGGTTCCTCGTGCAGACGGCGTCCCACGCCGTGTCCGCAATAGCGGGTGACGATGCCGTATTTCTGGCCTTTGCCGACGACCTCGACCGCGTGGCAGACATCCCCCAGGAACCCGCCGGGTTGCATGGCCTTGATGCCGGCCTCGAGGGCAGCGGCGGTGGCGTCCATCAGTTTCTTTGGCTTGCCGGTCGCACCCCCAACCTGGGCGGTGAAGGCGGCGTCGCCGATCCATCCATCCAGGGTTGCGCCACAGTCGATCTTGATGACGTCACCCAGACGAAGGACGCGCTTCTTGCTGGGGATGCCATGCACGATTTCCTCGTTGAGGGAGGTGCAGAGGGTGGCCGGAAAACCGAAGTACCCCTTGAAGGTGGGCAGTCCACCGGCGTCGCGGATCACCGCCTCGGCAATCGCATCCAGTTCGAAGGTGCTGATACCCGGCCGGATTGCCTTGCTGACGGCATCGAGGGCCTGACCGCACAGGCGTCCGGCGGCGCGCATCGCGTCCACTTCGCCAGACGACTTGAGGGTGATGTTCCCGCTGATGACTGCTTTTGACACTTCAGAGATTGTACGCGCGAGGTGTCCGGTTGTGGGTGGTCGCACGGGTGAGTGCGTACGCGTGTGATGAGAGGCCACCGTGGTCCGTGGTGAAGGCGCCGGCGGTCCCAGGGCGCCAGAGAGGCCTGCCTGATCTCCGGTGTGGGAATGCCCCCACCCCCTTCCCCTCCCCTGTTGCGACGGGAGAGGGGAGTTGGCTCACCCCTGCGCGTGGCTACGATTGCGACGGGAGAGAGGAGGAATTATCCCGAGAGGTACGGGATCGTTTGGGGACCTTGGGGAAGGACGCACAGCGTTGCGTCGGGACCGGCGCGATCAAGCAGGTGATGCACGGTCGCTTCGATATCCGGGCATGGGGTCAGGTGGGTGCGACGCACAATCTCGTCGGGAAGTGATGAGTGCAGGTGCACGTCGCACCGTCGCTGGATCAGGGCCTGGATCTGCGCCTGCCATTGGTCGGGCATCTGGAAGTCCGGTGCGGTGATGCGGGCGAGGATGGCGTCGGGTGTCGCGCCTTCCTCAAGCAGTTGGCGGTACTGGCCGTGGTCGGGGATGCCATCCCAACACTCGGCGGCGGCGATGATGGTCCCCCCGTCACGGCATACCCGGGCGGCGGCGGAGATCCCCTTGATTGCCTGGTAGACATTGAGGTCCAGGGGATAGCCGCTGTTGGTGGTGAGGACGACGTCGAACGGTCGGGGAACCGCCTGCATTGCGGTGTCGTGGACGAAGGCGCACCCCGCCGTGTGCGAGGCCATCAGGTCTCCGGCGAAGACCGCGGTGATGGCGTGCGTCTTGTTCAGGGTCACGTTCAGGTTGAATGCACGTGTCATGAGGAGGGCGCTGTCGCGAATCTCCTCCCAGATGGGGTTGCCGTGCGTGATGCCCCAGGTGGCGCGTGCATCGCCGATGTTGCGTGCGCCGTGGTTCCGCATGATGGTCTGGAGACCGGCGAGGGCGGGCATGACCATCTTGGGCCCACCAGAGAAGCCGGCGAAGAAGTGCGGTTCAATGAACCCGGTCAGGATCTTCGCCGTGCACGCGACAAACTCGGCATTCAACAGGACTTCGTTGCCGGACGTCGTGTGCCCGACAGCGATGAGTGAGGCAGTGTCGCGCGCGTCGTGGGTCACGATGCGGTAGTTCTCGAAGACATGATCGCCGACCATCCGGCGCAGCTCTTCCTCGGTGTTGGCCCGGTGGGTACCGGTGCCATTGAAGATGGTGATGCGCTCGCGGGGCACGATCTGTTCGATCTCGGCAAGCAGGACCGGAAGGACGCGTGCCGAGGGCATCGGTCTGGTGATGTCACAGATCGAGATCCCGACGGTATCGTCGCCACGGAGCCACTGGGTGAGTGGTGGGGCACCGATCGGGTTCCTGAGGGCTTCGCGCAGGGCTTCTGCTTCGTCGGGTAGTCCGGGAACGAACCGTGGTTCGACGATGGTGGTGCGCTCTGCTGGCAGGTCGATCGTGAGTCCGGTGCGCCCGTAGGCGAGGTCAATCTTCATCTGGATGTGGATCAGGGTACCGCGGTCACTGGCGCAGGGTATCCGGCGAGGGCGGCCTGGATGACCTCTTCGGCAAGGACGGAACAGTGCACCTTGTTCGGCGGAAGACCCCCGAGCGCCTGCGCCACGTCGGTGTCTCGGAGGGCGAGGGCTTCGCCGACGGTCATCCCGGTCAGCAGGACCGTGGTCATTGACGCGGCGGCGATGGCGGCCGGGCATCCTTCGGCGAGGAACCGTGCCTCGGCGATGCGTCCGCCGCTGAGGCGCAGGGAGAGGCGGGCACGGTCGCCACAGACCGGGTTCTCAACCTCGGCGACGGCATCGGCGTTCTCTATCTCGCCGAGGTTGCGAGGATTCTGGAAGTGGTCGAGGACGATCTCGCTGTAGGCGGGCATGGATGTTCCCGATCCGTCTCCCCTCTCCCTAAGGGAGGAGGACTGGGGTGGGGGCTGGGTTGTCGTGACGTCGGGTGTGTGGCGTGAGCCAGACCCGCGTTGCACCTGCGAGACGTAGGATCAGAATATGCCGAGTTCGGCCTTCGCATCCTCGGACATCATGTCCTTGTCCCATGGCGGGTTGAAGGTGAACTGGACATCGACCTTGCCAACACCGTCGAGTTCCCGGCTGATGACCTGCGAAATCTGCTGCTTGATGCTTGGACCGACTGGGCAGAACGGGGTCGTCAGGGTCATGATGACCTGGACGTTCTTCTCATCGCGGATGTGGATCTCGTAGATCAGACCCAGGTCGACGATGTTGACACCCAGTTCCGGGTCGTCAACCTGCTTCAGGACATCGCGTGCATTGTCGACGGTCAGTTCGAGTTTGCCTGCAGGAACAACGGCATCGGTGGCTTCGGTCGCGGGGATCATGTCTACCATTGCGGTTCTCTCTTCTGGCGTGAAGCGCGTTCAGGCGTCGGTGGACTCTCTTGGGCGGGCATGGACCGCTTCGGCGAGCGTGAGTGCCTCGTCGAAGGCTTCCCATGCGAGAAGGGCACATTTCACGCGTGCGGGCCGATTGCGCACGACCCGCAGCGACTCGATGTCACCCAGTTCGAGGGTTTCATCCGCATCGCCCCGTCCAGTGATCATCGCACGTACGGTTTTCACCCAGGCACGGGCGGTATCGGCTGATTGGGAGGTCACGGCCTCGGTCATCATCGAGGCGGATGCCTCACCGATGGCGCACGCATGGCCGTCCCACATGACCGGGCCAATCGTCGCTTGGTCAACCTTGAGCGAGACGGTCAGGTCGTCACCACAGGACGGATTGTTGCCTTGGCAACAGGCGTCCGCATCCTCCACCCGACCGCGATTGCGGGGGTACTCGTAGTACTCGAGGATGATGTCCTGGTAGAGAGGGTTCTGGTCGGTCACGGTTTGTCTTGCCTGCGGGTTGTCAACGGGCCGGGCGGTCGATCACGCGACGGAACACGGTCTCGACCCGGGCCAGGCCTTCGCTAAGGGCGTCAACCTCGCGGTTGAGGTTGTACAGGTAGAAACTGGCCCGCGCAGTGGCACCGGTTCCAAGGATCTTGTGGAGGGGATGGGCGCAGTGCTGTCCGGCACGGATGGCAATCCCGCGTTCATCCAGGATTTCCGAGATATCGTGCGGGTGGACGTTGCGGATGTTGAAGGTGACGACGCCACCGCGGACGGAGGTGTCATCGGTCCCGTAGATGGTGATCGCCGGGTGCCGTTCGCGGAGGGTGGCAATGGCGTAGGCGGTGATTTCCTGTTCGTGGTGACGGACCGCTTCCATGCCCAAGGCTTCGAGGTAGTCGATCGAGGCACCGAAGGCGATGACATCCGCAATGTTCGGTGTGCCGGCTTCGAACTTCTGGGGGATCGGCGCCCACGTGGAACGGTCCCAGTCAACGTGCCCGATCATGCTGCCCCCGGTCAGGAATGGCGGCATGGCCTCGAGGAGTGCACGGCGTCCCCAGAGGGCACCCACACCGGTGGGGCCGAGCATCTTGTGCGCCGACAGGGCAAAGAAGTCACATTCGAGTGACAGGACATCGAGTGGCAGGTGCGGGGCCGACTGCGCACCATCGACCACGACGATCGCGCCGGCCTCGTGGGCCAGGCGGGACATCTCGGCGACCGGTGCGATCGTTCCGAGGACATTCGACATGTGGGTGATGGCGACGACCTTGGTACGCGGTGACAGAAGGGAGCGGTATGCGTCCAGATCCACGAGGCCATGGGCATCGATCGCCGCAACACGTATGGAAGCGCCGGTTGCCTGCGCAAGGACCTGCCACGGGACAAGGTTGGAATGGTGCTCGACTTGGGTGACGATGATTTCATCGCCGGCGTGGACATTGGCGGTGCCCCATGAACCTGCCACCAGATTGAGCGATTCCGTGGAGTTGCGGGTAAATATGACTTCGTCGGGGGACGGTGCGCCGATGAACCGCGCGAGTTTCTGCCGGGTGGTCTCGTAGAGTTCCGTTGCCCGTGAGGCAAGGGTGTGCGCCGCACGGTGGATGTTGGCGTTCTGGCCGCTGTAGTACGCCACGAGGGCGTCAATCATCTGGCGGGGCTTCTGGGAGGTTGCCGCACTATCCAGATAGACAAGCGCGTGACCATTGACTTGGGTTGCGAGGATCGGGAAGTCCCGGCGGATTGCCTCGACATCCAGGGAATGCTGTTCGGTGACCGGTGCAGTCTTGTCGGTGATGATCATGGCCGTTTGTTTCAACCCTCACGTGGGCCCTTCCCCCAACCCCGGGGAGACGCCCGCACCCCGATCCCTCCCCCGCACGCGGGAGAGGGGAGTGTGTCAGGCCACGTGGACGTAGATTGCGTCGCCGTCAAGGTGCACGGCAAAGGTGCGTACCGGCATCACCGCCGGCATGCCGGTAGCCTCGCCGGTCCGGACGTTGAACAGCGCGCCGTGCCGGGGACATTCGATTTCCTCACCCTCGAGACAGCCTTGATTGAGGGGGCCATTATCGTGCGTGCACACATCCTCGATGGCGAAGAACTTGCCGTCAAGATTGCAGACTGCGAGGCGCACATCGCCGACGGTCACTTGCTTTACCTGACCCTCGGGAATCTCGCCGGCGTGGCCGGCAAGCGTCCAGTCAGTGCCCAATACCGCCATTAGCCCTGCTCCCCAATCTTTCGGTCGACCGCCGCTCGTACGCGGTCCTTGAGGTCGTCGACGGCGATGCGTTCGATGACCGGCTCGAAGAATCCCTGGATGACGAGACGTTCGGCAACCGGGCGAGGCAATCCGCGGGTGAGCAAGTAGTAGACGTGCATCTGGTCGATCGGTCCAACGGATGACCCGTGCGTGCAGAGGACGTCGTTGTCGGAAATCTCAAGCATCGGGATGCTGTCCGCCTTGGCGGTATCGCTCAGGAGGACGTTCCGGTTGGCCTGGTAGCCGTTGCTTCCGTAGGACCCGGTGCGGATGTTGATCAGCCCCTCGTAGATAAGATGGGCCCGGTCGCGCATCGCGGTCTTGTAGAGCTGGTCGGAGTCGGTGAACGGTGACTGATGGTCCTGCAGGGTGTGGAAGTCGAAGACCTGGGTGCCTTCGCCAAACGCCAGGCCGAGCATGTCGGCGCGCGTTCCCTTGCCTTGCAGGAGGACATCGGCGGTACCGCGTGTGTACATGCCACCGAGGACGACGGCAACCCAGTTGCAGGAGGCGTTGTTCCCGAGCGAGGCTCGCTGGGTCAGGAAACCGGCGGTCGAGAGTGACCACTCCTGGATGGAGGTGTAGTCGACCCGTCCGCCATCCTTGATGATGATCTCGACGACGGCACTGCCGAACACCGGAGGTGCGTCGGGTGAGGCGGTGTTGACCGAAGTGTATTCATCGAGGTAGGTCAGGCGCGCGTTCTCGTCAACGATGATCAGTGACCGGGGGAAGAATGCGGCGTCGGCGTCACTCTGGTAGACAAGGCTGCGGACCGGAAGGGACACGGTGGTGTTCTTCGGCACGTAGACGAAGGTCCCGCCGTTGAAGAAAGCCGCATTGAGCGCCTCGAACTTCCCGGCATTGGAAGGCATTCCTGGTTGCCACCGAGGTGGAACGAGGGTGCCGAGATGGGCCCGGACGAGCTCGGGGTACCGGTGGATCGCCTCATGGATATCGCAGACGATCACGCCCGTTCCGGCCAGTTGGGTATCGACCTCGGTCAGGATGGTCGTGCCGTTCTCCTGGACGAGGACGGCACCGTGGTCGAAGCCCGTGTCGATTGCCTTCTGGAGGGAGGCAGGGAGGTCGGCGCGTGAGGTGACGTGTGCAACCGCGTCAGAGATGGCATGGACCTTGTCGAGCGCAAGGATGCGCAGGTTTGTCCGGCGCCATCCCTCAGTCGTGGGGGTGGGCATCGGGATCGTTTCCCACGCTGCCCATGCCTGGGCACGCCAGTCAAGGACCCAATCGGGGTCGCCGCGCCACGCACCGATGGCGCGTGACGTGTCGGAATTCAGGCCAGCCCCGCGGAGTTCGGTCGGGGTGCCAGGGGCCACCAGGGTCGTCACGGGCATTGCCTCGCTTTGTCAGGGTGTGATGTTCTGCTACGTCAGGGTGTGATGTTCCGTGAGGTGACGCGCCCCACCCCCACTCCCCTCCCGCGCAAGCGGGAGAGGGGAGCGGATCAGCCGACGGCGCCGTCCATCTGCATCTGGATCAACCGGTTGAGTTCGATGGCGTACTCCATGGGGAGGGTCTTGGTGAACGGTTCGATGAATCCATTCACGATCTGGGTGATCGCCTCGCGCTCGGAAAGACCGCGTGACATGAGGTAGAAGAGTTCCTCTTCACCGATCTTGGAGACCGTGGCCTCATGACCAAGGGCAACCTTCTCCTCATCGACCTCGATGGTGGGGTAGGTATCGGAACGGCATTCCTTGTCGAGAAGCATGGCGTCGCAGCGCATGGCGGAGACGGAATCAACGCATCCCTTGTAGATCTTGAGCCAACCGCGGAAACTTGTCCGTCCATTGCCCTTGCTGACCGACTTCGAGGTGATCGTGGAGGTGGTCTCCGGGGCGCAGTGCCAGACCTGGCCACCGGCGTCCTGCACCTGGCCTTGGTTCGCGAACGCGGCGGTGACGATCTCGGCCTTCGATCCGCGTCCGAGGAGGTACACGGCCGGGTATTTCATCGTTATCTTGGACCCGAGGTTGCCATCGATCCACGCCACGGTGGCGTTCTCGTGGGCGACGGCCCGCTTGGTGACGATGTTGTAGACGTTGTTCGACCAGTTCTGGACAGTGGTGTACCGGATGGTGGCGTCCTTCATCGCGATCAGTTCGACGACTGCGGAGTGCAGGCTGTCTTCCGACCAGATGGGGGCGGTGCATCCCTCGATGTAATGGACGTAGCTGCCCTCGTCGGCAATGATGAGGGTCCGTTCGAACTGGCCGGCATTCTTGGCATTGATCCGGAAGTAGGCCTGGAGAGGGATGGCGACGTGCACCCCCTTGGGAACGTACACGAAACTGCCACCCGACCAGACGGCGGTGTTCAGGGCGGCGAACTTGTTGTCCTTGTACGGGATGACCGTGCCGAAATAGCGCTTGACCATCTCGGGATATTCGCGCAGTCCCGAGTCCATGTCGGTGAAGATGACACCGAGTTTTTCCAGGTCTTCGCGAAGCGAGTGGTAGACCACCTCGGATTCATACTGTGCGGAGACCCCGGCGAGGAACTTGCGTTCCGCCTCCGGAATACCCAGTTTGTCGAACGTGTTCTTGATGTCCTGCGGAACGTCGTCCCACGTCTTGCCCTGCTCGCGTGCGGGCTTGATGTAGTAGTACATCTCGTCGAAGTTGATCTCCGACAGGTCGGCTCCCCAGGACGGCATCTTGCGGCTAAGGAAGTGGTCGTACGACTTGATGCGGCGGTCGAGCATCCATGCGGGCTCGTTCTTCATCCGCGAGATCATCTCGACGGTCTCGCGGGACACCCCCCGGCCCGACTTGAAGAAATAGGTCTCGGGGTCGGACCACCCGGCGGAGTACTCGAGTGGCAGTTCCTTCTCGGCTTCGCGAAGGAGCCGTTCCCGGTTCGGGTCGACGTGGATCGCGAGTTCCTTGGATGTCACTTCGATGTCGGTTGCCATGGTGTCCTCTTTCCGGTGCGGGTACGGAGCCCGCGGACCATTCGGGGGTGGAGAGCCTAGAGGCCGGTCAGGCCGTGTGAACGGAATGGATCGTGTTCGCGCTCGGTGGGTTCCTCACGTGCGTACGTGGCACCGGCCTCCTCCATGAGCTCGATTTCCACGCCCTGTTCCCGCAGTTCCTCGAGAATGGGCTGGTACCCGTGCTGGTCGACTGCGAGGGCAAGTTCCGGCCCGCCACTCTTGACAATCTTGCCACCAATGAGGACGTGCACGAAGTCTGGCTTGATGTACTCGAGCATCCGGTTGTAGTGGGTGATGACCACGAACCCGACGTCCGGGCCGCGCATCGCATTGACGCCGTCAGCGACGACCTTGAAGGCATCGACGTCGAGGCCGGAGTCGGTCTCGTCCATGATGGCAATCTCCGGCTTGAGGAGGGCCATCTGGAGGATTTCCGCCTTCTTCTTCTCGCCACCGGAGAAGCCTTCGTTCAGGTACCGACGCATGTAGCTCTCATCCATCTTGAGGATGCGGAGCTTCTCGGTCAGTTCCTTGCGGAAGGTCTTGATGGCGGCGTCCCCGAACCGAGCCTTCATGGCCAAGCGGAGGAAGTTGCCCATCTGGATGCCGGGAATGCTTGTGGGGTACTGAAAGCAAAGGAAGAGGCCGTTGCGTGAACGCTCATCGGCACTCATGGCAAGGAGATCCTCGCCCTTGAGTTCAACCTCACCACTGGTGACGGCGTACCGGGGATGCCCCATGAGCGCGTAGGCGAGGGTGCTCTTGCCCGACCCGTTTGGGCCGAGGATGGCGTGGACTTCGCCCTTGTTGACGGTCAGGTCGATGCCGTGAATGATCTCGCGGCTATCGATATTGACGTGCAGGTCACGGATGGCAAGGGTTGCCCCATCCGAAGACGACTGATGGATTGGTGCGTTGGTGGCGGGTGCGGCGACCATGCGGCCGAGTACCTCCTCAGACATCGTGACCGACCCGGGCTCAATCCCGCGGGGCGCACGACCAAGTAAAGACGTTGTTCGAGGTAGTGTACCCGGTTTTTGTTGGGAATCATTCGCGATCCCGCTGCCGACACGGCCGGCACGGGCTCACCGGCATCAAACCTTGCCTTGGGTTTCCGTAGCTGGACGGGCGGGGAACGGTGCGGCTTGCCCAGTATTTGATCTCGTTAGGGTGGCGGGCATCGCGGCGGGGAAGGCCCCGAAAAAAGTGCGTTAAAATCGCGGTGGGCCCGGGGGCGACATGAGCCCGGTTCGCAGCTTCGAGGGGAATGTAGCGGATGAACGCCGAGACACCGATGCGGTTCGGAAGTGCGATGCGTGGCACGAAGGCGGCGGCGTCCCATGCGCTGACCCCTTCCGAGAAGCAGGCGCGGCTGGAGACCCTGCAGGGCAAATGGACCCAGTTTGCCCGCGAGTATGGCGAGCAGCAGCTCCAAGGCAACCAGGAGGGCCTGACCAACCTCCGCGGGCTGATGCTGAGCATCAAACGCGAGGTCGCGCGCTTGGGCGGGAAGTTGCCCAAATTTCCGGTCGGCAGTCCGAACCATCTTGCCGACCTGTAACCCGGCCGGCCTTGGCGTCGCTGGGCTTGGCGAAATCAGGCGGGACGCGGACTGTTGGGCAGGGTCTCAGGGTTGCCGTCCACCAATGGATACGGCGACACCACCCATGTGCCAAGTGGCCACTGGCGTCGCGCAAGTGGGATCACGCATTCGGCATCGGCCCGGGACTGGAAGTATGGACGGGTGGTACCCGGGTTGAACCACTCCCGCAAGGTTGCGTTCCACAACCCCCACGCCTGAGGTTGTTCCTGGTCGGACATTGCGGTGTCCCCTCCTCTGCCTTCCCTCGGTGAACAGTCATTCGAGAAGCCGTCATCCCGGGGTGTCCGGAGGCATAGCCGACGGGAACGAGTATAGCCATGCGTCCGGGGCTGGTCAGCGCGACATGGATCGACGGGGCTACCATAGTTGTGGGCCATGACGGGTCGACGACTGACCGCCTGCCCCAGGGAACGGATCTATGGACCTACTGGATCAGGTAAGTGAACTCCGGAGCGAGGCGTCGTTGCCCCGGATGGTGCGGGTGCGACAGCACTTCGACGCACCAGCGGTAGCGGACATCGACGGGACGGTCGCGCGTGAATTGGCCCCATTCCTGACGGCGATTACCCCGGGCTCCCGGGTTGGGATCACGGCGGGAAGCCGTGGCATTGCGAACATCGGGCACATTTTGCGAGCGATCGGTGATGCCGTCCGCGCGCATGGTGGTGATCCGTTCATCATTCCGGCGATGGGGTCCCACGGTGGCGCGACCGCCGATGGCCAGACCGAGGTCCTTCACAGTTACGGCATCTCTCCCGAGACGACCGGCATGCCAATCGTGTCGTCAATGGAAGTGCGGGAGATTGCCCATCTCGGTGATGACCAGGACCGTGGCCCGACCGTCTTCATGAGCGAGACGGCGCTTGCCGCTGATGGCCTGATCATCTGCGGTCGGGTGAAGCCCCACACCGATTTCCGGGGACCGGTGGAGAGTGGCCTCGCCAAGATCATGACGATTGGCCTTGGCAAGCACCGCGGTGCCCAGACCGTGCATGCCTACGGAACCCGTGGACTGGCGCACTGGATGCCCCGTGCCGCCCAGGCGATGGTTCAGGTTTCCGGGACGGTGCTGGCCGGGTTGGCAATCCTCGAGAACGCCTACGACCAGACCTCGCGTCTCGTCGGGGTCGCGGCATCCGAGATCGGTGGGGCGGGCGAGGCTGCGCTTCTCGAGGAGGCGAAGGGGCTGATGGCCTCACTGCCATTCGATGATATTGATGTCCTTGTGGTTGACGAGATGGGAAAGAACATCTCGGGCACGGGGATGGATACCAACATCATCGGCAGGATGCTGATCCGGGGTGTTCCCGAGTTCGTGCGTCCGAACATCCGCAGCATCGTGGTCCGTGACCTGACCGATGAATCCCACGGCAACGGTGCGGGCATCGGCCTGGCCGACATCATGACCCAGCATGCGGCGCGGAAGCTTGACCTGCGTGCGACCTATATCAATGGGTTGACGTCTGGCATTGGCGGGGTGCAACGGGTGCAGTTGCCAATCGTGATGCCGACCGACGTGGATGCGATCTGTGCGGGTGTCCTGACGTGTGGTCGTGGTGACCCCGAGAATGTGCGCGTGGTGCGGATCGCGAACACCCTTGAGATAGGCACGATCGAGGTTTCCGAGACGCTTCTGGACGCGGTCCGGGCGAACCCGCGCCTGGAAATCCTGAGCGCCCCGTTCCCATGGGTCTTTGATGCATCTGGCAACTTGCCAGTGAAGTCCCCGGCACACGCGGTGGCGCATTGATCCGGGATTGCCACCGGGCGCCGGCATTCCCGGTTGCTTGGTGACCTCCGGGAATCTGGTGCGTGCTCCTGAACCACTTGCAGACCGGCAGGCGAGTAAGCCACTGGCACTTGCATGCCGGTTTGTGCGTTCATGTTCGTTGACAGAACGAGTAGACTGATTCTGCGCCAGTTGCGCCTCGATCAGTTGATGATCGTGACATCAGAGACAAGGACGGGCATCGTGACAACGCCGACGTTGCACAATCAGGAACCCGGAGGCGGGTCGGTCGGGACCCGTCGTCGTCCCGGATGGTTCGCGCGCCTGCGGAAACACTTTGGGCCGCAGATGATGGTTGGCCTCGGGATCGCCACCGCGGTGGTCCTTGGGTGGACGCAGGCACCGGACGCGCATGGTCAGCAGTCCACGCTTACCCCGACGCCTCTCGTCCGGCCCGGTGGCCGATTCGAGGAGACTGACCTGCTCCTCCTTTATTCCGGGTCGTGGACGCAGATGGCGGACCAGCGTGCATCCGGTGGCGTCTACCGCCGGTCGAGCGTGCAGGGCTCACAGGTGCAACTGACCTTCCCGGGACCCAACGTCAAGTGGATCACCTCCCGTGGTCCCGACCGCGGTATCGCCCGGGTCTGGGTGGATAACGAAGACAAGGGAACCATTGACCTGTATAGCCCCGGCGAAGAGTTCGGGTTCTCGCGGGAATGGGGTGGGATGAACGGCGAGACCATTCACACGATCCGTGTGGAGGTCACCGGGCAGCGGAATGGTGCCGCCCAGAACGCGTATGTTGACATTGACAGCTTCACGATTGTCGGGGCGTACGTTGCTGAACCAATGCGGTTTGAGAACACCGACCCGACCATCCTTTACGGCGGTGCGTGGCAGGTCCTGCCCGTGAATGGCGCCAGCCAGGCGACCGTGCACCGGATCAACACGAGTGGGGCGACGGCGCAGTTCAACTTCAACAACGGCACGGTCCAGTGGATGACCACCAAGGGTCCGAACCGTGGGATCGCCCGCATCCTGATTGACAACAAGTTCTATGAGGTCCAGGACCTGTATGCACCGTCGGAACAGGCGGCGCAGGTCTTTGCGTACCAGTCACTTGGGGAGGGTGCCCACCAGATCCGCATTGAGGTGACAGGGACGCGCAGCGGGCCTGCCACCGACAGCTTCATCGATATCGATGCGTTCATCGCGCCGTCGGCGAATGCAACCCCGCAGCCAACCGCGACGCAGACCATGACCCCCACGCCGTCACCATCCGTGACCGCCACACCGACAGCGACCTTCATTCCGTCGGCGACACCGACCATCCCGCCCGCCCCTCCGGCGATGCGCGATGCGCGGTATTTCTTCCAGACGTCGTACCGGATTGACTACGAACCGTTCTGGAACTACTTCAACGCGATGGGCGCAGTGGACACCTTCGGGTACCCGATCTCGCGCACGTTCCAGTTCCTTGGTTGCCAGACACAGTTCTACCAGCGTCAACTGATGCAGCAGTGCGGGACGAACGCGGTCCAGACCATGAACCTGCTGGACCCCGACCTGATGCCGTACAACCAGATCAACTTCTCCAACTTCCCGTCCCATGATCCGGCGATTGCGGGAAGTGCACCGGGTCCGGATACGCCGGGTTACGGAAGCGCGGTGCTGTCACACGTGCAGCGAGTTGCGCCTGACGTCCTGCAGTCGGCATCCGTGAATTTCTTCAGGACATTCGTCTCGACCGTACCGGGCACGAACATGGTGACCGACCCGAACTTCGCCGCTCTCGTGAACCTCCAGATCTGGGGCTTCCCGACTAGCGGGCCGATGCCTGACCCGAACAACCGCAGCTTCATCTACCAGCGGTTCCAGCGAGGGATCATGCACTTTGATGGCACCAACGGCAGTACGCGGGGAATCCTGCTTGCCGACTGGTTCAAGACCATCATCACCGGGCGCAACCTTCCGGTTGACCTTGCATCCCAGGCACAGGCAAGCCGGTTCCGGCAGCAGTATTGCCCGGGTGCACCGGCCTGGGTCTGCCGTCCTGGTGAACTTCCCGCCACCGACCTGACCTTCGCCTTCGAAGCGCAGTAGGGTTTCAGGCAGCCCCAAGATCACGAGGACCCCGGCTAGACTGGGGTCCTTGCATTTCCGGGACATCCGATGGGAGCTGTTACGTCGGGCGAGACCAGACGACCGTGCCTTTGGACAGGGTTGCGACAGGTTCCAACGAGCCTTCGTCCCAAATACCTATGTCGGCGCATGCACCGGGACTGATCCGGCCTCGGGTCGGATCATTGAGGATGTTCGCGGGGACCGTCGATGCCATTGTGAAGAGGTCGTCGGTGGTCAGGGCAACCCCGGGAAGGTCGCGTACGAGCCGGAGATGCGACGCGATATCGCCGACACTTCCCGAAATGGTTTGCGTTGGGGTGCCGTCTGGATTTGCCAGGTGTGCAACGCCCCCTTGGATGACCATGGGCGGGTCACCGTAGGTCCCGGTTCGGTAGATCCCGTCGGGCAGACCCGCCTGGGGGACGTTGTCGGTCACCAGCGCGATGCGTTTGACACCTTTCGCGCGGAGAAGCACCGCGAGCGCGCCCGGATGGACGTGATACCCATCGGCGATCAGTTCGGCGAAGAGATCGGGATGCGCCAGAACGCCTCCGACGGCACCCGGATCACGATGGGTGAATGGCCTCATTGCGTTGAAGATGTGTGTGACCTTGCGTGCCCCGGCATTGGCGGCCTCGAAAACCTGCTCGAATGTCGCGTCCGTGTGCCCGATTGATGCGACGATCCCGAGTTGCGTCATGCGTGCGATCAGGTCGAGGGCACCCGGCAGTTCCGGGGCGATCGTCATCATGCGGATGTGTCCACGTGAGGTATCGACCAGGCGTGACAGATCGTCGCGCGACGGAGTACGGAGGCTTTCGGGTGGCAGCGCACCGATCCGGCGCGGGTTGAGGAACGGACCCTCGATGTGGAGGCCGAGAAACATCCCGAGGTCTTCGGACGGATCGTCAAGCCACCTGCCGTAGTTGGCCATTTGCTCAAGCAGCGCATCCCACGGAAGCGCGATGGTTGCCAGCACGCCAGTGGTTCCGGTGGATGCGCGTTTCCGTGCGAACTCGGCCAGTCCGGTCCTGTCGGCCGTGGCGAAGTCGATCCCGTGTCCGCCGTGGACGTGGAGGTCAAGGATGCCCGGTGCGATCGTGAAGGGCCGGAAGTCGAGGATTGTGGCGTGGCTGTCTGTCGGGTCATCCGGGTCGTGCATCGCGACAATCCGCCCATCGGAGATCACGATCCCGTCCGGTTTGCGGTCCAGTGGCGACACACCTTCTGGGGTGGAGACGCGTCCGGCCAGCACGATCACGCGCGCACTGATTGCGGCGCCTTGCGGGTTCATCGTTGGACACCTGTGTCAACGGCGGTGGCGATAAAACGGCATGGCCAAAACAACCTGTTCGCATGCGGACGTTGCCAAGGCTTCCGGTTTGCCATGCCTGCCCCTGTTAGTCCCGATCGTGCCTTTCGGATGAGGCACATCCAAGCCTACTTGGCAACCAGTTTCACAGCCGCCGCGACCAGGTGCGGTGCGGTGAGGCCGTACGCTTCCATGAGTGCCTCGGGGGTGCCGGACTCGGCGAAGCGGTTGCCAAGGTTGACGTAGCCCAGTTTGCACGGGTGGTGTGATCCCACGGCCATCGCGACGACACTGCCGAGACCCCCGTGCGCCAGGTGTTCCTCGGCGACAAGGATGTTTCCTGTGTCCCGGGATGCACGCACCAAGGCATCGACGTCCAGTGGACGGATTGTCGGGAAGTCCAGTACCCGTGCATGAATGCCCTTGGCAGCGAGGGCATCGTGTGCCTCCAAGGCGGTCGCGGTCATGAGGCCACAGGCAACGATGGTCAGGTCGGATCCGTCACGAAGCTGGTAGGCCTTGCCTATTTCCAATGACGAACCGGCTTCGTGGATGCGCGGGGCCTTCGGTCGACCGAGACGCAGGTAGACCGGCCCCTCGTGCGCGATCATGGCGCGAACGGCAGCATGTGTATGCGCCTCGTCGGCGGGAACGATGACCGTGAACCCGGGAAGCGAACAAGCGAGGGCAAAGTCTTCAATGGCCATCTGGGATGGGCCATCCTCACCGATCGAGATGCCAGCGTGGGTGCCGACCACCTTGACGTTCAGGTGCGGGAAGGCAACGGACATGCGCAACTGGTCGTAGGCATTGCAAAGGATGAAGGCGGCAAAACTGGAGACGACCGGGATCTTGCCACTTGCAGCGAGACCCGCGGCGACGCCAACCATGTTGCTCTCGGCAATGCCGAGATTGAAGAAGCGGTCCGGGAACACCTGTCCGAACCATTCGGTCCGGGTGGAGTTGGCCACATCGCCGTCGACGACGACGATGCGTGGTTCGGAATGACCGAGATCGCGCAGTGCGATGCCGAACGCGTCTCGCGTGGCGGCGCCTGGGCTCACGACGAACGGTGTAGTTGATGCACTCATTAGAAGGCCGTCCGGATGGCGTCAGTGGGGGGCTGGTTCACCGCGGAGTTCGGAGAACGCGCGCACCTGTTCAGAGGCGGTCAAGGGTTTGCCATGGTAGGCCCAGTCGGCCTCTACAAACGAGACCCCTTTGCCCTTGACCGTATGGGCCACGATGGCCTGCGGGCGGCCCTTCACGGCACGCACGGAGTCAAAAGCTCTCAGGATGGCAGGCATGTCGTGTCCGTCAATCTCTTCCACGTGCCACTCGAAGGCGCGGAGTTTTGCTGCGAGTGGTCGGTAGTCGATCACGCGAGGCAGCAAGTTTGATTGCTGGGCACCGTTGTGGTCGACGATCAAGGTGAGGTTGTCGGCATTGAAGTGGGCTGCGGACATGATTGCTTCCCAGATCTGACCTTCCTGCATCTCGCCGTCACCGCACATCACGTAGGTGCGGTATCCGCGCCCGTCGAGGCGTCCGGCGAAGGCATGACCCAGTCCGATTGACAGACCCTGGCCAAGTGAACCGGTGGATGCTTCCACCCCGGCAAGGCGCCGCATGTTGGGGTGACCTTCAAGCGGACTGCCGATCACGCGCAGGGTGTCGAGGCTTTCATGGGAAATCACGCCGTGTTCGGCGAGAACTGCATAGAGGGCAGGCGCGGCGTGCCCTTTGGAAAGGATGAAGCGGTCACGGTCAGGGGCGGAGGGATGGGATTGGTCGAGGTTCAGGATGCCGCCCTTGTAGAGTGCGACCAGGATGTCAATTGCCGACATCGAACTCGACGGGTGCCCGGAACCCGCCCGTGTGGTCATCGCAATGATGTCTTCACGAAGGCGCCTGGCGGTTGATGACAGAAGGACTAGGTCTGGTCCGCCATCGGATGCATGTGGGGCGGAAGCACGGGTCACCACGCAGCGAAGAACCTCCGGTGGGGGCGAGTATACGGTGCTTCAGGGGATGCGAAGGTCATCTCGGTTCATTGACCTTCATGGTGGGAATGCCGTCCAGACAAGCGATGACACGGGCTTCCACCACCTCAGGAGACACCTCGTCAGTGCGGATCCGCACGGTTGCAATGCGCCGCGCATCGGCAAGCCGTCGGCGTTGCTCACCCAGGATCGTCATGGAGAGGGTTGATCTCCCGCGTCGGTGGACCGTGCGCGTGCGGGCGCTCAGGTAGACCACCGCGTCCGGCGTACCGAGGTGACGCCAGAGGGTGCGGACCTCCGAGTGTTCCTGGGCCACGACGCGCGCATCGATCCCCCGCAACCGTAGTCGCCGGACAAGTTCCGTCTTTCCGGAACCGCAGACCCCGACAACGACGACCACCGGTCCACCGACCGGTCGTTGTTCCCCGCGGTCATTCATGTCCAGATCGTAGCCCGCCGAGAGGGCGCGCGCGGTCAGAACGGCACGATCCGGAGTTGACGGAATGCGATGGTCCGGGCACACTCTCCGGACGTGGAGTTGCGTTGATCCGTCCGGATTGACGAACTTCATCCGGCATCCGAGCCCGTGGGGACACGGCGCACGTCGTGTGGGTGTTGCTGTCCGGTTGATCGCGGAGCGATGAACCGCCAGTAGCCGGGGCATTCCTCGCACTTTGGCGGGGTTCGGTTGGGGTGACAGGAAACGAATGTGAGCATGACAAGGCGAACGGGGCACGCGTCCGGCCGGATTGGCGCACCATTGCGTCGCCTGCTTGGCGTGGTGGCAATGGTCTCGGTCGGAGCGGTGTTGGCGACGGCGAATGGCGATGCGCCTGCCCTCGCTCAGATCGTCATGGCTACACCCACAACGACCGCACTGACCTTCCAGGACAACGACCCGTTCATGGTCTACCAGGGAGATTGGTCCAGGGTCGATGACGCCAAGGCCGTGGGTGGCACGCGTCACCAGTCCCGGCAGGCCGGCGCGCAGATGAAGCTGCAGTTCACGGGACCGTACGTGAAGTGGTTCGGGGTGCGCGGTCCCAACCGCGGTCGTGCCCGCCTTACCGTGGATGGGGTGGCCGTGGGCGCGCAAGGTGATGGCATCATCGACTTGTACCGGCCAAACGAGACGACCTATGAATTGATCAGCTGGATCGGTGGCTTGAACGGTGATGTGTCGCACACCCTCGTGATCGAGGTCCTCGGGCAACGGGGCGGTGCATCGTCGGACAGCCTGGTCGACATTGACTCAATTGAGGTGCTGGGCGCGGAACGTGCGCCGATCACCCCGACGCCGTCGGCAACGCTGGTCATGACGGCAACGCCGACGCCCGTGACCGGTGCCGTGATCGGTGGCGCACCACTCGTCGCTGTCGGGACGCCAGGCGCCGAACGTGCGCCGGGATCGTGGCCGATCGATACGCGGTTCCTGCGCTACTACGTCGAACGTGACGGGCTGCGCATCCTTGGGAACACGATTTCACCGCCGACGTTCTTCGCCGGATACTTCGCCCAGTATTTCGAGAAGGGTCGCCTGGAGGACCAGACTGGCATCAGTCAGGATCCGAACTGGCAGTTCCAGTACGGGCTTCTGGTTGATGAACTCCAGACGTTGCGCCTCAACCTACCGATTGGCGGAGAGGTGTCCACCCTGAACTACCAAGCGGTCAACGACTTGGCCCGTGAGGACCGTCGCATTCCCCCGCCGACCGGGTTCCTTGGTGGCACGATGACCAATAGCGATGGATCGGTCTTTGTGCCGTACTCGCAGGCGCTGCAACCTGCACCGGGCCATGGCGTCTCACCGGTTTTCTGGCCGTACATCAATCGTTCGGACATCTTCCCTGGTGGCTGGTTGCATGACATCGGGCTACCGATGACCGAGGCGGTGCCCGCGGTGGTGACCAAGGGCCCGTTTGCCAACCGGAACATCCTGGTGCAGGTGTTCCAGCGAACCATCCTGACCTACGACCCACTCAACGGAGCGGAGTTCCAGGTTGAGCGGGCAAACGTCGGCAGCGATTACCGCCGCACGTTCCCGGATCGGGTGCCCCAGTAGGGTCGATGGTGGCTGACCGCTTCCGGTCCCTCTGGACTGGTGTGCGCCTCCTTGAATGACACACTTGCCTGCCGTGCGGACGCCCGGAACCAACGGAGAATGGATGATGGCACCAGACACGCACGTCGCAGGCAATTCCGGCACGCGGGCGTCGGTTCCCGACCGCCCTCCAGTCCGCAGTTACCTGACCCGACTTGTCTGCAGCATGTGCGGGCATCCGGAAGAGGTCGACCGCCTGCAGAACGTGTGCACGGCGTGCGGGCGCGTCCTGTTCTACGAATACGATCTCGATGCCGTGCGGGAGACCCTTCCCCGAGATGCCCTCCGCGCCCGAGATGCCACGCTTTGGCGGTACCGGGAAGTCCTGCCCGTGCGGGAGACCCGCCACATCATTTCGCTCGGCGAAGGGATGACCCCGCTGGTTCCCGCGCCCCGCCTGGGCGCGGCATCAGGCTTTTCCCAACTCTATGTCAAAGAGGAGGGCCTGAACCCGACCGGCTCATTCAAGGCACGTGGGATCAGTGTCGCGGTAAGCCGCGCGCTTGAACTTGGTGCCACCGCGTTGGGAATTCCCACTGCGGGCAATGCCGGTGGTGCCCTGGCCGCCTATGCCGCCCGGGCAGGATTGCCGTGCTACGTCTTCATGCCCGAGGACACTCCGCTTGCAAACAAGCTCGAGTGGGTCCTCTATGGCGCAAACCTGTACCTCGTCAAGGGGCTGATCAACGATTGCGGTCGCATCGTCCGCGAGGGGGCAGCGGCGGGTCGCTGGTTTGATGTGTCCACCCTGCGCGAACCCGGTCGCGCCGAAGGCAAGAAGACCATGGGGTACGAGATTGCCGAGCAATTGGGGTGGGAGTTGCCAGACGCGATCATCTACCCGACTGGTGGCGGAACCGGCATTGTGGGGATGTGGAAGGCGTTCGATGAGATGGAACGCATGGGGTGGATCGGGTCGCGTCGTCCGAAGATGATTTCCGTGCAGGCCCAGGGGTGTGCGCCGATTGTCCGCGCCTTTGAGGCCGGTGAACGACACGCCACCCTCTTCGCGAACGCCCATACCGTTGCCAGTGGACTTCGCGTGCCGGTGGCAATCGGTGACTACCTGATGCTCGACGCGATCCGCGCCAGTGGTGGAACGGCAATCACCGTTCACGACGATGAGTTCACTCCGGCCATGCGGGCGGTGGCCCGTGCCGAAGGCATTTCACCCGCCCCGGAGGGAGGTGCAACCTACGTCGCCTTGACCAAGTTGCGGGACAGTGGCTTCCTCAGGACATCCGACCAGGTGGTGATCTTCAACACTGGTGCGGCGTGGAAGTACAGCGAATTGCTTGAGACCGGCTCGCTGCCGGTTCTGGATCCCGCCGATCCCGCCGTGCAGGCCCAAATTGCGTGATGAATGACGGGACCAGGGTCCCCACCCTGCTGGTGGGGCAGTCCGGTGGGCCAACCCCGGTGATCAACGCAAGTCTGGCCGGAGTGCTTGACCGCGTTGCATCAGGCTTGGGACAGCCGTATATCCGCGTCCTTGGGCTGAGGCACGGCATCGAGGGTGCCTTGCGTGGGCACGTGGCCGACCTGACTGGATTGACTGCATCGGACCGGGATGCCCTGGCAAACACGCCGGCGGCAGCATTGGGGAGTTGCCGCAAGCGGCTCGAACCGGAGGACGAGCGAGGTGTGCTGGAGACGTTCGCGCGTCTTGGGGTCGAGTGGTTCGTGTATTGCGGCGGCAATGACTCGATGGACACGCTGTCCCGGCTTGAGCGGGCGGCACGGTCGCGTGGTCATCCACTTGGGGTGTATGGGGTGCCCAAGACAATCGACAACGACCTGGCGGGAACCGACTGGTGCCCCGGGTACGGCAGTGCGGCACGGTACTGGGCCACGGTCACTCAGGAGGTCACACGAGACCTTGCCTCGATGCGCACCTACGACCGGGTGGTGGTCATGGAGGCGATGGGCCGGAACGCAGGGTGGCTGGCGGCATCGTCGGCATTGTTCCGCCGTGACGAACATGATGGGCCGCATGTCCTGCTGATCCCGGAGGTTGCGTTCGATGAGGTGCGTTTCCTCGGTGCAGTCGAAGCAGCGCTTGCCCGTGTCGGATACGCCGTCGTGGTCGCGACCGAGACCATCCGTGAGGCCAAGGGCGCGTATGTGGCCCGGCAGGTACAGGGTGCCGACCAGTTCGGTCATCCGATCGTGACTGGCGTGGCCGAGACGCTTGCGCACCTCACGATGGCACGCCTTGGGGTAAAGACCCGGGTCAACAAGCCTGGCACGCTGCAACGGACCAGCGTGGCGCACATGTCCGCGGTTGACCTTGCTGGCGCACGCCTCGCCGGATGGATTGCTGCGGATCGCCTGGCGTCCGGGCAGTCGGGTTCAATGGTTGCAATGCCAGTGGTTCCGACATCAGGGTTCACCCACGATGCCTTGATGGGTGGATGGTGGGGTGAGGGTTCGGGCTCATTCGGTGAAGTTCCCTTGGAAACCGTGGCGCGCGCCGAACGACGCCTTCCCGATGGCTACGTTGCCCGGATTGACGGGTTCGGTGATCCAGTGACCCAGGACTTTCGCACCTATTTGCGGCCATTGGTCGGGGTTCCACCTCCGCCGCTGTTTCGGTTGTGAGACGTGACTCCTGAGTCTTCAGCGATGTTCGGGCATGGAAATCCGGGTTTCCCCGGATGCCGGGGTTGTGGGAATCCTTCGCCGTGCGCGATACTTGGTGAGATTGTGAATCACTTCACGAAGTAGCGTCAGGGCTTTGGCCGTGGTCCCATCGCGAGGGGTATACATTGTCGGCCGGCGTTGTTATCTTCATGTCCGTTCATCGGTCAGATGCGGGTGGCGAGCACGCCCGTGACCGCAGTTAGGCGGGGTGTCGGGGTACCCGAGACCGCACAGGAGGTGCGAGTGTGGCGAGCCGTACGTTAGGACAACAACCTCCGACTGGTGCCAAGGTGTGGGACTGGTTGCGCAATGGTCGCGTCTTCAAGTCGATCTTTCGCTACAGCTACCCAAGTGACCGGCGTAACCGGATCATGACGGTTGCCAAGAATGTCTTCCTGCACCTCCACCCAAGCCAGGTCCCACGTGGTGGCATCCGGGTGACCTACACCTGGTGTCTCGGTGGCTTGTCATTCATGACCTTCCTGATGCTTACGGTCACTGGCGTGTTGCTGATGTTCTATTACGTGCCGTCGGTAACCCGGGCATACCAAGACATCCAGGATCTGGAAACGGTGGTGACCTTCGGGATGTTGATGCGCAACATCCACCGGTGGGGCGCGCACATGATGGTGATCAC
>CAMDTO010000030.1 GCA_945907765.1 Thermoflexus hugenholtzii JAD2 | reverse complement strand
GCCTGGCGAACAAGCCAGCGTAATCGGGGTGGGTATCCCGGGCGCGCGCTCCGGCGTCCGGATGGTCGGCGTGTCCTGATGCAACGGTCATGGCGCGATTGTCGGGCGTCCCGCGGTCACGGTGCAATCCCTGACGGGACTTGGAACCGGTCCCGCGGGGAAATGTAACGGCCCGGAGCGTTTCCACTCCGGGCCGGACCATGCCAAACGCCTGGAAAGGCAATCAGGGTCAGTGCTTGACCTGGGCGAACGCCTTCTCGACAACCGACCAGTCGACATTCTTCCAGAACGCCTTGATGTACTCGGCGCGAGCGGTGCCGTAGTCCATGAAATACGCATGCTCGTACACGTCGAGGGTCATGAGCGGCACCGCGCCCCAGACGCCGCCGTGATTGTGGGCGTCACCGAGGAAACTGTGGATCTTGCCGTCGGTGGGGTCGTAGGCGACCGTGGCCCACCCGCGCGACGCCATGCCGCACGCACTCACATCAGCAACGAATTCCTCGAACGATCCGAAATCGTGCTCGATCTGGGTGAGCAGGGCACCTGATGGCTTGCCACCGTGTCCGCCCAGATGCGCGAAGTAGAGTTCGTGCAGGATCTGGCCGTCAGCGTTGAAGGTCTCCTCGAGCTTGAGGGCGCGGTACTCGCTGTAGGTCGCGGCTGCCTTGGACTTGTCTGCCTTGGGAAGGGCTGCATCGATCTCGTTGCGCTTGTTCACGTACCCGGCGTAGAGGCGGTCATGATGGGCCTCGATCGTCTTCTGCGAGATGCCCTCGAGCGAGTCCTTGGCGTAGGTGAGATCCTGGACGGTAAACGGCATCGTTCGTTCCCCTTGTCAGAGCGCCAAAACATCCGGCGCGACGGATACCATTCAACTCTAGCCCCCTACCCGGATGGGCGTCAAGCGATCTGGTGGAACTACCGGCCGGGCACCTGACCAAATCGGGGATTGCGCGCCTGGTGACCGGCGGTCAGCGCATCACGGGCCAGTAAACGGAGCAACGGGATGAACGTGCTATGCACCGGGATGTCTGGTTCCGGACGGACGAGTTACGTCAACGCGGTCCGGCGCCATGCCGAGGCATGCGGTCGCCGGCTGCACGTGTTCGATGTCCGCGAGATCATGTTCCACCTCGCCCACGAACGCGGTGACGATCTGCAGGAGGAGACGGTCCTTGACGTCTTCCCGACAGCACTCGGGGCGTACCGCGCCGCCGCGATGGAGCGCATCCTCGCCGCCGTCCGGGATCTCCCCGCCGATGAACCCTGGCTGATCGTCACCCATGCCACATTCTCATGGAACTACTCGTTGGTGCCGGGCCTCGATGTCTACTACCTGACCCAGTTGCAACCGGATGCGTACGTGACGATCACCGACGGGATCCTGGCAATCCGGCAGCGTCTCACCGAGGAACGCTGGCGCACCGTCACCATCAACAACCTCCTCTGGTGGCGCGACATCGAACGGTCGGCGACCGAGATGATGGCAGCGTGGCAGCGGAAACCGCACTTCCTCATCGGTCGCAAGCAGGGCCCGGACACCTTGTTCCGCCTGATGTTCGAACCCAGGACCCCGACGGCGTACCTGAGCTATCCGATGACCCACTTCGAAGGGGCAGACCTGTTCACCAAACTGGAGAACTTCCGGCAGGAACTTCGGGAACATGTCGTGGTCTTCGACCCGGCGGCCGTCGACGACTATGCAATGGACCGGGATGCGGCGATTGGCTTCTCCGACGGAAGCGCAACCGCGCGCAGTGCGCCCGAAGACGCAAACGCGTCGCTCCGGGGTGTCGGCGGCACATCGCACAAGACCGGACGCGCCCGGGACCTCCTTTTGGATGCCCGGGAAACCGGGGACGCGGACGGTGGGCGGCCAGTCAATCCGGAAAACCTGACCCACGTCGACGGCCAGATCGTTGACCGTGACTACAAACTCATCGACCAGTCACAGATCGTGGTCGTCTACTACCCGACCACGACGCTGTCCGCGGGAGTCATCTGCGAGATGAAGGACGCCATCCACCGGGGCAAGCGGGTGTACGCGGTGTGGTTACCGTCGTCACCACCGAGCCCGTTCTTCACCCGCTACTGCACCCGATGGTTCCGCGATGAACGGCACCTCTTCGGGTACTTCAGCGCGAACGGGATCGGAACCGAGACCGAACGTCCGGGCACACCGGAAGCCGCAGGCCTCATCGGGGACCAGTCGGCGGCCGACTGATCCCCAGCCCCGCCTTACGCGGTGGAATCACCGAACTGGGTCTTCAGGCAGTCGAGGAACTCGCCCTTCATGAACGCACCAGTCCCAACCGTCGACAGGTAAATGAGGGGATCGTAATCGTCGAGACCCGACGTACTCGTGTATCCGGCGTGCGTCCGGCCACGCTCATCGCGGAGCCACCGCAATGCACTGCCCAATAATGACGATCCGAGGCCACGGCCAATGCTCTTCCGGCTGACCAGGACGCACCACTCGAAGGTGTCCTGTCCCGGACCACCATCCCGGGCATCGCACAGGCCCACAAGTTCACCATCGCGATAGGCCAGGAAATAGGTCTGGGCGCGATCCTTACCGGCATTGGCGACATCAGCGTGGACACGCGCCTGGATCTCCTCGGTCGCCCGGGTGTACAGGTCGCCGTGTTCCTCCGACTGCAGTTCCACCCGGAACCACTTCTGATCCTCGCGCGGTTCCTTCCACCAGCGGAAGTACGGCTGGTAGCTATTGATGATGAACCGCGCCGTCGAATCGACGTCAGGCCGGTCGACCTGGACAATCTCGTACTCAGTGGTCATCGGGATGTCGCGAAGCGTTGTCAAGTCCCACGCCAGGATCACCATCCGGCGCGACGACCAGTAGCCGAGCCGGTAGTAGTAGGACGCCATCCCCACCCCGTCCAAAAGAAGACCATCGATCTTCTGGGCACCGTTCGCCAAGAGGCGTCGCTCCGCATCGGCAATGAGTTGCTCGGGCAACCCGGTGTCCAGCAGATCCTTGTCAACCTGCAAATCGGTGATCAGCCCCTGTGGGCGCAGGGTCCGGGTTCGCATCGCCATCCGGACCGCACCGACGATTTCGCCGCTTCCGCCGGGCCGGCGTGCAATCACAATCTCACTGGGGCCATAGGTGAACTGGTTGGCCTCCATCCGTTCGCCAAGCACCCGCTCCGGCGGTTCTGGCAAGAGTTCGAGAAGGTACGGTGCACTCGTGGTAATCATGTTCAAGTCTATTCCCTGAACCGGTCTATCTGTGCGCGCTGGTGCGCAAACCAGATGGCCTTCTCGATGGTCGGCTGGGTAAACGAGGTGACAACGCACAATCCAGATGACACCAGGGTCTTCAGGAGCTCCGAATACTGGTCGTCGAGATAGTCCAGCGTCAGGGTCTCGGGTGGCTGTTGGGCGAGACGGACCTGAAGCAACACGATTGACCGCTCAACCGTGACCATCGGTCCGTAGACCTCGCCATAGACGAACGACGGGTCGTTCATGACCCGTCCCACCCGGTCCTTCACGGGTCAATGCCTGGGTGTGGCCGGACGATTCACCGGCGTTAGTGCGGCGTGCCCGGCGAGGACCGCCAGGATGTTGTCGACACACATCGAGGACATCCGCTCCGATGACTGCTTCGTGATCCCCGCAATATGCGGGAACGGCAAAACAGTAGGCAAGGTCCGGAGAGGATTGTCCGCCTTCACCGGTTCAATCTTGAAGACATCAAGGGCAGCGCCGGCAATCGTTCCCGCGCGGAGCGCGTCTGCCAAGTCCGCCTCATTCACCAAGTCACCGCGGGCAGTGTTGATGAGGTACGCCGATTTCTTGCACATCGCCAACGTGCGGGCATTGATGAGATCGTGGGTCTCGGGCATCGATGGGGCGTGGAGGGTCACCCAATCGGCCTGGCGCAACAATTCCTCAAGCGTCGCCGGGTCGGCACCACCATCGCGGATTGCCTGGTCGGACAAGACCGGATCATATGCCAGAACCCGCATCCCGAAGGCACGCGCCCGGATGGCGACCTGGCGCCCGATGCGTCCGAACCCGATCACCCCAATGGTCTGGTCGAGCAATTCGACCCCGATCAGCCGGTCCCACTTGCCCGCGCGCGTGGTCTCGACGTGTTCGACCACATCCCGGGCGATCGCAAGGATCATGGTCAGCGTCGCATCGGCGACCGAATGTTCATTCGTGCCCGGTGTCGTGGTAACCCAGACGCCGTGTTCGGTCGCGCCGTCAACGTCGATGGCGTCGTAGCCGACCCCCCACCGCGCGACGATCTTCAGGCGAGGCGAAGCGGCAAACACCGCCTTGGTGAAGTGATCGGTACTCGCAAGCACCGCATCCACACCCGCAAGCAGCGGAATGAGTTCAGTCTCGGTTGCCGGACGTCCGTAGGGACTCATCACGATCTCGCATCCCGCATCAACCAGCCGCTGCTCGTGCGCAGGGTCCGTCCGGCGGAAATGGTTCCCGGTCAGCAGCACTCGGTACGTGGACATCGTTTCTCACGCCTCTCTTCGCAGCAGGGCGCATTCACGCCACCGCCGGTTCGCATCACCAGCCGTCATGTGCGCCGGAACCAGGGCCAAACGCGGTCACTCGCGGGGAAGGTAGTCCTCACGAGGGGGCCCGAACACATCAAGGCCGATGATCCCGCCAGGCCCGGGGACAACGGCGTGGGTCACGTTGCTGCCGATGAAATAGTAGTCCCCGACCTTGAGGTGACGGGAAACGCCATCAATGGTGAAGGTTGCATCACCCTCAATCACCCATCCAGCCTGTTCATGCGGGTGCGAGTGCGGCGGAACCACACTCCCGCCGGGATCGTCACGCGGGAAAGCATGACACTCGTCCCGGAAACGATCTGGCCAGTCACACCAGGGAAGAGTTCTCTGGGAACAATCTCATCCCAAGCGAAGAATGTCGGCGGACGGTCAGGCACGGTTCCACTCCCAGTCAGGCCGGCCACGCGCATCGACCCGTAGCGACCTTTCGCCATGGTACCGCACCCCCCGGCCTCGGTCCGGGTCGTAGACTGATCGCTGCGCGAAACCCGGCGAGGCACGGCTCGCGCCAATAAACGCAGGAGGCAGCCGTGACCGACGCGACCACCCCGCCCGCCCTGGGCCAAATCCTCCGACCAAGCGAGCTTCCGACGATCTCCCGCGCCAAGGGGGTCGTGACCCAACCACTCGTCCATTCGGACCGGGGCAGCACAAGCCTGACGATCGGCATCAGCACCTTCCAACCCGGCGCGGTTATTCCACTACACACCCATAATGTGGAAGAGGCGATCACGAT
The DNA here is from genome assembly GCA_945907765.1 of Thermoflexus hugenholtzii JAD2. GTDB lineage: Bacteria > Chloroflexota > UBA11872 > UBA12225 > UBA12225 > UBA12225. The sequence goes on along the minus strand of CAMDTO010000030.1, from coordinate 18,322 downwards.
CCTCGAGGGTGAGGCAATCGCGATCATGAATGGTCAGGAGACCACCGTCCGTCCCTACGACACGACCTTTGTCCCGCCGGGCGTCCCGCATCACTTCCGCAACGACAGCAGTGCCGAGATGCGTTTCCTCTGGACATACGGTGGCGCACACGTCACCCGGACCTACGTGGAGACAGGCCAGACCGTTGAACACTTGTCCCGGGAGGATCGGCGCATTGCCGGAGCGCCAGACGCCTGAACCAGTCCGGACGTGACCCCGTTGCAGCAACACCACTGGCACCCGGAGGCAGGGCGTGATCGAGAACTGGCAGATTGCCGTTACCGTGACCGCGTGTCTCGCCAGTCTTGCGTTTGCTGCGCGACTTCCAATGCGTGCGTCACAGGAGGCATGGGTCGACGCCTGGCACTACGCACCATCGCGTCGCCCAGTCGCATTTTCGCGATGGCGCCGTTGGCGGACCACATTCTGGTTCCTCGCGTGCAGTACCGCGATCGCCGCCGCGATCGCGGGAACCCTCTACCTTCGTGCGTCACCGGGTTAGCAATTGGCCCGGTGCCCTTCCACGGTCCCAGATGATCCGGCACCCTAGAGGAGAGGCAACTGACGCGGCGGTCTTGGTGCAGGGGCAGGGGCATCATCTGGCGCACTCCGGTGGCGTTCTCCGGTCGGTCCGTCCGCCCCAGGATCAAGCAGCCCGAATGCCTGTTGCACCGGATCGTCGGCCCTGGCGGGCACAGGGGGGCGAGGCGTCCTGCCCGCTGCCTGTCGTGCAATGTCGACAATCCCCGGAACCGTGGCGAAGTCGGCCTCGAGGACCTTGCGCAGGGCACCCTGGTGAAGCGCCGCCGCGGGGTGGTAGAGCGGGATCACCGTCCGACCTCCGATCTTCCGCGGTTGGCCATGGATCTGACTGATCTTCTCACCAGGAAAGAACCTGGCCAGCGAGAACCGGCCAAGCGTGATGATCACCAGGGGATCGATCGCTTGGATCTGACGGGAAAGAAATGAGGCGCATGCCTCGATTTCGTCCGGGAGGGGATCCCGGTTGCTCGGTGGCCGATGCTTCACGACATTGGCGATGAACACGTCCTCCCGCCGGAGGCCATTCTGCCGCAGCATCTCGGTGAGGAACTGGCCGGATGCACCAACGAAGGGGCGGCCCTGCACATCCTCGTTCTGTCCAGGTGCCTCACCGATCAGCATGATTTCGGCGTCCGGATTGCCCTCACCGGGCACGGCCTGACGCGTGCCCTCGTGGAGGACACACGCCCGGCAACCCCGGATGTCATCGGAAATCTGCGCAAGGCGTTCCCGTCGAACCTCCGGCATTCCCAACTCCGCCATCCCCATGGTCCCGATCAGTGCGCGCCGATGTCCATCGGATCCGTGGCGTAGTCACGAAGCATTTCCGCAAGCTTGTGGTTCGCCGCTTCGGGCAACTCGATCATCGGCAGCCGGAGACCCCCAACGTCAAACCCCAGGATCCCGATCGCGGCCTTGATCGACGCCGGCGAGGCAACGGGGGCAATCGGCGGGAAGAGCGCCCTGGCCAACGGCAGCAGGTGGAGGTGCAGACGCGCCCCTTCGCGGATATCGCCCGCCCCGGTCGCATCAACCATTTGCCGGATCAGGCGCCCCACGACATGGGCCGCCACCGAGACGACCCCGTAGCCCCCCATTGCCATCTTCGGGAATGTGTCTCCGTCGTTGCCGCTCCACAGCCTGAAGTCGCCCGGCGCACCCGCCAGGATCTCGGCCACTTGGTCGAGGTTCTCACTGGCTTCCTTGATCCCGATGATGTTCGGCACGTCGCGCGCGAGACGAAGGGTGGTTGAGGCATCCATGTTCCGCACCGTCCGGCTGGGGACGTTGTAGACCATGCACGGCAGGGATGTGCTCTCGGCAATCGTCCGGAAGTGCCTGTAGAGGCCTTCCTGCGGTGGATTGTTGTAGTAGGGCACCACGAGCAGCACGCCATCGGCGACCCCGGCGTGCTGGACCGCCCCGGTCAACTCGATGCTCTCGTGGGTGCTGTAGTTGCCGGTGCCGGCAATCACCTTGGCATGCCCCGCCACCGCATCCCGCACCGTGCGGAAAAGGGCGAGCTTCTCTTCGGTCGAAAGATTTGGAGACTCGCCGGTCGTCCCTGAAACGACAATTGCCTGGGTGCCGTTCGCTGCCAGGATGCGTGCCATCCGCGCAGCCTTCTCGTAATCGACCGCCTGGCCTGCACCATCCCGATGGAACGGCGTGACCATTGCGGTGATCAATCGGCCGAACTCGACCTCACGTGCGCTCATCTCTTCACCCTCTCCGTCTCAGCGTTCCAACCCAAGGAGTGTTCCAAGTCCGACGGTCAACCCGGTGGTCTCCATCGCATGCCGAATGGCAAGTGCCGCACCGGGGACATAGGAGTCGTTCGACATCGCGTCATGGCGCAGGGTCAGGGTCTGTCCCGTCCCGCCAAAGATGACTTCCTGGTGGGCAACAAGCCCGGGGAGCCTGATGCTGTGGATGCCAATCCCGTTGGCTTCCCCGCCACGAACGTCTGGCACCGTGACCGTCCGGGTGGGAACCCTTGTGAACGTCCCTTCACGTGCGCGTTGCATCAGGCGCGCGGTGTGAACCGCGGTCCCCGAAGGAGCATCGGCCTTGCGGTCACGGTGGTATTCGATGATGTCGGCATGCTCGAAGAACCGGCCGGCAATCGCAGCAAGGTGCATCAGGACGACGGCACCGACTGACAGGTTCGGTGCGACAACCCCACCAAGAGCGTGGTCAGCGCACGCCCTCCCGAGTTCCTCCAGGTCGCGATCCGAGACGCCACTCGTGGCCACCACCGGCCGGACCCCACTGGCAAGCGCGCCGAGCGCGTGTTCCATCGCAAACTCGGGCAGGGTCGCCTCAAGGAGGACATCCGGGCGGGTCTCGCGCATCATCGTTCCGACGTCGCGGTAGCAAGCCACGAGCGCCTCGCCAACCCTGATCGTCTGGTCTGCGCCCTGTCTGCGCGCGATGCCAACGATCTCGATGCCATCAATGGCAGCCAGTCCGCGCGTCACATCCGACGCCAACCGGCCGAACCCCGCAACCGCGACGCGTGTTCCAGATTGCCCGCTCATTTCCGGGCGCATGGTAGCAGCATCGGCCCGGGCACGGAGTGCCTTGCAGATCCGACGCAATCGCGTACTGGAACACCGAAGCCGGTTTCCCGGGCCCACTGGCCAAGGAAACCGGCTCCAATGATCAAGTTCTTCACCTGATGGCTACCAATCCGGAACGATTGCCGGGTCGTGGTTCCCCCAGACCTACCGCGGGCCCATCGGCCCGCGAGGGCCGCGTGATCCACCGAACGAACCACGAGGTGGCCCGTCGCGTCGGGGTCCACCCATGCCACCGCCGGGCCGGCCACCACTCGGAGGACCGCCACCGCCCAGAGGGCGACGTGCCAGGACTTCGTCAGGTGTCTGCCCTTCGATCACGGCACGGCGCGACAGGTTGACGCGTCCCTGCCCATCGACTTCGATCACCATCACCATCACTTCATCGCCGACCTCGACGACGTCCTCGACACGGTTCACCCGGGTCTCGGCAAGTTCTGAGATGTGGACGAGGCCTTCCTTGCCGGGCATGATCTCGGCAAACGCACCGAAGGCCATCAGCCTGGTGATCTTGCCCATGTAGATCTTGCCAACCTCGACGTCCTCGATAATCGACCGGACAACCTGCGCGGCCCGTTCGGCACCTTCCGGGTTCGGCGACGTGATGTTCGCCATGCCCTGATCGTCGATGTCAATCGACGCCCCGGTGTCCTCCTGGATCTTGCGGATCGTCTTGCCACCAGGACCGATCACCGCACCGATCTTGTCGGTGGGCAACTTGATCTGGATCATCTTGGGTGCCCACTTGGAAAGGTCCGTCCGCGGCGCGGAAATGACCTCGTTCATCCGGCCAAGGATCAGCAACCTGGCTTCACGGGCCTGCTCGAGGGCTTCTTCCATGATCGCGAGGGTGATGCCCTTGACCTTGATGTCCATCTGGAGGGCCGTGATCCCACCTTCGGTCCCGGCGACCTTGAAGTCCATGTCCCCAAGGGCATCCTCCATGCCTTGGATGTCCGTGAGGACGGCATGCTTGCCTTCGGTCGCACCGGCACCAAGGATCAATCCCATCGCAACACCCGCAACCGGCGCCTCGATTGGCACACCGGCGTCCATCAGCGACAGCGTGCTTCCGCAGACCGAGGCCATCGACGTCGAACCGTTGCTTGCGATGATTTCCGAGACCACCCGGATCGTGTACCCGAACTTGTCCGCGGCCGGCAGCACCGGCAACAGGGCGCGTTCGGCAAGGTTCCCGTGACCAACTTCACGGCGGCCAACGCCACGGAGGGCACGGGCCTCCCCGGTGCTATACGGCGGGAAGTTGTAGTGATGCATGTAGCGCTTCACTTCGTCTTGCCACTCAAGGGAGTCGATGCGCTGCGCATCACCGGGCGACCCCAGCGTCGCGATTGACAGCGCCTGCGTCTGGCCACGTGTGAACAATGCGGAGCCGTGAGTCCTTGGCAGCACACCAACCTCACAGACGATCGCACGGATGGTCTTGGTGTCACGCCCGTCCGGACGGATATTCGCCGTCAGGATCTGGTCCCGCACCGCCGTCTTGATCCGGCTCTCGACCACCGACACCACGACACCCGCATCGAAACGGTCCTTCAACGACGCCACCACATCGGCGGTGAGGGCATCGAGACCGACTTCTCGGGTCGACTTGTCCGCCTGGTAGAGGACCGCATGAAGGCGACCGGCAAGCGCCTCGTCAACCGCGGCCTTGACCTCGGCCGGCGTCTCGGACGGCGTGAACTCACGCTTGGCCTTGCCGATTTCGGCCCGCAGTTCCTCCTGCATGACGCAGAGGGCACGGATCTCGGCGTGTGCCTGCGCGATTGCATCGAGAACCACTCGCTCAGAGACCCGGTTCGCACCGGCTTCGACCATCATCACTGCGTCCGGTGTCGCCGCGATCATCAGGTCCAGCGTGCTCTTGGCAAGTTGGGACTGGGTTGGATTGACCACCAGATGTCCGTCGACGTAGCCCATGCGGACCCCGCCGATCGGGCCTCCCCACGGGATATCGGAAATCATGAGCGCGGCCGATGCACCAACGATGCCGAGGACACTCGGATCGTTTTCCTGATCGGTGGACAGCGTGGTGATGATCACCTGCACGTCGTGGCGGAGGCCCTTCGGGAACAGCGGCCGGATGGGCCGGTCCACCAGGCGACCGGAAAGGATCGCCGCATCACGGGCGCGCCCCTCACGGCGTTGGTAGCTACCGGGAATCTTGCCGGCGGCGTACAAGCGCTCCTCGTAGTCGACGGTCAGCGGGAGGAAGTCGATGCCATCACGTGGCGACCGCGACATCGTTGCGGTTGCCAGCACAATGGACTGACCGAACTGGACCGTCACGGATCCACCGGCCTGTCCGGCGAGCTTTCCGGTCTCGATGATCAGCTGCCGACCGGCAAACGTGATTTCCTTGCGGACAACCCGACCGATCGGATTTCCGGGAGCGATGCGGGACGAACCACCTGTCGATGGTCCGGGGCCGTGTTGACTGGCCGCAGGTGTGGGATCAGTACCCACCATTCGTGTCTCCTCTTCGCGCCACATCGTCGGGCGCGAGGGCAGACGCGGTGCGCGGTCTGTTAGCTAGTCCGTTCCCAACGGGGCCGGTTGTACGGGCACTCGGTGTGCACGGAATAACTAACAACCGACCGCGCCTGCCATTCTTGGGATGCGTCAGCGGCGCAATCCGAGCTCCGCGATCAGGGACTGGTAGCGCGACAGTTCAATCCGTGTGAGATGCGTCAGCAACCGGCGACGCTGACCCACCATGAGCTGCAATCCGCGCCGTGAAGACACGTCCTTCTTGTTCGCAATCAGGTGCTGGGTCAGCGACTTGATGCGTTCGGTGAGCAACGCCACCTGGACTTCCGGTGACCCGGTATCCGCGCCGTTGCGCTGGAACTTCTTGATTAGCGTCTGCCTGGTTTCAGCCTCAACTGCCATTCTCTCACCCCCTCTCCGGTCAATCTGGCACTTGCCCGGCAAGCACCGGCCGGACTTCCCGTCACACCTCGGTCACGCATCGCGCGAGACCGGGCATGGCAAAAACTCCGGCGTGTCGCACAAGGTTACCAAAGCGGGAACGCATCCATCAGTCGCAACCTGACACGCGCTCCCCGTGCGACGTGCTTGGTGGCAGCCGAGAGCCGGATCAGGCAATTTGCACGAGACATCGACGTCAGGATGCCTGAGCCCTGGGGACCTGTGGGACGCACATGCCACTCGATTGCCCCTCGGTCTCCGCCCTCGATCCGCGCAACCCCTCGGACAAAGTTCTCCCGACCGCTGTCATTCAGGAGTTCCTGGTCTGCGATCGCCATCACCTCTACCGGAACAGCCGCCCGATCTCCCTGCATGCGCCGGACAACCGGGTTCACCAACAACTCATAGGTGACCATCGCCGAAACGGGATTTCCCGGCAACGCCATGATTGGCACTCCGTGGAACCGCCCGAATGTGAAGGGCTTTCCAGGGCGCACGTCAATCGACCAGATCGAAACCTCTCCGTCGTCGCGGATCACCTGCCTGACCATGTCACGGTCGCCCATCGAGACCCCACCCGAGGTCACCAACAGGTCGCACCCACGCTCAACTCCCGAGAGCAGCGAAGCACGAACCGAAGTGGGCTCATCAAGCGCCTGTCCGAGATCAACCGTTTCCGCGCCATCCCTCGACGCCAGAGCAAGCAGGGCAGGCCCGTTGGCGTCCCTGATCCTGCCAGGCCCAAGCGGACCAACATGGTCACGGGCCACAAGTTCATCGCCAGTCGAGAGCACACCAATGCGAATCCGCCGGTGCACCCATGTCGAGCGAATGCCGGCACTGGCCAGCACCGCGACCTCAGCGGGTCGAACCCGCGTCCCGGACCGAAGCAGCACCTCACCCGACCGTTGGTCCTCCGCGCGCCGGCGGACATCGTCACCGGCGCGGACCGGCACTCGCACCGCCACCCGTTCCTGCGCCAGTCCCAAGGACATCGCGTCGGAGCCGTCCCACCCACCAAAGCCCTTGCCGTCAGTCCCCTCGAAAGGGACCACCGCATCCGCACCCGGCGGCATCGGCGCGCCGGTCAGGATCCGGTACGCCTCGCCCATGCCCAAGGGCCTGCTCGTGACCGCTCCCGCGGCGAGGACACCGATGACCGCTAGGGCGACGGGTCGATCGCGTGAGGCGCGATCCGTGTCTGCTGCCCGGACCGCATAGCCGTCGAGCGTCGCATAATCAAACGGAGGGACGTCTGCGGGTGCCGGAATGTCCTCAACCAGGGTCCGCCCCAACGCATCCTGAACCGGGACACGCTCGTGATCGGCCACCGGGTCAAACTCGGCCAGGAGCGCGCGCATGGCCTCGTCCACGGGAATCCGGCGCCACTGGGCCGGACCATCGTTCACCTGCATCGGAGCGCCCTGGACAGAGGTCATCGCTACTTTTAGATACTCTACCCCGCACGCACGCCATGTCCCATGGTGCACGACGTACCGGGTGCGGGACCCATCATCCCTACCACGCGATAGGATGGCCCATTGTGACCACGCGACACGGAACCACGAACCCACCCGAAGCCCAAAGCCGTCCCCGCATCCTCGGACTTGGCTTCGCGTGCATCGATGATCTCCTCTTGCTGACCGAGATTCCGCCTCCAGAGGGACGCGCAACCATCAAGGGCCGGGCCCAGCAGGGCGGGGGGATGGTCGCCACGGCCATGGTCGCCATTGCCAGGCTCGGCGGAAATGCGTCCTTCATCACGCGCGTTGGCGATGACGCCACCGGAGCGGAAATTCTCTCTGAGTTCCGCCACGAGGGCGTTGACGTGTCGCACGCCATCGTGTCCCCCGGCGAAACATCCCACCGCACCATCGTCCTGGTCGATGGCCGCTCCGGGGCACGGGCCTTCCTGTCCGGACGCGGTACCGCGGGTGACGTGCTTCCAAACGAGTTGCGACCAGAGTACGTCAAAGCTGCTGCGTACCTGCACCTGAGCGACGCCGGACCCGGTGCCCAAAGTGCGGCCAAACTCGTCAAGGATGCCGGTGGCGACGTCTGTCTCGACGGCACGCACTTCCATCCGAGTGTGACGCCCTTGCTTGCTTCGTTGCGCTACCTGGTCGTATCAAGGTTCTTCGCATCCGAGTTCGTAGCGGCACAGGCCGGACGGACCCTCGGCGCCGCCGCTCGCGACTATGCGGGAACCCTGGTGACCCGAAATCAAGCCACGGTGACTGACCTCCCTGACCACGATGGCACCGAGGCGGACATCCTTAGAGGAACCGCGCTCCTCGGCGCGGCGCGGCGCCTTCGGGGGGAAGGCCCGTCGGTCGTCGTCGTCACCGAAGGCGAGAACGGGTGTTGGTGCTCATCGCCCGACGGGGACTTCCACACTCCCGCGTTCATCGCTCCGGAACTGGTGGATACGACTGGTGCCGGGGACGTCTTCCACGGAGCCTTCTTGTTGGGACGCGCAAACGGCCAGGAACTCGGCGCGGCACTTGAGTTCGCCTCGGCCGTGGCCGCACTGAAGTGCCGCGCGCTGGGCGGTCGTGCCGGCATCCCAACCATGGAAGAGGCTCTCGAGTTCATGGCTTCGGCACCACGCCACGGGCGTTCAGAGGCATGACGTCGACGCGAAATCACACGCCGGCGCCGAACCATTTCAGACGTTGGTACACTCGTATCCGAGGAAACGCCGTGAAGCCCGAAATCCATCCGAACTACTACCCGAACGCGCGCGTCCAGTGTGTCTGTGGCAACTCGTTCACCACGGGGTCCACGCGTCCGCTGATCCGTGTTGAAATCTGCTCCAATTGCCATCCGTTCTACACTGGACAGCAGCGAATTGTTGACACCGCTGGTCAGGTCGAACGGTTCCGCCGGCGCTTCAAGCTTCCCAGCGAACAGTAGCGAAGCGTTCCCGATACCACCAAGGCAGGGCAGGTTTGCCCTGCCTTTTCGTTTATCTGCGCCGGAATGTCCGGGTTCAGCCGCACTGAACCACCGGCACGGGTGCACGCACCCCGGGAACTGCCACCATGCTTGACCGCGTTGCACAAATCGAGAACCACTACAACGCGTTGGCCTTGCGCCTGAGCGATCCCGAGATCTACGGAAACCAGGCCGAATACGTGCGGATCAGCCGCGAACAGGCCAGTCTGCTTCCGGTGGTCAACATCTGGCGTGCGATGGTCCGCGTCGGTTCGGAAATCAATGGCGCCACGGCGATTCTCGAGACCGAATCCGATGAGGAACTCGCCGCGATGGCACGCGAGGAACTCCGGACCCTCGAGGTTCAGCGAGCCGAACTCCTTGCCCGGTTGCGATTCGCGCTGCTCCCCACCGACCCCAATGACGAAAAGAACGTCATCGTTGAAATCCGGGCTGGCGCCGGTGGTGACGAGGCTGCCCTCTTCGGTTCCGACCTGGCCCGCATGTACACCCGCTATGCCGAACGCCAGGGTTGGCGGACCGAAGTCCTCTCGGCCAACGGCACCGGCATCGGTGGATACAAGGAAATCATCCTTGAGGTGCGTGGCCAGGGCGCATACAGCCGCCTGAAGTTCGAGAGTGGTGTTCACCGCGTGCAGCGTGTCCCCGCCACCGAGGCTTCCGGTCGCATCCACACCTCAACTGCCACGGTCGCCGTGCTTCCCGAGGCCGAGGAAATCGATGTCAGCATCGATCCTGACGACCTTCAGATCGATGTGTACCGCGCTGGTGGGCATGGGGGCCAAGGTGTCAACACGACCGACTCGGCCGTCCGGATAACCCACAAGCCGACGGGTCTCGTCGTGACCTGCCAGGACGAGCGTTCGCAACTCAAGAACAAGGCACGCGCCATGGCCGTTCTCCGCGCCCGATTGCTTTCCCTTGAGGAACGCCGTCGCGCTGACGAACTCGGTGACGCACGTCGTCTTCAGGTCGGCACAGGCGATCGCAGCGAAAAGATCCGGACCTACAACTTCCCACAGGACCGCGTCACGGACCATCGCATCGGCGTGACCGTCCACAACCTTCCCGGGATGCTCGATGGCGCCATCGATCCCCTGATGCGGGCCCTGATCGATGCCGACCAGTCTGACCGTCTCGAAGCCTCCACCGCCGGGTAAGGCGCACCAATGCCCCCGACTATCCGCAAGGCGATCCGTTGGGGGCGGTCCGTTTTGATCACCGCCGGCTGCGGGATGACCGATACACCGGCACTGGACGTCGACGTCCTCATCCGGCATGTCCTCGGGTGTGACCGCACGTTCCTGCTGACCCGTGACCACCTGACGATGACCCACGGCACGTGGCGACGGTTCCAGAAACTCGTCTCGAGACGATCGACAGCCGAGCCGGTTGCCTACATCACTGGCACCAAGGAATTCGCGGGCCTCGTGTTCCGCGTCGATCGGCGCGTCCTGATCCCAAGGCCGGACACCGAAACGATATTGGATCTCGCCATCTCCCGCCTGGCAGGCTCTGGTGCAGGCGCGACAGGTGTCGACGTCGGAACCGGATCAGGCGCACTCGCTATCGCCTGGGCAATCGCCTGCCCATCGTCCACGATCCACGCCATTGACATCGATGAGGGAGCACTTCAGGTCGCCCGAAACAATGCCCGACGTCTCCGCACCAACTTCGCCTCTGCCAGTCGCAGCCGCTTGCGGTTCAGCCGGGGCGATGGATTGGCAACCTTCAAGACCACTGTTCACGTCATCTGCGCCAACTTGCCCTACATCCCAACCGGCGACGCACCCGGACTGGACCGCACCGTTCGCGACTGGGAACCACACGTCGCCTTGTTCAGCGGCCCCGACGGTCTTGACGCCTACCGGGATCTCCTTTCGCACGCATCCCGCCTCGTGCGACCCGGTGGGTCGGTCCTCATGGAATGCGGTGATGCCCAAGCCGCTGCACTCTCCGCACTCACAAGGGAGCGGTTACCGTCCGCTCACGTGACCGTTCACCAGGATCTCGCGGGTCGCGACCGGGTCGTCGAGGCCCTGATGCCGAAAGCACAAAGCGAACACCCCCGCGGTACACTTCCAGTCCCGTGACAGCAACATCGACGACCGACGCAGACCAGATACGGTCCGCCTTCAAATCCATCCGTGATTCACTACCGGGGTCGTTCCGGGCGCATCTCGAACCTGGCAAGTCCGTCGCAATCGGCACCGCGCCCGGGAGACTGGACGTGATGGGCGGGATTGCCGACTACTCAGGCGCCACGGTCCTCGAGGCCACAATTGGTGCGCGCACCACCGTGCTGGTCCAACCCCGCGGAGACGGTCGCATTCGGGTGGTGACCGTCGGCCCCGAGGCCGGGACCCTCGACGGCGCAACATTCGAACTCTCGTCAGACGTGTTCTGGAGGCAAGACCCGGGGACGACCGGCAGCACCCTGGTCACCCCTGATCACCTCCGCAATGCCATCGGCAAGGAAAACCGGTGGGCGTCGTATGTTGTCGGGGTCTGGTACATCCTGCTTTCCGAAGGCATCGCAACCACTCTCCCCGGGGCGAACGTCATCGTTCACGGGACCGTCCCCTTGGGTGCGGGGGTCGCGTCATCAGCCGCCCTTGAGGTGGCGACGATGCGGGCAGTCACGACGGCATTCGGCATCGACCTGGACGGGTTCCGCATAGCGGCACTCTGCCAACTCGTCGAACACCGCGTTGCCGGTGCACCGTGCGGGATCATGGACCAGGTCACGTGCACGCTTGGACAATCCGGACGCCTGCTAGCTCTCCAATGCCAACCGCACGACATCCTCGGCCATGTGCCTCTACCTGCCGGCGCCACAGTCCTCGGCCTTGATAGCGGTGTCAAGCATGCGGTCGGTGGAGAACGCTACCCGCGTGTCCGCACCGCGGCGTTCATGGGACGGGAGATGCTCATCAAAGGCATCGAAGGCGTCCGCACTGAAGTGCCCGGAGACCACTTGTGCAACATTGATCCGGAGGCATTCCGTGCCGTCCGGCATCACTTGCCGGTCAGGATCACTGGCGGCGACTTCCTGGATCACTATGGAAACCACCGGGACCCTGCAACCCACATCGACCGTGCGACGCAGTACCGCATCCGCGGCGCAACCGCACATGCAGTCAGTGAGCAATCGCGAGTGGTCCGGTTCCGGGACGCACTTGGCAACGCGACGTCCACGACCAAGGCGTCAACACGCGAGGCCGCCCTGGTTCGCGCGGGACGCCAGATGTACGGATCACACCGGAGCTACTCCCGCAACTGTGGCCTCGGCGCGCCAGAGACCGACATGATCGTGAACCTCGCGCGCAGTGAGGGTCCAGACAATGGCATCTACGGGGCCAAGATCACCGGGGGAGGCAGCGGCGGCACCGTGGCAATCCTCGCCGAGGCAGGTGATGGAGGCGCTCTTTCGTCCCGGGCCTACTTGGCGGTAACCAGGCTTCGCAACGCGTTCGCCCAATCGACCGGTCGCCCACCGCGCATCATCGATGGCACAAGTCCGGGTGCCATGCAGCTTCCTGCGATCATCGAGGTCTGGTAAGCGTCACGCCGCGGTATCTCGAACACACCAATTTCAGCGGGTCACAAGTGGGGCCGCGCTTGGGGCCTCAGCTGCCAAGATGGCGAATGGTGCCACGGAGATCCAGGCCCTGCCCACCACAAGTGACGCCGGGAGCGGCCCCCAGACATGGGAGTCGCTACTGCTGTTCCGGTTGTCTCCAAGGACGAACACGCTGTCGTCCGGAACCCGCGCCGGACCCCAGAAATATCTCGTAGGTTCATGGATGTAGCGTTCGGCGAGCGGCTCGCCGTTGACAAACACGGCACCGTGCGCAATCGCAACGGTCTCCCCCGGAAGGGCAATCACGCGTTTCACGTACTCGACCTCCGGGTTTCTCGGATACCGGAAGACAATCACTTCCCCACGCCGGAACGGGCGCGTCGCGGGAAACAGCGTGTCAACGATCACGTAGGCGTGGTTTGCAAGGGTCGGCTCCATGCTCGCACCTTCGACAACAAAGCCTGCGACCGCATGTTGGATCACGAACACCCAGACAAGTACGTAGGCAACGTGACGAAGCTCGACGATGACCGTACGCCAGAGCCAGGCGAACGGGCGAACCGGCGTTCTCGATGGCGGGTCGGATTTAAGAGTGCTGTCGACCATCACGTCATTGTCCAAGTCACCCTAAGCGTAACGATCCCTGAACAAACCCCGATCCCACGGCTTTTGAATGACGGTCACGTTATGGCGCGGGCGGTGGTGCCGCCGGGCCACGACCACCCTGGCCTCCCTGGCCTCCCTGCCCTCCAGGAGCGCGCCCCTCAGGACCACCTTGGCCGGGTCCTCCGGTTTCCCCACCGGGCCCGCCAGGCGCGCGCCCTTCTGGTCCGCCTTGTCCCTGACCCCCGGTACCGCGTGCACCTTGGCCTTGGGCGCCCAGCCCACCTTGGCCAGGGCCTCCACCAAAAGGTCCGCCCGGACGCTGAGCATCAGCGCGCGGGCCTCGTTGACCTTGCCCGGGATCCGCAGGGGTGGGCTGGGAACCGGAAACGACTGCCGGTGCGGACACAGTCGTGGGAACAAGGACCGCAACCGTCGGAACTTGGCCGGTGACCGTGGTCGGTGCCACCGCGGGAACACTCGTTGCTGCCGTTGCGGGCACGCTGGTCGGTGCGGCTGCGGGAACACTGGTCGGTGTGGCTGTCTGAACCGCAGGTGCAGCCGGCGGGGAAGAACCGCCACCCTGTCCACGGGCACCGCCCCCGGGCCCACCAGACCCTTGCGCCATGACGGACATCGACTGGGCCACCAACGGCGCGCCAGGAACAGGCGTCGCACCCGGTGCACCCTGAGCCATCACCGTCACACGGGTGCCTGGAGCCAAGTCAGCAAGCGCAACGGCCTCGGGCCTCGTGATCGGGGTCTGAGCCGGCACCGTAATGGCGACTTCCAGGTTCTCACCCGTAGTGACATACACCGTCTGGCCATCAACGCGAGCGATCGTTCCCGAGGTTATGCGGCCACCCGGTCCTCCCTGACCTCCAAACCCTCCGGTCTGTCCGGGGCCTCCCGGCTGAGGGGCACTCGCTCCAGTTGCATGCGCACCCCACTGCGCCTGAACTCCGGCACCTGGTGAGGTTGCAAGCGAGGCTTGGCGCTGTCCGTATGTCATCCCGGCGGCAAATGATCCACCCCATCCGAGGCCGAATACCGCCACGATGATCATCAGGTTCCGAAACATTCCCAAGCGTCCTTCCAAGTTGGCCGTGCCAAGCCCAATCCCGGGACCTTGGAGCGTGTCCACCACACCTACTCGTACCGCAGTGCCTCAATCGGGTTGAGTCGTGATGCCTTCACCGCCGGGTAGACCCCAAAGAACAGGCCGATGCAGGCCGAGACGGTGAATGCGAGCAAGACAGCATCAAGCGAGACCACCGTGTTGAGGGTCTGACCATTCCCAAATGAAATGCCATTCAACAGTTGGGCGCCTCCGCCCCCGAGAGCAATGCCGATCCCGCCCCCAAGCACGCTCACGACAGTCGCCTCGATCAGGAACTGCGTCAGGATGTCACGACGCTTTGCGCCGATCGCCTTCCTGATCCCGATCTCACGCGTGCGTTCGGTGACCGACACGAGCATGATGTTCATGATCCCGATGCCACCGACAAGCAGGGAGATGCCCGCGACAGCCCCAAGGAACAGGGTGATCGCCCCGGTAATCTGGGTGGCGGTGTTCAGGATGTCCTGTTGGCTCCGGATCGTGAAGTCATCCTGGATGACCCGATGCCGCTCGCGCAGCAAGTCACCGATGTTCTGGACAGCCAAGGTCGACGTCTCGACTTTGTCATCGACAAGTTGCACATTGATTGACGAGACCGTGAAGCCTCCCCGCGACGTCCGCGCCCGATTGAGGCGGGTCATCTGGGTCGTGATCGGCACCAGCACGATGTCATCCTGGCTTCCACCAAACCCGGAACCCTTGGGTTCAAGGATCCCGACGACGCGCAGGTTGGCTGCCACGTTCTGCTGGTTCACACGGATGGTCTGGCCGATCGCATCGCCTTCACCAAACAGGAGGGTCTTGGTGTTCGCACCGAGGATGGCGACAAGCGAGCGGCTGTCAACCTGATCCTTGGTGATGAACTCTCCAACCGTGGTGTGGAAGTTGCGCACTTCCTCGTACGAAGGCGTCACCCCGGTCACCCTCACGTTCGTGTTCTGGCCATTCGCGACGACCTGGGCAAATCCTCCCGACTCCGGTGCGACACCGAGCGCCTCAGGGACACGCCCGGAATCCACGATTGCCAACGCATCCTCATAGGTGAGGGTCGGTGCACTGCCGGCCTGTGTGCGGACCCCACCCTGGTTCTGCGCGCCAGAGCTGACGAACAAGAGGTTCGATCCAAGGGCCTGGATTTGCGCCTGGATGCTCGCCTGGATCCCACGGCCGATAGACATCAGCGCAATCACTGCGGCCACGCCGATGATGACGCCAAGCATCGTCAGGGCGGCCCGCAGCTTGTTTGCGCCCAGCGCACGCAACGCCATCCGCACGCTTTCGAGAAATCCCATTGTCGTTGTCCCCCAACGGTGCTCAGGCCAGTGAGTCGGCCGGTGCGTGGATCGTTCGCGCGATCCGTTGTTCTTCCGCCGGGATTGTCAGGTCGCTGGCAATCCGACCATCCGTCAACCGGATGATCCGCCTGGTGTGTTCGGCAATGTCCAGTTCATGAGTCACGAAAACGACGGTGATTCCCTCGCGGTTGAGTTGCTGGAAGATGGCAATGACCTCCTCGGAAGTCCGGGAGTCGAGGGAGCCAGTCGGTTCATCGGCAAGGATGATTGCCGGTTCGCCCACGAGGGCCCGGGCAATCGCGACCCGCTGCTGCTGCCCGCCCGAAAGCTCGGTCGGACGATGGTGCGACCGGTCTGCGAGGCCGACGCGATCAAGCGCCGCCAGTGCGCGTTTGCGTCGCTGCGACACCCCCGCGTACAGCAACGGCAGTTCCACCTGCTCAACTGCGGACGTCCGCGCCAGCAAGTTGAATTGCTGGAAAACGAAGCCGATCTTCCTGTTCCTGATCGAGGCGAGCTCATCGTCATCGAGTTTGCTCGTCTCGGTTCCGTCAAGCCAGTACGTTCCTGATGTCGCCTGGTCAAGACAACCGAGGATGTTCATCAGCGTCGACTTGCCCGAACCACTGGGACCCATGATTGACATCATCTCGCCCGTGCGGACCTCGAAGGACGCGCCGTTCAGTGCCCTGACAGTCACATCACCCATCTGGTACGTCTTCGAAAGTGCGTCGGCCCGGATGACAACGGCAGGTGGGTTCGTTTCACCTGCCTGTTCAACGTCACGCTGCATGGCTGTCTCCTGGGTCGCCTGTCGAGCTGGTGCTTGGTCAAGGGGAGGTGTGTAGTGTGGTGCGTGCGTTACACGGCATACACGGTCTGCGTATTTGAGTGTGATAAGCGCTAGCGCTAGCGCTAGTCCCGACCACCTGGAATACCGCGTGGGGGCCCACCGCCTCCGCCCGGACCACCACCACCGGGCGCGCCGATTGACGCCACTGTGGTGCTTGGAATGATGACCCGCTCACCAGCAACGAGGCCTCCGGTGATCTCCGTCTGCTGATCGTTGGCAAGTCCAACCTGGATGGTGCGGACCTCGGTCTTGCCCTCAGGCAGTTGCACGGTCACGGTCCGGTTGCGCTGAACCAGCTTGATTGCCCGGTTTGGAACAACCACCACGTTTTCCCGGCTCGCGATGACCACCTGCGCGGTCGCCGACATTCCGGGACGGATTGACACGGTATTGCCAAGGTCAAGCTGGACCTGCACCAGATAGTTCACGACCCCCTGCTGGACCGTGGCGGTCGGAGCCACCACGATGACCTTGCCAGCAAAGCGCATGCCCGTCATGCTCTCAAGGGTGACCGTGGACGCCTGGCCCGGCTTGATCTTGCCGACATCCGTCTCGTCAACGACCACGTCGATGCGCAGGACCCGCGTATCGGTCAGCGTCACCACTGGGGTCCCCGACCCGACTTGCTCGCCACTGTTGCCCGCGGTGGCAGACACGACGCCATCGAACGGCGCCGTCAGGTTCGCATTCGAAAAGTTCGTTTCGGCTTGGGAAACACCAAGCTTCGCCTGTTCCACCGATGCCTCGGCCGACTGGATGTCCCATGTGGTCGATCCGGCGAGCTTCAAGTCAAGTTGTGCCTGCGCCTGCCGGAGCGACACCTCAGCGTTCCGGATGTCAAACTTGTTGGAGACGAGTGCCCGCTCGAGCGACATCACCGCCTGCGCGTACGACTGCCGCTGGGACTGCAGGTCGTACGGGGTCGGATTGACCAGTTTCTCAAGCGAGGTCTCCGCCTGAATGACGGACTGCTGCGCGGCAAGAAGGTCAGCTTCAGATGGACTGAGGAGTTTCTGAAGGGCGGTCTCCGCCTGGATCACTGTTTGCTGGGCCGCGAGAAGGTCAGACTCTCCCGGGGTCCGCAGCTTGTCAAGGGCAAGCTGCGCCTGCGCCACGGACTGTTCAGCGACGGTGATGTCGTAGGTACTTGGGTTCCGGAGCTTCTCGAGGCTCGTCTGGGCCTGATCAACCGCAATCTGCGCCGTCTGGACATCGCTGGCGCTCGGATTCCGGAGCTTCTCGAGACTCGTCTGCGCCTGGGCGACTGCCTGTTGCTGAAGGCGGACTTCCCAGTCCGTCGGGCCCTGCCCCTGCAGCTTCGCCAGGTTGTTCTGCTGGGTCTGCAACGAGATCTGGGCAGACTGCACCGAGGCATCCGCGTCGGCTTGCGTGATGGTTGACGACCGGGACGACGCGGTAGCCTGACTGGAGCGCGCCCGTTCCAGGTTGACCTGCGCACTCTGCACCTGAAGGACCGCGTTGGCGATGTCCTCTGGCTTTGCCTTCGGGGCATCCAGGATCTGGGAGAGTCGCGTCTGCTGCTGATCAAGCGATCCTTGCGCGTTGGCAATATCCTCGGCACGGGGCTTCACGACTGCCTGGAGACGCACCTGGGCCGACGTCACCGCAGCCTCGGCGTTTCGAATGTCCTCAGGCCGAGGGTTCCGGATTTGCTCGAGACGCGTTAACTGGGATTGCAACTGGATCTGGGCATTCGAGATGTCCTCGGCGCGCGGTTGCCTGACCTGTGCCAACCTCGCCTGCGCCGACGCAACCTGGGCACGTGCGGCATCAAG
>CAMDTO010000029.1 GCA_945907765.1 Thermoflexus hugenholtzii JAD2 | reverse complement strand
TTTCAATGGCCGGGACGCTCTCGATGCCGATCATGACGATCACGTCCTTGGCGCGACCGTCAAGGTATTCCTTGGTCGCGTCGGAAGGGTACTCGCCATGGTCGCGGGCGCGGTCATGCAGGATCCCCTTCAGGGGACGGCTGCGCGCGGCCCAGACCGCGGCGCGTACTTCCTCGGGCGTCTCGCAGTAGGGAACCAGCACGCCATGGAAACCGGCGTCCAGGGCCATGACCGTCGCGTGAGGTTCCGAATCCTTGACGCGCAGGATCGGGCAGACCCCGGCAGCGTGCAGGGCAAACGCCAGGTCGGCGGCTTCGCTCCGACCGGTTGGGGCGTGTTCGGTATCGACAATCACATAGTCGAAGGCAAGCCGGCCAAAGACCGAGGCCCACCGGGGGTTCCGGACCAGCGAGGTCATCGTGCCGTAGATGCGTTCCCCCGACTGGATTTTCGCGCGCAGCTTCGATCCGTCCATTGCTCTCCTCAATCTCCTGGACGCCAGTCCCTGCCGGGAATTGTCTCCCCGTGCCAGACCGATCCGATCTCAAGCGCGGTCTGCGCCTGGACGACCGGTGTCCGGTCGGCATGGTACCCGCTTCATGGTAGACATGAGGGAGGCGTGGCACGGCGCCGCACCCACCCAACGGAGTACCGGCATGATGATCGCGCGGGAATGGATGATCGCCGGAGCGGTCTGCGCGATGATCGGCGTCGCCCTTGGCGCATTCGGCGCACATGGCCTGTCCGGATGGGTCGCGCCTGACCTGCTGGTGATCTGGGAGACCGGCGCCAGGTACCAGATGTACCACGCCTTCGGCATGTTCGTGGTGGCAATCGTGGCTGGTCAATGGCCCCAGTCACCGGCAAGCGTGGCCGGATGGGCATTCGTCGCCGGGGTAGTCCTGTTTTCCGGAAGCCTCTATCTCATGACGCTCACCGGTATCCGGCTCTTCGGCGCGATCACCCCCCTTGGGGGCGTGGCCTTCATCATCGGATGGGCGACCATCGGGTGGTCGGCATGGCGCGGATCCTGAGATCAAGCCCGCATCGCCGTCCCACGGCAGGGCCATCCGCCCAAGAAGGCATTTGCGCAATCCGTCTGGCGTCACTATCCTAGGCGCGTAACCCGTTGCAACCGTATCGCAACTCCGCCACGATGAACTGGCGTCAGGACGGTCGCAGACGGCGATTGATCGGTTGGATCGGGCGCCGTCACCGTGGGTTTCATGGGGGAGAGCATGAACTTGAGCGAGAGATTCCGAAGCCGCCGGGCAATCCTGACCGGCATGTCCGGCGCGATCGCCGGATTGGTAGCCGTAGCGTGTGGTGGCGAAGCGGCACCAGCAGCACCGGCACCAAAGGCCGAACCGACCAAGGCCCCGGCAGCAGCCGCGCCGACCGCGGCCCCGGCAGCAGCCGCACCGACGGTTGCACCGACCGCCGCCGCCCAGTCCGGTGGCGCCAAGACACTTCCGGCGGCGTCGATTTCCTGGGAGACCTTCCGGGGCGGTGACGGCAAGTGGCCCGAACTGATGATCAAGACCTTCACCGAGAAGAACCCGAACATCAAGGTGGAGTACCGCCCGATTGCCTTGGAAAATGGCAACCAGCAGTCGGCCTACCCCAAGATGCTGGCCGCCGCCCAGGCAGGGTCATTGGGCGACCTGCACGCGTGGGACCCTTCGCACTGGCAGATGTACCAGGCTGCCAAGCGCAAGGTGATCGTCCCTGTTGACGACCTGATCGCGCGCGACAAGTACGACCTCGGCCAGTTCTACAAGCCCTTCATTGATTACCAGAAGTGGCAGGGAAAGACGTGGGGCCTTCCAAGTTGGGGATGGACCGGCCAGGACGGCTTCCTCTACAACACCCAGATCCTCGAGGCCGCCGGCGCCACGATGCCAGACCCGAAGTCGCCCGACTGGACGATGGCAAAGCTCTACGAGATTGCCGTCAAGGTTGGCAAGTACATGGAGAAGTCCCAGGGCTTCGGCCTCTGGACATCCCTCCCGAGTTCCCCCGGCACCACCGCCCTGACGCGTGCCTTCAACAGTGACAAGTTCAGTGAGGACGGCAAGAAGGCCATCCTGACCGAGGCTGGCGCCAAGGAAGGGATGCGGTGGATGTACGACCTCGCCAACAAGGAGAAGGTCGTCGCCCACCCCGGCAACATGCCCAAGGACATCTCGGCGGACCAGATGTTCGTCAACGGCCAGATCGGCATCAGCCATCAGGGATCGCTGGGTGTGTTCAACATCAACAAGTTGAACAAGGACGGGTCCCTGAAGTTCAAGTCGATCCTGTTCCCCAAGCGCAAGGACGGCAAGCGTCCCTCAGAGTTGCGCGGGGGCACGTGGAACATCAACGCCGCGTCCAAGGCCACCGACCAGACCTGGGAGTTCCTCAAGCACATCGTCAGCAAGGATGGCGCCCTGACCTTCAACACGATGAGTGGCAACCAGGCCAACGTGCGCCCCGACATCATGAAGGACGACTACTTCAAGGATCCCAAGTTCCAGCTCTACCTCGAGAACTTCGAAAGTGCGATGGTCCACATCATCCCGGCAAACCTCCGTGGTCTCGAACTCGATCCGGTCTTCGGCGAGAAGGGCAATCCTTGGTACGTCGGTCAGGTCGGGTTCGAGGATGGACTCAAGTCCTGGAATGACGAGCTCCAGAGGATCCTCGACCTGCCCGAGATGTAGGCAGACCCTGCACTAACAACCTTTCCGCCCAACGAGTGGGGGAGACCCGCGACCCCGGACCCGGTGAATGCACCGGGCCTGGGGTCAATTCATTTCCCCGGGGCCAGATACACTCGGAGTCATGGCAAATTCGCGCCTCGTCTATTCGTCTGACGGAGGCCGGGTCGCGCCCAAGGAGACCGGCAAGCGCCGGCCGACGTCGTCCGGGCCTCCGGTTCCACAAGCACCTGCTGACGGTTGGGTCCGCCTCTGGCGCGTCAAGGGCGGACGGGGAGGCAAGACGGTGACCGTGGTGACTGGCCTGCCGGCTGACCAGCTTGAGGATGTCGGGCGTGAACTGCGCCGGATTGCCGGCGCGGGTGGCGCGGTCCGCGATGACGTCGTGGAGATCCAGGGCGACTGCAGGGAACGCCTTCAACCGCGTCTGGAAGCCCTTGGGTTCAAGGTGAAACTCGCCGGTGGCTGACGGGGTACCTTTGCCTCGCCATGATCCGGCGACGTTGACAGCCACCGACGCCCTTGCGTGGAAGCTTGTAGAGGATCTCGTCCGCATCGGTGACCTCGAGGGGTCGGAGAGCGATGCATTGGCTTCCCTGATAGCGATGCGGATCCAGGTAGACGCCGGCCGGACAGGAACCGACCCGGACGATCTTGCCGACGCCGTCATGCGCGCAGTTCGCGACCTTGTCGGCGTGCGCGACCACCCCGGCGATCTCGCGTGACTGACTACCCAGATGCCTGCCGGTTGGCCAGCTCCTCCGTGCTACGCTAGCCGACCGGACCCGGCGGGCGGTGGCGCGTGCCATCACGGCGATGCCGGGGCGTAACCCATTCACACAAGAAGGACGAACCCGTGGCCGACTACCGCATCGTGGACCCCGCATCGCTCCAAGCGACTGCAACCGGCATTTTCATCCACCTTGGCGCACCTGAGGACATCGCGGCTGAGGTCGCCGGACACTTGGTGAGGGCCAACCTCGCCGGGCACGACAGTCATGGCGCCATCCGCATCCCGCAGTACGCCCAACAGATCGCAGCCGGGGTGATCCACCCGGCAGCGCGACCGTCGATCATTGGCGGACGCGGTGCGACGGTCCTTGTCGACGGTGCGCGAGGCTTCGGGCAAGTGGCAGCGGTCTTTGCCTTGCGTGAGGCAATGTCCCGGGCGCACATCCACGGAATCGCCGGGGCCGCAATCCGTCACGCGAACCACCTTGGGCGCGTCGGCGACTACGCCGAAACCGCAGCGGCCGAAGGCCTGGTGACCATCCTCACGGTTGGCGGTGCCGGACCCGGGGTCGGCGCGGCGACGCCGTTCGGTGGGGCCGCCAGGTTCCTCGGCACGAACCCCTGGTCCATGGGCATACCAGTGGGAAATGAGGACCACCCACCGGTCCTGATCGACTTCGCGACGACGGTGGTCGCCGAAGGCAAGGTCAAGGTGGCCCGGGCCAAGCACGAAGCGCTTCCCCCGGGCTGCATCGTGGACAAGGACGGACACCCGAGTACCGATCCCGAGGAGTTCTACGCGGGTGGCATGTTGCTTCCATTTGGTGGCCACAAGGGCTACGGCCTCGCGCTTGCCTCGGCCCTGATGGGAACCCTTGCGGTCATCGACGATGCGACCCCAACCCTTGCCGGCAATCTTGGCGACACGCGGACGGGTGCGGAATTGGCCGCACGGGGCGCAGGGGCGTTCCTGGTCGTGATTGATCCGTCGGCCTTCGGCGACGCCACCCACTACCGGGACCACGTCGGACGGGTCACGGATGCCCTGAAGAAGGTCCCTGGTACCGGGTCGAATACCGTCATGCTTCCCGGCGAACCGGAATCCCGCACGACCGCAGCACGCAAGGCATCGGGCATCTCCATCCCGGACGACACCTGGGATGCCATCGACGCCCTCGCCCAGGCACATGGGGTACCGATGCCGGCAACGCAGTGACGGATGAAGCCCGGCGCTCCATTTTGCAGGAACCGCCGGGCTTCAGTCGGTCGCGATGAGGTGTCAGATCAGGTCTGGCATCGGCATCACCACGCCTCCCCGTGCGATCATTCCCGAAATGGCGGAGAGTGGCATGTCCGCGCCGACCCCCCGCAACACCCGTGCAAGTGACCGGCCGGAAGCAATTGATGGCGACCCGACGTGACAACGTGGCCCACCCGATCGACCACGTGAACCCCGGGGGCCTCTTTACGCCATCACCCGCGCGAGAACCGATCGGTACTGGGACGGTTCCACCGGTTCGTATCCAAGAGGCAACGTCGTCCGGGGGTCTCGTCGTTCCCCGCCGCACGGCTCTGGCAACCGCGACTGCGGGGTTCCTCGCCGCGTGCGGTGAGACCCCATCCGGGTCGCCGGTATACCGCAACGCCCTGGCGGATGTTCCGCGCCACCGCACCCTCCATCTCATGAACGGGAGCATGCCGGCCCGCTTCACCGATACCGGGATCGGCAACCCATACCACTACAGCGCCAGTCACCAGACCGGGCACGCCGCCATGTGGGAGCCACTCTTCTACTTCTCGGCGTTCGGGGTCGGCCTGATCCCGTGGCTTGCCCATGACTTCGTCTACAACGGGGCTTCGGATGAGGTCCGCGTGCGAATCCGCAAGGACGCGGTTTGGGCCGACGGCAAGCCATTCACACCGCGTGACGTGGCCTTCACGATCCTCACCCTCGCCGATGCCCCCACCTCGATCCCATTCGCAGCCGACGTGCGCGCCCAAGTCAAGGATGCCTTCACCGACGGTGACCAACACGTGGTGATCCGGTTCAAGGCACCAAGCCCGCGCTTTGTCTTTGATTTCCTGACCTTCAAGTTCGATACCGGCCTCAAGATCCTGCCGGAGCACGTCTTCCGTGGGAAATCCCTGATCGAGTTCGACTTCCACGACCCGGATGCCGGATGGCCGTTCGGGACTGGTCCGTACCGGATCAGCCGGTGGACCGATACGTGGAAGTTCCTGGACCGACGCGAGGACTACTGGGGAGCACGCACGGAATTCACCACGATGCCGGGGCCGGAACGGATCGTGATGGTGCCCTATGGGGACGAAAACCGCCTTGCCATGGGCATGACCCGCGGCGAGTTCGACCACTCCTGGACGGTCCTGCACAGCACCGCGCGTGCGCTTGTCGGCGAGGGCGTCGACGGTGCGCGCACGGGAGGGAACCTCGACGGCGCCTACTCGCCAGCTGGAAAGCCCAAGGCCGGCACCGCACTTTCCGAACGCATGGCCCTGATGACCTTCTCGTTCGGGCGCGCGCCCTACGGCAATATCGATTGGTGGCCGCTGTCACTCTGGTTTGACACGCGCGTCGCCCCGTTCGATGATCCGGTCATCCGGTGGGCAATCTCCTTCGCCATCGATCGCCGGCGTCTGGTTGATATCGGGCAGGAAGGGTTCGGCGAGGCCACCCCGCTTCCCTACCCGAGCTTCCGTGCCCTCGAACCCTATCTTGAGGCTGTCAAGTACCGCTTATGGGAGTTCCCCTCGAACCGCTATGCCCCCAAGGAGACCACGAAGCGTCTTGAACAACGCGGGTTCAGGCGCGATCCCGAGGGATATTGGGCACGAGACGGCGCGCGTGTCCGCATCCCGATCCTCGGGCACCCGCAGTGGGCCGATATGGGACCAGTGCTCGCCGAGCTCCTGCGCCGGGAAGGCTTCGACGCCACGTACGACCAACCACCGGACTGGCTGGACCGCATCCGTTCAGGCCGTGCGACGGCATGGATCTACGGCCACGGTGGCAGCATCGTCGACCCGCATTTCACCCTCACCCTCTTCCATAGCCGCAATGCCATTGTCGAGGGCGCCTCGGCCGGCGGTGCGGGTGGTTCGTACTCGCGTTGGACCGACAAGGAATTCGACGGCATCGTGAATGAGATGGAACAGGTGCCGGTCGCGGACCGGAAGATGCTCGATCTCTTCCCGAAGGCGATGGATGTCTGGTTGCGGGACCTGCCGAATATCCCCCTGGTGCAGAGTTTCCACCACAACGTGATGAGCCAGGTCTACTGGGTTGGGTGGCCAAGCATCCTCAACCCGTATGCGAACGATGCGTTCTGGCACCTCACATGGCCACTCGTCCTGCGGAAACTCAAACCGGTCAGGTAGCCCGCGCCACAGTAACCGGCAGACCCCTTGGGTATACTTCAGGTGCGCAACTTTCCCCGCGCACGCGTCACGGAGGGGTCGCATAGTCGGCCTAGTGCGGCGGTTTGCTAAACCGCTATACCCGCAAGGGTATCGAGGGTTCGAATCCCTCCCCCTCCGCCCGACAGTGCCACACCAGTGGCAATGGGTAGCAGGTTCTCCCCGGATTGGCCGATCCCCATGACGTTGGGTGGCGTATCGGACCGATCGTGACCGATGCACCTCTCCGCCACCGAGAATGGGTCGAAGAGTTCTTACCGCATCGTCTCTCGGTCCGGTGACAATCAGATCCCTTGCCCTGCGGAAACTCGTATCCCCGTGGCATCAAGCCGATGGGTGGGCACGTTTCCACATAGTCGACTGAAGTGTCTTCTTGAGAATTTGGCAAGAACACGGTTCGATTGAAATGAGATGCGGGGCGCTGAGGGCTTGTGCTCATTCGCCAGTCTTCTTGGCGCGAATGCCCGTCTCTGGTTAGTGAGTGGATCCTGCCATGAAATTGCTCCTGTTTGCCCGCTTGACGAAACCAGGGTTCTCCTGCGACATGTGGCGCGCGATGTTTGACAGCGACCGAGACATGCAGGCCAAGGCCATCCACGTCGAGCACACGATCATCGGGAAGGTTGACGACCATACTGCAATGGTTGTCTTTGACGTCTTTGACCCCGCAATGTTGGCGCAGATCATGGCGGACAATGCGCACCGGTTCGATGAAGCCGGTTTCGCCCACGAGGTCCACGTCCTTTCCCCGCTACCCCACTGACACGGCCCACGTGCCAGGCGCACATTGATCCGCACCAAGCCTCTGCCACGATCGGCAGGGGCTTCTGTTTTTGCTGGTCGGCGCCCGGCACTCGAAGCGATGAACCCAGTGGCCGAGGTGCTCCTTGGAATGTGAACCCGGAGTGCAGTGGCCTGGCCACCAATCCCGACCAAAGCGTGTGGCTACGCCATAGAGATCACCCTCTGACATCAAGCGAAGTGGCGTACCAGATCGGACTCCGGCACCATGATGGATCAACGCCAGTGGCCTGACGTGCCCTACGCAACGAAATCCGCTTCGCAGACGTTTGATCTGTACCTCCCTCCCGATGGAGATCTGCCGTTCCCCTTGATCGTGGGGATCCACGGCGGGGCGTTCCGGATGGGCACGTCTCGCAATCGCGAAATGGATCCGATCACCGCGGCGACGACCCGGGGCTATGCCGTGGCAAGCATCAACGATCGCCTCTCGTCCGAGGCCAAAGTTCCCGCGCCTGTCGCCGACTGCCGTGAGGCAATCCGTTTTTTGCGCAGTAATTGGATGTGTTGGAATCTTGACCCGTAGCGTTTCGTCGTGTGGGGTCCGAGTGCCGGGGGCTACCTCGCATCGATGATCGGGGCAGCATCACACATCCCCGCATTCAATGGAGGCCATGCGCCGGTCTCAAGTGTGTCCACGACCGTCCGTTCGGTCATCGACTGGTACGGGCCCGTCGACTTCGGCCGGATGGATGCCCAGTTCGATGCATCGACTGTGTCGCCGCGCCTTGGACCCAAGAGCGACGCGGGCTCCCCGGAAAGCGAACTGCTTGGCGCCCCGATTGGCGGTGTGCCCGACGCGGTGCGCCAGGCGGAGCCGTCCACGCACCTCTCCGGCCTCGACCCTTCAACTGCGCCCCGGTTCCTGATCCAGCATGGCACCGACGACCAGTTGATCCCGGCGCAACAGTCAGTCGGGTTCGCATCCGCAATCGCCGCGACCCCCGGCCGGACCGCGTGATGATCGGCATGCCCCCCGGAGCAGGCCAAGGTGGTGCTCCGTTCGAGGCACCGTCCAACCGCAACCGTATTTTCGCGTTCATCGCCGACGCACTCCAGTAGGCCCGGCCGGGAAGTGCACGGCACGTCAAAGATTTTGTGCTGATCACCAAACAGACGAACGGGACCCGAAGGCCCCGTTCGCGTTGATCCGACCGGTCTGTGTGATCAGTGGTGCGCGACGTCGAAGCGGTCGGCGTTCATGACCTTCGTCCATGCGGCGACAAAGTCATGGACGAATTTCTCACGGCTGTCGTCCTGCGCATAGACCTCGGCGTACGCCCGCAAGATCGAGTTCGACCCGAAGACGAGGTCCACGCGTGTCGCCGTCCACTTCGTCGCGCCGGTATGGCGGTCAACGATGTCGTAGGAATTCCGGCCGGTCGGCTTCCATGAGTAGGCCATGTCGGTCAGGGTGACGAAGAAGTCGGGCGTCAGCGAACCGACGTGGTCGGTGAAGACCCCGTCGGCGGTCCCGCCGTGATTGGTGCCCATGACGCGCAATCCGCCGACGAGGACGGTCATCTCGTGGGCGGTCAAGCCCATGAGTTGCGTGCGGTCGAGAAGCATCTCCTCGGGAGAGACCGCGTACTGTTCCTTCTGCCAGTTCCGGAAGCCGTCAGCGAGCGGTTCGAGATAGTGGAAACTGTCCACGTCGGTGTGTGCCTGCGTCGCGTCACCACGACCCGGTGTGAAGGGCACGCTGATGTGGAAGCCGGCAGCATTCGCCGCGTGTTCGACGCCCACGTTGCCAGCCAGGACAATCACATCGGCAACGCTGACATTGTGCGCATGGGCGATCGGCTCGAGGACGGCAAGCACCCTCTCGAGGCGTGCAGGCTCGTTGCCCTCCCACGTGCGCTGCGGGGCAAGGAGAATGCGTGCACCATTGGCACCACCACGCAGGTCGGACCCACGGTACGTGCGCGCGCTGTCCCAGGCGGTCGTGACCATGTCACTGATGCTCAGGCCGCTCGCCTCGATCGAGGCCTTCAATGCTGCGACATCGTAGTCAGAACGTCCGGCCGGGACTGGGTCCTGCCAGATGAGGTCTTCGGCGGGAACCTCTGGCCCGATGTAGCGCACCTTCGGACCCATGTCCCGATGGGTCAGCTTGAACCACGCGCGGGCAAAGACCTCGGAGAAGTACGCCGGATCCTTATGGAAGCGTTCGGAGATTTTCCGGTACTCGGGATCGACCCTCATCGCCATGTCGGCGTCGGTCATGATCGGGTTGTGTCGGATCGAGGGATCCTCGACATCAACCGGACGGTCCTCTTCCTTGATGCTGGTCGGTTCCCACTGCCAAGCCCCTGCCGGGCTCTTCTTCAACTCCCACTCGTGGCCGAACAACATGTCAAAGTAGCCGGTGTCCCACTTCGTGGGATGGGTGGTCCAGGCACCCTCGATGCCGCTCGTGACGGTGTCGCGCCCAACTCCGCGGGTCACGTGGTTCATCCACCCGAGGCCCTGTTCGTGAAGGTCGGCACCCTCGGGCTCCGGTCCGAGGTTCGCTGCGTCCCCATTGCCATGCGTCTTGCCGACCGTGTGACCACCGGCAGTCAGGGCAACGGTTTCCTCATCGTTCATTGCCATGCGGCCGAACGTGATCCGGATGTCGTGTGCCGTCCGCTGCGGGTCAGGCACACCGCC
The DNA here is from genome assembly GCA_945907765.1 of Thermoflexus hugenholtzii JAD2. Lineage (GTDB taxonomy): Bacteria > Chloroflexota > UBA11872 > UBA12225 > UBA12225 > UBA12225. Next base: position 13,351 of record CAMDTO010000029.1, on the reverse strand, counting down.
AACCCCCTGCGGATTGACGTAGATCAGGCCCATCTGGACAGCGGCAAGCGGGTTCTCCAGCGATGCGCGGTCCGCACCGTCACCCTCATAGCGGGTCGCACCCAGCCATTCCTTCTCCGAACCCCAGTAGATGTCCTTTTCCGGGTGCCAGATGTCCGTTCGCCCGAACGAGAACCCGTAGGTCTTCAGTCCCATGGTCTCGTAGGCGATATTTCCGGCCAGGATGAAGAGGTCACCCCAACTCACCTGGTTGCCATACTTGCGCTTGATCGGCCAGAGAAGGCGGCGTGCCTTGTCGAGGTTGGTGTTGTCCGGCCATGAGTTGAGGGGCGCGAATCGCTGGTTGCCAGTGCCACCACCGCCACGTCCATCGGCAACGCGGTAGGAACCCGCAGCGTGCCACGCCATGCGGATCATGAGGCCCCCGTAATGGCCCCAATCGGCCGGCCACCATGGCTGGCTATCGGTCATGAGGGCCGCGAGGTCCTTCTTAAGGGCTGCGACGTCAAGGTGCTTGACGACCTCGCGGTAGTCAAACCCTTCGCCCATCGGATTGGTCTTGCGGTCGTGCTGATGAAGGATGTCGAGGTTCAGTGCGTTCGGCCACCAATCCATGGTGGATGCGCCCGTGGTGGTAAGGGCTCCGTGGGCGACCGGGCAGGTACCGGCTTCTGGATGACCGTTGCCTTGGTTGGACATGTTGCCTCCTCTTGAATACCGCTTTGGTCAAAGGTTCTGGTCTGTCTGTTCGGGAACTGCGCAGACGGCGCACCATCGCTGTTCGGAACAGAAACGCGACTGCCCCCTAGACAATACGCCACCTCGCACTTGCCGTGGCATCGCCTGGGCATCGCCTGGGCATCGCCTGGGCATCGCCTGGGCAGCAAACACCGCAGCTTCTGGTAGCAGCGCGCACTCGTGCGTCCGGGTCCCTCAGACACGGGAAGATTACAATCGTGGCAGTTCGCCGGACATCCGCCGGCACCCGGAACTGCCTGAACGCCCCGTCACATGCGTACATTCACCTGGCGACGCCGACTGGTTTACGCCACCGTATTGGTCCTTTTTCTCGGCGTGATCGGAGTTCCGGCCTTCGCCCTCTACACCGGCGCATCCTTGCCTGATGCGACCGAGGCGATGGCCACGGACGCGCACGTCCAAGTTGATGCGTCTCGCTGGCTGGTCTTCCGGCCATTGCCCCGCCCCCCGGGAAGCACCCGTCTCGGGCCTCCCGGGACGCCAACCGGGTTCATCTTCTATCCCGGCGGTGGGGTCGACCCAATCGCCTATGCACCACTCGCCCGCGCGATTGCCTGGGCAGGACACCCCGTCGTCATCGTGCCAGTCACATTCCGTCTCGCGTTTTTCGACATCGACGCGGCGTCGCCGGTCTTTGCCGTGTTCCCCGAGATCAGGCGATGGGCGATCGGGGGGCACTCGCTGGGCGGCGTGGCCGCTTCCTGGTACGCCCGTGCAAACCCGGACCGGGTATCCGGGCTGATCCTGTGGGCGGCCTACACCGACGCCGATCATTCGCTCGCGACGGCGACACTCCCGGTGCTGTCGATCTCGGGAACACGTGACGGAAACGTCACGCCGGCGAAGATCGTCGCAGGGCGCCTGCTGTTGCCAGTCCCGACGCGGTACGTCGCCATCGAAGGCGGCAACCACAACCAGTTCGGGTCGTACCGCTTCCAAGCGAATGACGGCACACCGACCATCTCCCGCACTGACCAGCAGCGCCAGGTGGTTGATGCGACCGTCGCATTCCTCGACACCCTCGGGGCGCCCTAGCCAGAGGTCTCCCTCCAGCGGTCTGTCATCCTTGGTGTGGGCCATTGATGGCCGGCAGGGAGGTCGACGCGAATGTTCACTGAGAATGACGTGCCACCGCTGGACGGCAAGGTTGTCGTGATCACCGGCGCGAACAGTGGCATTGGTTTCGAAGCATCCCGAATGCTTGCCGGCCGAGGCGCGCACGTTGTCATGGCATGCCGGGATGAGGGGCGCATGGGGCTGGCGATGACCTCGTTACGTGCCACGGTTCCGGGTGCCAAGGTCGAGGGACTGGTTCTCGACCTTACGTCGCTCGGTTCAATCGAACGCGCCTCGAAGGAGTTGGCGACGTCACACCACCGCATCGACGTCCTTGTCAACAATGCGGGCGTGATGGCCGTTCCGGAACGGACCACCGCTGACGGGTTCGAACTGCAGTTCGGCACGAACCATCTTGGACACTTCGCGTTCACCGGACGCATCCTGCCGTTGCTTGATCACGCAAATCGCGGACGGGTCGTGACCGTCAGTTCGCTCCTGCACCGTCAGGGGCGGATCGACTTCGGCGCGATCCCGCGACCAAGCAAGTACGACCAACGTCGTCAGTATTCGATGTCGAAGTTGGCGAACCTGCTCTTCACCTACGAACTTGAACGGCGCTTGAGGCAGTCCTCGTCCACGGCGATCGCCATCGGATGCCATCCAGGCTATTCGTCAACCAACCTCCAGCACGTCGGCCCGAAGATGCGGGGGTCAGCGCTCTTGGCGGTGGTGATGCGGGCGATGAACGCCTTGGTCGCGCAACCGGCAGCCATCGGTGCACTTGCGACCGTCATGGCGGCTACCGGAGACGTCCTTGGTGGCGGCTATGTCGGAGGAACCCGCCTCAACCAGCTGCGAGGCCTCCCGGAACTCCTCAGGTCAAGTCCGGCGTCCTACGACCGTGAAACCGCCGCACGCCTCTGGAACGTGTCCGAACAGCTCACTGGAGCCACCTACGCGTTTCCGACGTAGCCCCAGCTATCGTGTTGGAGGCGCCTCGGCGTGGGACTAGCCGAGAATGTCGGCCAGTCCCGCCTGCAAGGTAGGAAAGCGGTACGTGTATCCGTGCGCCTGAGCAATGCGCGGCTCGGCCCGTTGCCCATGCAGCACGAGATTCGAGAAATCTCCAAGGGCGAGACGCAAGGCAAACGCTGGTGTCGGGAACCAGGATGGACGCCCGAGGGCGCGCCCCATCTCGCCAGCGAAATCACGTTGGCGGCGAACATCGGGTGCGGTGCAGTTGACTGGCCCGCGGACCTCACGATTTTCCAGGGCCCATTGGTACATGCCAACGATGTCGTCGAGATGAATCCAAGGGAACCAGAACTTTCCCTCGCCGAGCGGACCGCCGGCGAACAACCGGAACGGCAGTGCGATCAGGAATACCTGCAAGGCACCCTTCCCGAAGACGACGGCAGTCCGCATCAGGACCGTCCGCACGCCGAGTTTCTCGGCCGCAAGTGCCGACTTCTCCCACTCAACGCAGGTATCAGCCATGAAGCCGGTACCGGGTCGGGCGTCGTCGGGCAGGATTTCGTCACCGCGGTCACCGTAGTACCCGATGCCGGAGGCATTGATGAGCGCCTCCGGGCGACGGTCGGGAGGGAGACCCTCGATTGCCTTCACCAGGGCCCCGGTCGATGCGGTCCGGCTGTCAATGATCGCCCGCCGCCGGGAGGTCGTCCACAGGCCTCCGCCGATGTTGACCCCGGCCAGGTTGATGACGGAGTGCGCGCCATCAACCTCACCGACCCACGAACGAGCGAGGGTTCGCCCATCCCACTCGACCTCGCGAGCCCCCACGGATGCCAGGCCGGAGGCGCCAGGACGACGCGAGAGAATCACTACCTCATGCCCGGCCCGGGTCAGTGCAGGAACAAGTGCCCGACCAATGAACCCAGTGGCGCCGGCAGCAACAATCTTCATCGCAATCCTCTTTGGCGATCACATGGGTGACCACCGTTCCTCATCCTAACCGGGAGACCGCAGGGTTTTGATCGACTCGGTGACGGCCACCGCAACAGTTCCGAACAGCGGACCCTTCCCGCCCACGACTGCCTGAGATCCGGTGCGCGTTCACTCGTGGCGATGCTGTTCCTGCCAGCGTTCAAGCAGGTCGGCCGCGAAGCTGGGCGTGAATCCACCACGGTCGTGAACCTCGTTGTGTCCGGCAATGCGCCGCAGGATCGCCGGGAACTCGTCGTGCGGGATGTCCGAACCGTCGCCAAGCCAGTCGAGAAACTCCCGGCGGCAGGCGTCTGGCCAGACGCGGACGGTCCCGGTGTAGGCATCGGGCGCGTCCGCACGGGTCGTGGCCATGCCCGCCTCAAGCAACTGGCGTTCTGAACTCAGGAACTCGGTGACCTTCATCGTGGCCTCTCATGGGTCCGGGATTGAGCACCATGCGTCCCCGGCATCAGGATCAAAGCGTACGCGACCGACCGGTGCGGATCTTCCCGACACGCACGCACGCGAAACTCGCCCTCTGCCGCCCACATGACGCGGAACCGGAGGGGCACGGGATCCGCGCCCCCGGGTGCACCGCCATCAAAACCCGACGGCGCATCCATCGGCGCGGGGTTCGGAACCCGCCACATATGCACCATTGGGCAGGCGACGGATGATCTGCCCCTTGCCGAACGATCCTCCATCGGTAACGATGGTCACCTCGTGGCCACGGCGGCGCAGTCCCTGGACGATGTGCTCCGCGACACCGGTCTCGACGGTGACTGCACGATCGCGCATCCACTGCCAACGGGGAGCATCAAGGGCAGATTGCGGATTGAGACCGTAATCAACCTGGTTGACGACCATCTGCGTGTGACCCTGAGGCTGCATGTGTCCGCCCATGACACCGAACGGACCGATTGGAACCGTACGTCCCTCCGTCAGGAAGGCCGGGATGATGGTGTGGAACGGACGCTTTCCCGGAGCGACCTGGTTTGGATGGCCCTGCTGAAGCGTGAAACCGCTGCCTCGGTTCTGCAGCGCGATCCCGGTACCGGGCACGACAACGCCACTGCCAAAGCCGTTGAAGTTCGACTGGATCATGCTGATCATCATGCCGTCAGCATCGGTGGCGCAGAGATAGACCGTGCCACCGCGCACCGGTTCACCGTGGGGGTGCAGACCGGCCTTGTCATCAATGAGCGCACGGCGCCGGGCAGCGTACGCCTTGTCAAGCATCCCCGTGACAGGCACATCGGCGTGATCCTGATCGGCCACGAAGCGCCGGGCATCGGCAAACGCCAGTTTCATCGCCTCGATCTGGAGGTGGTAACTCTCGACCGACTCGCGCGCATGGGTGGCAACGTCGGTGCCCTCCAGGATAGCGAGCGCCATCAGGCAGGCGATGCCCTGCCCGTTCGGCGGGATTTCCCAGACCCCGTAGCCACGGTAATCGGTCACGATCGGATCGACCCACGTACTTGCATGGGAGGCGAGATCTGCCTCGGTGATGGTTCCTCCGGTCACCGAGGCGAACGCCGCGATTTCGCGGGCCAGGCGTCCGCGGTAGAAGGATTCGGCCCCGGTACTCGCAATTTCACGAAGCGTCGCCGCATGATCGGGGAAGGCCCACATGTCTCCCGCGGAGACCATGCGTCCGCCCGGCGCGAAGGTGTCGTACCAACCGCGGAACTCCTGACCGTGCCAGACTTCCGGGGCCCGCATCTGGGTACGCCGCCACGAGGATGCGGTGACCGGCCCAACCGGAAATCCGTCCGTGGCATACGAAATCGCGGGTTCGAAGAGCACCTCAAAGGGGAGGCGCCCGAACTTGGCATGCAAGTCCCTCCACGCCGCCGGTGCACCGGGAACCGTGACCGGCAACCAGCCAGTTGCCGGCACGTGATCAAGTCCCTTCGACGCGAAGAGTCCGGGGGTGTGCGAGGCGGGACTGCGACCGGAGGCGTTGATCCCGTGCATCTTCGCGCCATCCCAGACAAGGGCGAACGCATCGCTGCCAATGCCGTTGGACGTCGGTTCGATGACGGTCAGTGCGATTGCGGTGGCCAAGGCAGCATCGACGGCGTTGCCACCGCGCTGCAGCATTTGCAGTCCCGCCTGGGCGGCCAGGGGCTCACTGGTCGCGACGACCCCCCGGCGGGCGATCACCGGTTGGCGACGAGACGGATACGGGAAGGCGTCGATATCGAGGTTCAATTCCATGGTGCCGGCATGGTAGGGCATCCTGCCCCATGCGGCCGATGGTCGCGACGAACCTGCCGGTATGCTGCCCCGCACAAATGCTCTTCCTGGTGCTGCACCTCGTTGGAAACGCCGCGTTCACCCTCCTTGTGCGATTCGCACGGAGCGCCAGGTTCGACTACGCCACCGTCGGAACGATGAACTACGCGACCGGTGCCGTGATCGGTGGCGCAATCCTGGTCGCGTCCGACGGCCCGGTTGCGTGGACCTGGACACCGGAGGCGATCATCGGCGGGGCGGTCAACGGTGCCCAGTACCAACTGACGTTCCTGTTGATGCACGCGTTGATTGGCCTCGGCGGGATCGCAGTGGCCACAAGTGTCCTGCGTCTCGCCATTGCCGTGCCGGTGATCGCGTCGCTCTTCATCTGGAATGAACCGGTCACGGCGATGCAGATCTCGGGGTTGCTCTTGGCGACGATTGCCCTGCCGCTGCTGAGTGGCGTGAACCCGAACGCGCTCCTCACGGGATATGTCGTGAATGCCCCGTCGCGAGGGCGGGTCGCACTGATCGTGATCGTCACGCTCCTCGTCACTGGGGCCGGACTGCTGGCCGCCAAGGTCTTCGCCGAGATCGGCCGGCCGGCGGAACGCCCCCTCTATGTTGCGAGCGCCTACGTGACGGCAACGCTCCTCTCGCTTGCAACCTGGAAATGGCAGCCGAGAGGCGAAGGTCGGCACTCGAGGTCGGGACGGGTCCGGTCGCTCACACTGGGAGCATTCACCGGGATGGTGAACCTCGGCCAACTCAGTGCGTTCCTGCCGGCCTTGGCGACCGTGCCGGGCGTGGTCGCTTTCCCTCTGGCGGCGGCCGGGGGCCTGCTGTGCACCACCTTGGGTGGATGGTTCTTCTTCCGTGAGCGCCTGACCCCCCGCCACGGAACCGGACTTGCCCTCGCACTCGGCGCGGCGACGCTGATGAATCTCAGGTACTAGCCAGGCGCGCGCCCAAGGATTTCCGCGCCGTGGTCAGCGCAGCCCCGACAGACCCTCTCCCTAGTGACCGGCATCACGGTGTCGGGAGAGGTTTGCGAGGGACGCATACCCGCTTACGCGCCGAAGACGTGCTTGCGCGCCCACGCCAGCTTGGTGTAGGTGTGCGCAGGGTTCCCCTCGTGACCGTTGTACGGATAGACGTTTGCGTGGCGGGTGGCCATCTTGAGGTGGTTGTAGACCGCGTAGATCGTGCTTGGCGGGCAGATGATGTCTGTCAGACCGACCTGCATCAGGACCGGGCACTCGATACGGTCGGCCAGGTTCATGCAGTCGAAGTAGCTGAGTGTCCGGTAGACCTGTTCCTCACGTGAGGGCCACTGGCGGCAGTAGACCGCGATTTCCGTGTACGGGGGTGCCGAGGCAATCTCGACCGAACGCCTGAAGTGCGAGAGGTAGGGGACGTCGGCCATCGCGACCTTGGCACGACGACGTGGGTCCAGGGCCGCGACCGCGAGGGTCAACGCACCGCCCTGGCTTCCGCCCGTGATACCGATGCGGTGCTGATCCACCTCCGGTTGCACACAGGCCGCGTCAAGCGCACGCACGCAGTCGATGTAGGCACCACGGTAGTAATAGTGTTCCGGGTCGGTGATGCCTTGGGTCATCCAGCCGGTGGCATGTCCCCCCGGGTAGGCCTTGGGATCGGTGCTTTCCCCCGACTGGCCCCGCACGTCAACCGTCAGGACGCAGTATCCCTGCAGGACCCACCCGAGATACTGGTCGATGTACCCCTTGTTCCCGCCATACCCGTGATAGAAGACCATCGTCGGGCGCTTGCCATTGTGGGCGCCGGGCGCGCTGTCCGGGGGCACAAGCCACCACCCGCAGATGCGCGCGCCCGCCCAACCCGTGAAGGTCAGGCGTGAGGCACGGATCTCCGGCACCGGATAGTCAGGAATTGCCTCGATGTGAACGTCAAGTGGGATCTGTGCCGCTTCCGCGAGGGTGCGATCCCAGAAGGCATCGAAATCGGCCTCGCGCGTCAGGGGCGGATGGTACGTGGTTAGTGAGGAAAGGCGCAGATCTTCTAGCGGCATGGGTTACCTCCCGGTCATGGTCGCGCCAGTGTCAGTCTTGCGACGCTGCATCAGGCACGGAAGCGTACACCGGACCGGCGTTCAGACGTCGCGCAGGTCAGGGGAGATCGGATCAAAGCGCAGGGTACCGAGAATGTCCTGGTAGGCCCGGCAGATGGCGTCCTCGATATCAAGCCGGATGTCGGAACCCGCAACGAAGTCAACGAGACGCGGGTTCCGCGGAGTTCCGGTCCGGCATTCCAGTGCGGGTTGACCTCGGTCAAGCGCGTCAAGACCACGAAGCGAGAGGATGACGGTCACTACCGGTTCGCGAGTTTCGGTCCGCCCGGGTGCACGGGATGCCAGTACCTGCCACGTCCGGGTACGACCATCGCGGGGGTCTGGCATGCGACGGACCTCACCGCCGCCGTGGAACGCTTCGAGGAGCGTGGCAACGAAGAGGCCGAGCGCCGCTTCGATCACAAGACTGCTCTCCTCGAACTGGCGCCTGATCGCAAGCACGGCGTCACGGCGCATCCGCTCAGACCGGACCTTGTCGCGCAACTGATCGGCTACCCGGTCGTGGACGGCATCGAATGTGAGGCGGAGGCGCTGCGTCTCCGAGGAAAGGGGGATGCTCAGGTCGTCAAGGTTGACGCCCTCAAGAAGCCGGTTGAGAGCTGAATCCCAGTCTTCCCTGACTGCATCACCGCCTTCGCCGCTCACCTGACCTGCCCTTCCCGCGCACTACCCACTCACCACTCACCGCGCATTGAGGCGGGCCAGCATGAATGCCCGCCGACCGGATGCCACGACGCACGGGCACTCCGTAACTGATCCCGAAGTATATCTCCGCACCGCCGCCATGTTGAACGGCAAAGCGAACAGAATTCAAGGACACATTGGCGCTGACCGGGGTAGCGACCTAACGGGGAAAGGCCGCGGGTACCCCGCCATCGACAGTGATCACGGTCCCGGTGGACTTGAGGCTTCGGTCCGATGCGAGCCACCATGTCGCCTCAGCCACATCGTCAGGATCGATCGTGACCCGCAGGAGGTTCCGTTTCCGGTAGAAGTCCTCGAGACCAGCCTCATCGATGCCGTGCGCCTGTGCCCGCGCGCGCCGCACCTCGGGTGCCCACAGGGTTGAATTCCTGAATACCGCGTCAGGATTGATCATGTTCACCCGGATCCCGTGGGTGCCGGCTTCCATCGCCACGACACGTGCGAGCTGTGCCTGGGCCGCCTTGGCGGCCGAATAGGCCGCGAAGTCCTTGCCTGGCGCCATCGTGTTCTTCGTGGTGATGAAGATGATGCTGCCGCCCGTCCCCTGTGCCTCCATGACCCGCAGGCACTCGCGGGTAACCAGGAAATGTCCGGTGGCATTGATAGCGAAACTTCTCTGCCACATTTCCAAGGGCATGGACATCACCGGACTGCTTGGCGCGACACCCGCATTGGACACCAGGATGTCGATGCCCCCATAGGCCTCGATCGTCGCAGCAACGGCGCTGGCGACCCCTGCTTCCTGCGTGACATCACACAAGACTGCCAATGCCCGTGCAAGTCCGAACCGGCCCGTGATCGCATCGGCGACCACGCGGGCACCATCGAGATCGACATCGGCGACAACGACGTGGGCGCCCTCGGCGGCGAGTCGCTCGGCAATCGCGCGCCCGATGCCGCTGGCTGCGCCGGTGACGAATGCCACCCGCCGCGCAAGGCTTGCCTCCGGCGGTGCGAGCGTCAACTTGTACAGCTCGAGCGGCCAGAACTCGACGCCGTAGCAATCGTGCGCGTCAAGCGAAGTGAACGCCTCAAGGACCTCGGCGTCACGCACCACCCGCATCGCATGCCGGTAGACGTCCGCGACGATCCGCGTGGCACGTGCGTCCCGGCCCAGCGTGACCATGCCAACGCCAGGCAAGAGGATCACGCGGGGTCTTGGATCAACCGAAGCGGGACGCGGGGTGCCGGCGTCTGACTTGGCACCAGTGTCCACGTAGTCCACGTACCCGCGCGCCCATGCTTCCCATGCCTTGGGCAAGGCGTCCGCGAGGACGGTAGCGATTTCATCGGGATTGGTAGCTGGCACCCCGCGAACGGGCACAGACAACGGCGACCGCTTGGTGGTGATCAGATGGTCTGGTGTGGCGGGGCCAATCCGGGACAGGCGCGCCGCGTCAGGATGGGAGGCGAACGCCCGAACGTCGTCAGCATCGTCGAGATGCACCATCGTGCGCGTGCCGGCAATCGTGGCAATTCCCGTCGGCTCCGGTGCGAGTGACCCATCCGCCCGAGTGCGCGCGTGCAGTTGCCGGATCAAGGGCGCGAGGATTGAGAAGATGCGACGCCGTGCCGACGCATCAAGGACCGGTGCTGGTGCGACTGGCTCGGATTGATTACCCGCACTGCTCCCGCCGACCGACGATGCGGCGGTGTTCCCGACCACTGGCCGGGGTCGAGGGAGGGTTCCCGCGGGCACCGTTCGCCTCGCGTCGACGAAGGCCTCGGCCGCCGTGCACGCCGAGATGGTGGCGTCGTAGGCATCGCGTGCGGTCTCACCCCACGTCACCAGGCCGTGCTTCTCAAGCACCACGCCAGCAGCTCCTGGATGTGCCTCGACGGCGGAAGCCACAAGATGCGAGAGCCCGAACCCGGGTCGCACGTACGGGACCCAGACAAACCCGGGACCAAGGGCCTCTTGGACCCAGCGTTCCCCGTGCGGGGTATTCGTCAAGGCCAGAATGGCATCCGCGTGCGTGTGGATGATGAAGGTCGCGGGAAGAAAGGCGTGAAGGAGGGTCTCGATACTGGGCCTTGCCGAACCAGGTTCCATCAGCGACTGACCGAGATACGCAACCATCTCGGCGTCATCCATCGTGGGGCGGTCACGCAGCAGCATGACGTCATCGAGTCGCACCCCGGGGAAGTCCCGGACTCGGATCGACTTCAGGTCTGACCCTGAACCCTTGACACGGAGCACGCGGACAGCCCGACCACGGAAGTCCGTCTCCGTCCGCTTGACGGAGGTATTCCCCCCGCCCCAGACGACAAGATCGGTATCGGCACCAGTCAACCTCGAGGCATACAGCAGGCCATCGAATTCGGGGAGACGGGCAAGGTCGGCGTCATTCCATTGAGTGCGCATGGTGGTGGAACGGACGGGTGCAACCCGACGGCGGCGCAGGGTGAACGGGGCTACCGCCCGGTCACGAGGTCGGCAACCACCTCGCCAACCCCGGCACTGACCGTCAGGCCAATCGCGCCATGCCCGGCGGCGATGATGACATTGCCGGTGCCCGGCAACGGACCCACGGGTGGCGGACCGGAGCCTTCCCAGACCGGACGGAACCCGGCCCACACATGGCGAACGGGTTCCTCCGCGATGCCGGGGACCAGATCATGCGCGAGGGTCCCGAGGAACCGGAAGCCCTCAGGCGTGAGTGACGGGTCAAAGCCGACATTGTCATGGGTTGCCCCGACAAGGACGGTCCCATTCGGCTTGGGCACCGCATAGCCACCGGCACCATGAAGGACATGGGAGACACGGGGCGCGCCGGCAGTCGGGGCGATTGCGAGGATCTGGCCTCGCTGTGGAGTGATCGGCACGGCCGGCACGCCATCGCCAAGTAGCGCGGCCACCTGTCCCGACCACGCGCCACACGCGATCACGACCCGGTCACACAGGATCTCTCCCGATGCTGTGACGACCGCGCGCACGGTCAGTCCATCGCGACGGAAACCGGTGACGGCGGTCTCTGCAAGCACGACGCCACCACGGCGGGAGACATCGGCGATGAGGGCACGGACGTAGGCAGGGGCGTGCACGCTTTGGGTGGAGGGGATGCGCAATGCACCGACGACATGGCTGCCGATAGCCGGTTCGATGGCCCGCGCCTGATGCCCAGTCAGCCACTCGACCGGCTCGCCAATCTCATGGAACATCGGGATCCGGAACGTGCGCAACCACCTCGCGTCGCGTTCGCGGGAGACAAGGACCATGCTTCCGGGACGAGACCATTGCGGGTCAATGCCGGTATCAGCGAGCAGATCACGGCACAATCCTGGCAAGCGGGCTAGGGCCCGCTGACCGGTGTCCCGGAGTTCGGGATGTGCCCCCGCCAACGGCTCCAGCAGGGCGGCCGACGCACCAGATGCACCCGGCTTCGCCGCGATCCCTCCACGTTCGACGATCGTTACCGACTGGCCACGAGAGACAAGCGACTGGCCAATCGCCGCCCCGATCACCCCTCCGCCAATGATCACGGTGTGACCGGACGTTCCACTCTGCATCTCGGCAGGATACTCAAGCCATTGCTGACCATGGAAGTGCCACGGTCGGCGTGATTGACGGAACCACGCTACGATCACGTTGGCGGTGCAGTTCCGACTGCCATCCGCGGAGGGAACGACGATGGCAAGCCCCTCAATGAAGTCAGCGGCAGTCCCTCACGATCACGGCGAGGCAGCTGGTTCCGCCGACGAGCAGGGCGGGTTTCCACCTGAGCATGTTTCTGTGCCGTCTGATGGCACGCCCATCGATGAATGCCTGACACGCGAATGGCTTGTCACCGACGGTCTTGGCGGATATGCCAGCGGGTCGGTGCCGGGACCGCATACGCGCAGGTATCACGGACTCCTTGTCGCGCCCCTTGCTCCACCTCTTGGCAGGCATGTGCTCCTCTCCCATCTAGATGAACTGGTGTCGGGCGTGGTGGGTGCAACGCCAGTGCCGCTTTCCAGTCACGAGTTCGAGGACGGCACCATCCACCCGCGCGGATTCGATCACCTCAGGTCATTCCGGCTTGCCGACGGTCGGCCCACCTGGACATGGGACATCGGCTCAGGTGGACGCATTGAACGGCAAATTTGGTGCGACGCGTCCGAGGCACCTCCCGACGGGTCTGGTCATCGCGCACGTGCAACCCACATTTCCTGGACGCTTCACGGCGTGCCATCTGCCACCATCCATATTCGACCCTTGGCCACATCGAGGGACTTCCACGCGGAATGGCGTGGAAATGGCGACTGGCACTTCGAAGTCAGTCCACTCCGTGCAGCGGACCATGCAGCAATCGAGGTCCGGGCTCACCGGCATGCACCGGCATGGCTGCTGCTGGTGACCCCACCCCGTGGCGCACATTGGGATTGGGACAGTGCTTCAGCCGGATGGTGGTGGAACTTCCTGCACCGGGAGGAACGCGCCCGCGGGTTCGATCATGTGGAGGACTTGTACTGCGTCGGCACGCTTTCGACCACACTGCAGGAAGGCCAGACCCTTGCGGTGACCGCATCCGTCGCGGCGATTGG
>CAMDTO010000028.1 GCA_945907765.1 Thermoflexus hugenholtzii JAD2 | reverse complement strand
GCCTCCATCAGCGCGTGTGCCAGCATGCGGACCCCCTCGCGCAGGATATCCCCGTCGTGCATCCCTGCCAGCTTGCGCGCGATTGCCTCGAATGCAATCCTCATGTCGTCAGCCATCGTGTTGGGTTCCTTTCTCCCTTGAAGGTGTGCAACTCCAAGGAACGGACCTGACCGGTGGCTGACGGCTTCCCGCGCCACCTCACAACCCTTCTTACACACTTCCCGGGACACTACCTGCTGGCGCAGGTGCATGGTCGGGTGCAGTATTTCGGGTTCCCGAATACCTTGGTGCTTGCGGTTGCCCTCCATTTCCTGCCTCGATTGCGAGGTGTGCCCGTGATGTGAGTGCGGGCGTCGAACGTGGCGATCGACACGGTCGCAATGGCGACGGTCGTACGCATCGTCCTCCCCGTCTGGTTGGCCTTGCCTCTTGACCGCATCCCGTTGGTATGACGCCGGGTTGCTGACGATCGAGGCAATCCTCACGCATGCCGGGAATGCGGTTGCACTACTCGTCCTTGTCTCCACTGACCGTCGGGGAACCGGTTCCCCTTCGAAGTCGGCGATTATCCAGGTACTGCCGTTGATCGGGACGGCATGGATGGTGCTTTTAACCGCACAGCTGATCGACCTCGCCTCGTCCGTTGAGTTGGTGCGTGGTGGGTCGGTGGCGGTGTTGACGGTGGGTGCCGATGATGCGGTGTTGGCTCTTGCCGGGTTCGGGTGGTTCGTGCCTCTGGCGGTCGCATTTGCGTCGCGGACATTTCCGCTCTTCCTGCGGACCCCGGTGGTTTCGCCAACATGGCTTGTTGTCATCCTGCCCGGGTACGTGACTGGCCTGGGGGCACTCGTTGGTGCCAATCTCGGGTTCGTACCGCATTCGATCGGGATGGCAGGATCGGTCTTGACGGGGGTGGGGTTGCTCGGGTGGATTCGTGTGCTTGGCGTGTTTGGGCACCGACCTCCCCGCGCGGGACGGATTGCTGACCCGGCTGTCCGGCGGGCGGAGGCGCTCGTGGGTGGTGCAAGCGATCTGGCAATCCTGACCGGAATGGTCTGGTTGGCTGTCGCCGGAGGGCTGCTGGTCCTGGTGGGTGTCGCCGGATTGACGGGCGTCTTTGCGACGCCGTCGGGAGATGTGATCCGCCACGCGATGGGTGCGGGGGTCCTGATGCCTCTGGTCGTGGGAATGTCCTTGCGCATGCTGCCCGGTTTCGCGGGTCTGCGTCCGGATGCAGTCGGCGTCGGCGCGTCGTGGGTGGCCTCGGGTGTCGCGGTGACCGCCGGTCTATCCAGGATCGGTCCGGGGCTGGTTTCGTGGATCATGGGGCTGTAGAGAATCGCAGAGACAGCTTGGTGGGATAGGGCTGAGCATCGTGTCGGTGTTCAATTGACGCTGGCACTGCCAACGGCGCGGTACGGTTGCTAGGTGACTCACACCTTCGTATCCGCATTGGTGTTGCTGGTACTGATTCTTGACCCGCTTGGGAACATTCCGCTGTTCGCCAGTTCATTGCGCCCAATGGATGCGGCGAGGCGCTGGCGGGTGATTGTCCGCGAACATGCGATTGCATTCGTGATCCTTCTGGGGTTCCTGTTCTCCGGTGAGGCATTCATGGCGGCGCTGGGATTGAGCAGTGTCAGTCTGCAATTGGCTGGCGGCGTGGTGCTCTTCCTGATCGCCATCCGGATGATCTTTCCGCCAACCGGTGGGTCCGAAGAGGTTCTGGCGGGAGAACCGTTCATCGTTCCCCTCGCCGTCCCTGCGATCGCCGGACCGAGTTCGATGGCGACGGTGATGCTGCTGGTCAGCCAGCAACCGGCGCGGATTCTCGAGTGGGCGGGCGCACTCACGGTCGCAATGGTGGTCAGTCTGGTTCTGCTACTCAGTGCGAACCGGATCCAGCATCTGCTTGGGGCCCGGTTCGTGCTTGCAATGGAGAAGCTGATGGGGCTGATCCTGGTGGCTGTGGGGATTGAGATGCTCGTCCGTGGCTACCGTGCACTTTTGGCGACGCTGTGACCGAAAGCGAAGCGTGCATCCATCATGATGGGATGGCGGGTGGGGTAGGTGCATGCGATGCGCATAGAAGTCAGGCGGGTTGTGCAGACGGGATTACAGGGGGACTGCCATATGAATCATCGCATCGGCGTGTGCGGGGCTAGTGGCGATCGGCGCGCTGGCGTGGGCACACCGTCGTGCCTTGGGAACGCCCTCTTGAACATGAGCTGATCGAAGCACGTAGAAATAAGGGTTGGGGGGCCGTTACGAGTCAGGCGGGCCGGGCGTGAACGCGATAGCGGCCCAGCTGGAAGACGATCGGCCGCATTGAGATGGGTTCAAGGACGCGGCGGACATCGGGATCGGCTTTGGTCCACGCATCGGTGACGTCGTCGAGGATGACAAAGCGGGCCTGGTCGGCTGCCGGACGGAACCGCCACCTTGAGGCGGGCATTCCGGGAGGATAGAACCCGAGGCTTGCGCCCGGGACGGTCACGATCACCGACTGGAGGAAGTCGGCGACGTCGGCATCGTTGATCAGCCACGTGACGGCTGGTGACGTGATGACGACGTCACGTGGCCGGACGCGCGCATTCACCCATGCGGCTGCTGCGCGCGCATCAGACAGGTCCCGGGCAAGCCATGGCGTGATTGGCAGGACGAGACCGGTTGGTGCGGTCAGGGCACCGACGGTGTGGATGGCCTCAAGACCGAGCGGTAGCAGGAGCACGGACGCGAGAACCGATGCGCCGAGCCGTGGTCCCCACGCGCCACGGCCGATTGTCGCGCCGCAGAGGTCGAACGCGATGGCGATGGCCCGGTCGAGGATGACGCCGAGGCCCCAACCACCCAGTCCAAGAAGGGGCAGGGCGGCGCGGAAATATGGGTCGACCGGGCGGATGGCGAAGGCCGGTAATGCAAGCAGGGCGAACAGACGCACGACGGTGGCACGTCCCCCCTTGTCACCCGTGGCGAAGATGCCGATGAAGGCCGCGGGCCACCACCAGGAGGCTTGGAGGAGGTGCCCGATGTTCGTCACGATGCGGATGCCGGTCAGGGCTGCGGTTGCCACGCCTGACCCCGCACTGCCAAGCAGGATCACGAGTTGGTCGCGGGCGGCACCGAGGGCCGGATCGGTGGTGGCGTCCAGGCGCGTGAAGATCTGCTGCCACTCGGTTGCGGTGCTTTCCGGGTCGGCGAGGAAGAGCCCAGCGACGACGATGACGGTTGGCAGGGAAGCGGCGACGACGACCCGCAGGGCATGCCCCCAGGATCCGGTGCCGAGTCGGACCTCGTAGGCGACAAACGCGATCAGGGCGACGCCGGATTGGTCGGAGAGCCATCCGAGTGCGGCGAGGATCACGGCGTCGCGGATGCGTGCCGGGTTCCCGGTCCGGCGCCAAGATAGGGTGGCATGCAGGCAGAGGGCGGCGAGGAGGCCGGTGAGGGCATAGGTGTAGCCAAGGCGACCGTACGCGACGGCGAAGGGCACAACGGCGAGGGCGAGACCCCCCAGGAGACCGGCACGCAGCTGTCCGGATCGTGCCAGTGCCCAGGTGATCGTGCCCGCGGTCAGTGACGAACAGATGACGGCCACGGCCCGGATGACGGCAAAGTCCCGACCGAACAGGTGCAGTGCGGCGCCTGTGATGACGTAGAAGAGGGGTGGATGGGCCGCGAACCTGTAGTCAAGGGCGAACATCTGGGCTTCGCCGTGAGCGAGGTGCCACGCGATATCGAGGTTGTAGGCCTCGTCGGCGTCCCATCCCGGGGTATCTGCAAGGCGCGGCACCCGGAATGCGATGGCGATCAGGATGACAAGGAAGGTCGCAATGGCGAGACCGGCCGTCGGGAAGGACGGCTGTCCAACGGTTGCACGGGATCGGGACGGTCGTGGACCGGCTGTGGCAGGCCTGTGTGCAATTGATTCCATTCAGGTGTTCCGTAGATCTGTGCGGGCGGGAGAGAGGCCCTCACCCCCAACGCGTGGGTCCTGTTGCGACGGGAGCGGGGAGGTATCCGTGGTGGTGGGTCGTTGCTGGGTGCGGGAAGGCCTCCAACCCTGATGCGTGGCTCCCATTGTGACTGGAGAGGGGAGCACGGGGCCGGGTGCGGTGGTCGATGACCCATGCCCCAAGCAGGATCACGGGCCAGACGGCGCGGCTGCCATCTGGCCACAGGACCGCTAGTGGCAGGGTAACGATATTGGTGATCCCCCACGCGACGGCGAGTGTCCACTTCCACGTGGCGCCTGCATGCAGGACGCCTGCCCAATGTGCCCGGGAGAGGTGCCTGACCCCCGGGGCGGGAAGACCGTCCACCCCCACCTCGCCGCTCCCGTCGGACTGGGCGGGCGCATCAAGGCGGTTGCGGATCAATGGCACCAGGATGAGGAGGCCCACGACGTGGTTCCACTCGTAGACCGGGGGGATCATCCATGCGCCGATGAGGATCCCGGCCGGGAGAAGTGAGTGACTGGTGCGCGCCGACGGTCCGGGGGCGAGAAACACGGTCGCGAGGACGGCCCCGATGAGGATGGCCTGGATGATCGCGTTTGCTACTGGCTGGCCTGTGATGACTGAGGCGATGATCCCGATGGTGGTGGTGGCACGCGCGGTGACGGCGTAGTCATTGAGGCCATCGAGGAACGCTCCGGGCCAGTGTGGAAGGGCAACGAGGCTTGCGGCACCGACCGTCGCGACAGTCACCCCGAATGCGGCGATGCCGTGCCAGTCGCTCCTAGCATCCGCCCCACCTCGCCTCGCCTGACCTGAAGCGAAGAGTAAGGAGATCTGGCCAGGCTGGGGCGGGCTTTCATGTGCGTCGCCCCCGACCCGGGTTCCGCAAGGAGTGGGGAAGTCGATCTGCCGAGCGGTCCGGAACAAGTGCGTCACCTGGCCGGCAACCCAGAGGGTCACGGGAATCAAGGCAAGCTGGGGTTTGACGAGGGCGAGGGGGAGGATGGCTCCGGCGAACCGGTCATGGCGTCTGGCGGTGGCCAATCTGGCGGTGGCGATGGCGAGAGTTGCCAGGGCGGCGAACTGTCCGAAGATCAGATTGTAGATGACAGGTGGCCACAGGATTGCGAGGACGGTGGTGATGACCAGGCCTTTGTTGGCGTCGTGCAGGCGCATGGGCGAGGGTGTGCGCCACGCCAGCCAGACAGTGCCGACGACCGACGCCTGGGCGATAAGGAGCCAGATTGTCGAGGCCACGGTGAACGGCAGGACAGCGAGTGGGGCAAGAAGGAGTGCGACGTACCCGGGATAGACGAACCCGAACGCGAAGGTTCCGCTGTCGGCGGTGCCATCCCACCCAAGCGCCTCGCCCATTGCCGACCGCACCGTAGCGGTCACGCCCGGGCCATACGGATCAAGGTTATCGATGACCCATGCACGTGCGCCGACCCATCGGGGAAAGAGGTCCGACGCGGGACCGAGGGCGATGGCAAGCCGGTTCGTGGCAAAGATGTCGAGGACGAGCGCGAGTGCGAGAAGACCGGCGCCGATGATCGTTGACCGGCGAACTGGGCGACGTGCTAGTTGCATCGCACCAACACGTCTCAGGATTCTTCGCGACGGTCACCATCCGGAGTGATCACGACGCTGCCAATCGTGGGCAGTCCGCCAGGCATCCGGGTTGGTGCAGTGGGCGCATGCCTGTCGGTGCGACGCCTGTTGGCGTTCCGGTTGCTTCGACTGACCGGGCGGCGCGTCGTGATCAGCACGAAGATGCCGAAGATGCCTGCCATTGCCCAGGCCGCCCAGACGTATGAGGCTTGCTCGGGCACAACAAAGGTTGGCAGGACCTGGGTGATGTCGGTTTCCCACACCTGCGAGAGGTAGGCAAGCAGGACGCTCTTGCCGTCCCAGTAGTTGTAGCGGAGGCGTGGAACGGCGATGAGTTGGGCGATGATGGCCCAGTCGGCGAGTGCAAGTGCGATGGCGGCGATGGTCATCCGCCATCCATGCCATCGGTGCAGGGCGACGGCCAGTCCGGCCACGAAGATCGGCATCACGGGCACAAGCATTCGCGAGGGCGGACTGAATGCACCGAACCAGAAGCTGAAACTGGCAATGAACGCGAAGTAGGAGATCAGCAAGGTGAGCATGGGGCCGCTGCGCACCCATCCCAGTTGGCCGGGCAATGCGATGAGGCCGTAGAGGGCAAGGAGGTAAACCAGTCCGTAGGGCAGGAGGCCGTACTGGCGATCGAAAAGCAGGCCGAGGGCACCGGCAGGAATGTTCGACAGGGATACGGAACCGTAGTCGTTCACCGCGGGAATGCCTCCGAAGAGGAGCATGTCAAGGGCGAGGAGGCTGCCACCGGCGACGGCGACGATCAGGGTTCCGAGGATTGCACCGGTCCAGTTTCGGGTCGAACCGTGCAGGACTTCGCGATCGGGACGGGGACTTGACACACCGGGAAACGCCCACCGGATCAGTCCCCACGCGGCGATGACGGCGGCGATGGGGATGTAGCGCAGGTGGAACCATGGCAGCAATGACACGACAAGGGCAAGGCGCACGAACGATGCGGTGCCAAGGGTGCTTGGCAGGAGGGCGCGCACGGCCATGGTCACGAGGAGTGCGCCGGGCACTTCGGGGTAGAACTGGTCGCTGTAGAAGAGCAGCGGCGAGGCGGTCACGACGAGGAACCACGTGGCGGTGGCGATGACCCCACTCCATCGCCCCTGGTGCAAAGACGCTTCGCTTTGGCTTCCCGTGACATCACGGGCCAGGCGCCAAAGTTCCGTGGAGAGCAGGGCGCTCAGGGCCATCATGAACCCGATCGCGAGACCATGGCCGCCAAGCCACATTGCAGGGACGATGAGGAGGGGCAACCCGATACTGTGCTTGGAGTAGAGGCTTCCGCCAGTGCCGTAGAGGGCGTGCATGTCCTCGGGATCGCGCGGGTCGCCCAGATGCCATGGATAGAACGGCAGGTAGTCCTTGTCCCGGTAATTGTTGAAAATCTCGAGGTCACCATCGCGGATCAGACTGGTCGCGATGGTGAGATAGTGAGGTTCGTCGCCTGTGATGTGGTAGATCGGCCGTTCACCCCAGGCGAACTGGGCTTGGTACGCCCCACCGTAGATGGCGAGGGCGAGAAGCCAGAGGAGCACGATGCCTCGCGATGGGGCGGGGATTGCAGCACGGACCGCAAAGAGGATGCGTCGTGACGGGAGTGGTTCGAGATTGGTAGGCGCTGGGACGAACCGGGTGGGAGACCGGCCCTCGTCGGTCGCCGGTGTGCCGAGATCGTGGCTGCTGGTGACGGGCGGTGCGGACGGTGGCGAACTCACAGGACGACGTCCGGCAACAGACCGAGGCGACGCTGCCACCGGGCGAAGGTGCTGCCGAGGTGGACCACAGGTGAACTGAGTCTTCCACCGATGGCGTGACCCGTGGTTGCTTGCGGTCTCGAGGGGGTCACCCGGGTTACCTCGAGTTGCGCGCGCAGGATGTCGGTGGTCATGCCGGGAGGCTCATCCAGGGCTACCCAGGCGCGACCTACCTCGCCCGCCGTGTGCGCGTCACTGCCGGCGACGACTGGCAACTGATAGGCACGCGCGAAGGCGATTGCACGGTCGTTGTCGGCACTGAACGTGACCCGCGCATTCAGGACTTCAATCGCGTCGATGAGGCCGGCGTCGGCGATGCGCTGGATTGCGGTCTTCCGGAGGCGGGATCCACGGAGGCGATCAAAGGGGTGGGGGACCGTTACGAGGCCTCCTTGGTCGCGGATGCGCTTGATCGTTTCCTCGGGGGTCAGTCCGCGCGGAATGGTCGTGGTGAGGAAAAGGCCGATGACCTCACCTTCGCTGGTCATGACTTCCTCGCCGATGATGACCGAGAGGCCCGGGTAGCGGTCGGGCCGGCGCGCGACGAGGGAGGCCGCTTGGCGCCCCCCATCGACGGTATTGTGGTCGGTGACGCACAGTGTGGTCAGGCCGGCGCGGACAGCACCGTCAAGCACTGACGCGGCTGGGACGGCAGCATCTGGCGAGTGGCCGGTATGTGAGTGGAAATCGATTCGGAACATCAGGCTAGTCGCAGGCAAAGCATCGGGGCATCAACAGGACGGGGGTCCCCCACCCCCGGTTGCGACGGGAGAGGGGAGGGATGCCCGGGTGACACAGTATGGAGGGTCTGGGTGTTCACAGGAGTTTCTTCAGCAGGGCGAGGGCCCCTTGGTCCCACGCGACGCGGTGGGTCACCCCGGTGCTTGCGCCGAGTTCGGCACGGTGTTCGACGTACCAGTCGTACGCGTGGATCAGGGCCTCGGCATTGCTATGGCGTGGGTGCCAGTCGAGGGCATCCCTGATCTTGTTCGTGCAGACGTAGGAATCCCGGTCGGCAGTGCCGTAAACCCACCGGTACAGGGGTGAGAGGTTGATGGCTTCCAGTGCTCGGAGGGTGGTCTTTGCAGGCCACGCCGGAACAGGGAAGACCCGCGCGCGCGTTCCGGCATGGAAGCACAGTTCCCCCACATCCTCGGCGACGGTTGCGAAGTGGGACGCGCCGACGTTGAAGGTGTCGTTGACGCGGTCGGACGCATGGGTGGCTGCCCGCCAGATGGCGTCGCAAAGGTCGCCGACCTCAAGCAACTGGTAGCGGTTGTGCCCTGGTCCGAGGATGGGGATGCGCTTGCCGGCGAAGACCCAGTCGTAGAGGATCTGGAAGACACCGAGGCGTCCGGGGCCGAGGAAGGTCTTGGGCCGCACAACCGGCACGCAATAGCCCTGCGAACGGTACGCGGTGCAGAGTTGCTCGGCTGCGACCTTGCTTTCGCCGTACGGTCCCACGCCGATCATCGGGTCGGCCTCGTCTATCGGGTGCTTGTCGGGGACGCCATAGACGGCGGTTGAAGAGATGAACACGGTGCGAGGCACACCCGCCGACCGTGCACAGTCGAGGACGGTGTGCGTACCCGCGATGTTGGTGGTGCGGATGTCGTGCGGTCGCCAAAGGGGCAAGGCGGCGGCGGCGTGAATGACGACATCGATCGGACCGGTCTCGGCGAGTGTGCGACTGACGGTGCCCGGATCGCGGACGTCACCGACACGGAAGATGGTGCCGGGCGGGTACTCCGAGGCGATGGAGGTGGCGATGTCCAGGGAGATGACGGTGACCCCCTGCATGCTCAAGTGGTGCGCGAGGTTCACGCCGAGGAAGCCTGCGCCGCCGGTCACGAGAACTCGCATGGTCATCGGTTGAACGGTACGCCCTGAGGCACGGCGGCGAAGTGCATCGTAATCCGTGGTGCTGCGGAAACGGGTTCGGCGAGGGCGCCGGTGAGGGAATGCCCCCACCCCCTGCCACTGCCCCGTTGCGACGGGAGAGGGGAGTAGTGCCCCAGCCCCCCGGTTGCGACGGGAAGTTGCCTAGCCGAGATAGACGACCGCGACTGAGGCTGCGACCCACGCAACGCAACACCACGCTAGGGGACGGTCACGCAGGAGAACCTCTTCGGGGGCACCGCCATCACCTCGCACGTGGATCAGGTAGAGGTACCGGAAGATGCCGTACAGGGGAAACGGGATGGTCAGCATCATTGCGTGACTTCGTGGAAGGTTTTCGGAGAAGAAGGTGTACAGCATGTACGAGACAAGCAATGCGGTGGTGACGATCGAGAGGAGTTGGTCGACGAACGGTAGCGAGTAGTTGCGAAGGACGTCGCGGTGATTGGCGGCGTCTGAGGTGAGGAGGACGAGTTCCTGACGTCGCTTGCCGAGGACGAGGAAGAGGGCAAGGAGAAGGGTCACGACGTAGAGCCAGGGACTGATCGGGACGTCGATGGCAAGTGCCCCGGCGGCGGCGCGCAGGACAAATCCGCTGGCGACCGCAAGGACATCGAGGATCACGATGTGCTTCATGAGTGCGACGTACAAGGCTTGCAGGATCAGGTAGGCCATGGCAGTCGCGCCAAACGCGGGCGCAAGCATGGTTGACGCGGAAAGTGCGCCGATGGCGATCACGAGGGCGGCGGTGAGGGCAAGGGCCGGTGGCACGATGCCGGCAGCGATCGGACGACGTGACTTGACGGGATGGTGCTGGTCCTTCTCGCGGTCGAGGACGTCATTGACGAGATAGACCGCACCGGACAACAGACAGAACACGGCCGCCGCGATGACGGCACGGGCGACGCGTTCAGGATCACCGAGTTCGCGTGCGAAGACGATGCCCGCGAGCACGACACCGTTCTTGAGCCATTGGCGAGGCCGAAGGCTGCGGACAAGACCCCAGATGACTGTGCCTGATGTCCCACCAACTCGCGCCGGATTTACAAGCGCTTCGCCTCCATGGCGCGAAGGAGGAGTGCGCTTCGGTTTGTCTGCGGTTCCGGGCGTCGGGCTCGCGGACGGTGTGTCAGTCATGCGATAGGTTCTCACGATTGCGCAGCACAGTCACTGGCACCCGATCTACAGCCGCTTCGCCACTCTCGCCACCCTGCAACCGCCCCTCGACGCTGGATTGACGGGCGCATCGCTCATGCATTTCGCGCCCGGATTGCAGCGAGGACTGAAGTGACCTCGGAGCCTCGCAGGGCGACGAGAGTGGCTAGGTAGATTGCGCCACCGATCCCGGCCGCGGATCCGAGGTACAGGATAAGTGTCACGGTTGTCGTGGGTGGCACGACCAGGACGGTTGCGCCGGTCAGGGCGAGTGCCATCGTGCCTGAAGCCACGGCCACGCGCAGCATCGTGCGGATGCGGGTGGCCGTGATGGGGAGGCCGTGCCTCATGAGGTAGACGGCGAGGATGGTTGCGTGCGCACCGTGCTGCACCGTGTTCGCCAGCACGAGACCTTTCATCCCTAGAGGATCGACGGTGGTGATGGCGACGGTCGCGAAGATGCCGGCACACGCCACGCCGGCGAGGACGGGCACGCGGGTGTTCTGCACGGCGTACAGGGCCGCAATGAGTAACTGGTCGATGGCGACAAATGGCAGTTGCGGGGCGTACCAGAGGAGGGCGGTCGCAGTGAGTGCGACGCCCGCATCGTCGAAGGCACCGCGCGCAAACAGGAGACGCACGATCGGTTCGCGCAGGACCATTGCGCCGACCATCAGGGGGGCAACGAGTACCACGGCGGCGGTCAGTCCACTCCCCAAGGTCTGCCTGAAACCGGGTTCCTTCAGGCCGTTGCGTCCGTACCGGGCAAGAACGGGCAGGGACGCGGTGGACAGGGCTGCCACCACGAGGCCGAGTGGCAGTTGCACGATGGTGGTTGCATAGCGCATCGCGGCGAGACTGCCGGCGCCGGTCTGGGAGGCCAGGCGGGTGTCGAGGATGATGATCGCGGCTGAGACGACCAGACCGGCGGCGACTGGGCCGTAGAGGCGAAGGATGCGCCGAACGGCGGGGTGGCGCAGATCAACGCGGATACGGAGACCAACGGCGCGGTTGGGCCACATGAGCAAAACCTGTCCGGTGGCGCCTGCAAGCATGCCGATCACCAGGCTGGAGACCCCCATCCACGGACTCAGGGCGAGGGCGCCGATGATGATGCCGAGGTTGTAAATGGCTGGTGCGATTGCTGGTCGCGTGATGTCGTTCCGGGCCAGAAGCATCGCCTGGAAGATGGCGGCGACCCCCATCAGGATCACGGTGGGCAAGGCGAGACGGACGAGCAGCGAACCCTGAGATTGGACCTCGGGGGCGAACCCGGTGCCGAGGAGTTCCATCAGCGGTTCGGCAACGATGGCCAAGGCGATCACGATCGGGATGAGGACGGCGAGGGCGATGCCAAGGACGGCACCGGCAACGGCACCGAGGTCTCCGGAGGAATGGACGTCCGCCTCACCGTCCCCGGTACTCACTCCACGTCGGGCTGGGATGCCCGCGGACGTGCTGGTCGTCTCGTTTCGGGATGCCACCTCTGCGAAGACCGGCACGAGTGCCGAGGAGAGCGCGCCACCGATCAGGAGGTCGAAGACCATCGTCGGGACGCGACTGGCTGCACTGAAGACCGAGGCTGCGACGGTGGTGCCGAAGAGGGCGGCGACGACCTGTTCCCTGACGAGACCGAGGATGCGACTGCCGATATTGCCGAGGGTGAGGCGGATTGCGTTCGCGACGACGCCCTGGCGAGGCGTGTTTCCGACGTGTGGGTTGGTGGCGGTCACCCGCCGGCGCCTCGTCCACCCGGCGGCGGGAGGGGGGCGGACGTGGCGATCCGTCGGGCGAGTGACGTGGTTGAACGGCCAGCGGCTGTTGGGACAAGCAGGACGGACCCGCCACCTTCGCGGACGACGGACGCCTCGGGGAGTCGGGCAGACGCGACCTCCAGATCCGACGCTGACGCATCCACGGCGTAGTCGCCGCCTTTGACATAAAGATCGGGCTTGACCGCGCCGGCAAGGTTGACAGCCGTCGGTTCCTCAAAGATGGTCACGAAATCGACCGATCCCAGGGCGGCCAGAAGTTCGGCACGGTCATCTTCGGGTACGAGTGGCCGGTCTGGTCCTTTCCCGAGGGTGCGAACCGACGCATCGGCGTTGACGCCGACCACCACGACCGGTGGGCGCCCGTCGGTGCCCGATTGGGCGCGGCAGGTATCCAGCAGGCGAGCATGTCCCACATGCAGGAGGTCAAAGACTCCATTGGTAAGGACGATGCGACGTCCGTCCGCGCGTGCTTGCCCGAGGGCAGTGATAAGTGCTTCACGTGTGACTACCTGGCCCATGATCGTGGTTCCTGGCACGTTTGTGCGTCGATGGATCCGCCGCGCCCCAACCCACCCGGTGGGCATCGTCCCCCACTGTCTCTCAGATGGCGAGGGGGAACTATGGTTCGGTGGAACGATACGTCCTGAACGACCGCACGGGTGAGTGATCCCCGGCCATGACACCACAAGCATCTACGGACGGCCGTATGGCACGACATCGGGGCGTCGGCGTCGCGCCGTGGTGCGATGGGGCGAGGATTTTGACGGGCGCCGGGTCGGCTTCCCACGATAGTCCAACTTGGTCGCCGGAGATGGGTCTACCCCAAGTGGGGCACTTTCGACGGTTGTTGCAGACGTGCGCGGGAGGTAGCCGACGATTGATGCACCGCGAGGTCCCGGCTTCCGGGGCATGTCACCGGTGCCGGCGTTGCGTTTTCGCGTCGGTCGTTTCCCCACTTGGGTGACGGGTCGGACCGGACTGGGGTCGGTCGCGGATGGCACGACGATGGGCGGCGGAACATAGGGAGTGATCGGCGTCCCCCGAACATGCCTGACCACCCGGGTAGGCGCGGTGGTGCTTGCCAGTGGTCCGGCGATGAGACAACGGGATGGGTCGAACCCTGCGTCAACGAGTGTGGCAATTTCATCCAACTCGGCTGGTGTCAACGGCGGCCTCGCGTCGGCGTCGAAGAGATGAGCGCACTGGTGGATATCGATCATGTCACTGGCCCCGAGCGAACCGTCGACACGACTGGCGGAATGAGGTGGGGTGATACCTGCGTTGCGGACAAGGATGGTCGCGCGGTGGTTCAGATGGGGGAACTGACGCGCGATCAGTCGGTGGAGGTACCCCGACTTTGCCTTGGTACGGCGTCGGGCATCGTCGATCATGGACCGGTTGTCCGGGTTGGCGAGGAAGTTGGTCTCCCACGGCTTGACCTCAAGACAGTGAACGGTGTCCGACCCGATCATGACGATGTCGATGTCACCGGGCCATGCGTTCCCACGATCTGGCAGACCGACGTTTGACAGGACCAACCAGTCACCGGTTGCGGGAACCGACGCCAGAAGCTGCTGGACCGCGACGTGTTCCGAGGAGTTCACGTGGTCGAGGCAATGGTAGTGACGGATTGGCATGGGCGGACAGGATGGTGCCAGACATCAAGGGAATTGGTGGATCCCTAGGGGCCAACGTGCGGCTGGCGCCGGGCGGTGATGGTCTCTCGGAGTTCGGTGGCGGTGACGGCGATCGTTCCGGCCCGTGAGACAGCAATCGAGGCGGCAGTGTTGGCGAGGGTGGCGGCAATCGAGGCATCGGCCCCGGCAAGCCACGCGAGGGTGAAGGTCGCGGCGACCGTGTCACCTGCCCCAGTTGGATCGACCGCGGGCATCGTGTGGGCCGGAATGTGGAAGGCGCCGGGGCGATCGCGCGTAACGAGGGTCATTCCCTCCTGACCGCGGGTGATGAGGATTGCCTTGGCGTCGAGGCGGTCAAGAAGGGTTCGCGCCCCGGTCGCAACGCCCGCATCACCAGTCAGGGAATGTCCCAGTTCGGTCTCCGCTTCGGGCTGGTTCGGCGTGAAGATGGTTGCCCCACGGAAGCGGGCCAGGCCTCCGTGGGCATCGACCACCACGGTCACGCCACGTGCCCGCGCTACCGGAAGGCAGGCTTCGATGATTGCCGGATGAATGACGCCGTTCTCGTAGTCCGAGATGACGATCGCATCGGTCTCGAGGATGGCGTGTTCGAGATAGGCGACCAACGGGACGATGACGGCGGGGTCGAGAGGGCGATTGTCGAGGCGGTCGAGCCGCACGACGAGTTGTTGTGCCTGCTGTTGGGCGCCGGCGGCCCAGATCCGGGTCTTGGTGGTCGTCGGGCGGGTCGGGTCGACCATGACTCCGGCGACATCCATGCCACGGTCGCGCAGTCCGATGACGAGTTCGCGCCCGGTCTGGTCGTCACCCACGACCCCAGCCAGTGCGACACGGGCGCCAAGTGCAACGAGGTTGGCGGCGACGTTTGTCGCGCCACCCGGGTTCAGCGTGCTGCCAGTGTGTTCGAGCACCAGGACGGGTGCCTCGCGGGCGATGCGGTGCGGCCGGCCGGTGACGTGTTCGTCGGCCACGATGTCGCCGATCACAAGGACGCGACGGCTTTGCCATTGCCGGGTCACATCGCTGGCCTCATCGCCGCTGATTGCACCGTGCGTCGCCGGGTCGGTTTCCATCGTCTTCTCTCGTCAAGCGGAACGCACCGTGGTCAAACCGGGCATCCCGCCTCGGTCCATCACCGGGAGACCGCACAACTATCCCACCCCTTTGCGGGCATCACTCCCCACTCCAGTCGCAACCTCTTGGTGGTGACGGAAAACTGTCTGGACCGGGCAGCTCTC
Organism: Thermoflexus hugenholtzii JAD2; assembly: GCA_945907765.1. Classification (GTDB taxonomy): domain Bacteria; phylum Chloroflexota; class UBA11872; order UBA12225; family UBA12225; genus UBA12225. The sequence continues at coordinate 8,673 of CAMDTO010000028.1, read as the reverse complement.
TCTCGCTCCCAGGGGGGACTCACCACGGACCACGGAGGCCTCCCCCTGTGCCTTCGCAACGGTGGAGCCATCTCTTCCTGCCCTGCGCGGTGGTCCCGTTACCCGCCAGGTTCGCCCTCGAGTGTTGTGATGGCATTGTGCAGGGCGGTGCGGAAGCGGTCGGGGGCGAACCGGCGCGCCTGGGTGCGGCAGTCTTCCGGATTGAAGTCGGTGGACTTGAATGATGCAAGCGTGTCGGTCAGGGCATCGGTGGTCGGTTCGGCGAAGAAGGTTCCGGTCACGTCCGCCACGACGGTTTCAAGCGCACCGCCAACACCGTACGCGATCACCGGCTTGCCACATGCCTGCGCCTCCACGGCGGTCAGGCCGAAGTCCTCCTCGCCGGGAAACAGGAACGCACGGCATCCGGCCAGTTCGCGGGCGACCGCATCATCACTGACCTGGCCAAGGAACTGGATATTCGGGTCATCTCCTGCAAGGGTGCGCAGGCGCGCCTCGTCGACACCCGACCCGGCGATACGCAAGCGCATGCCCAGTCGCCGGCAGGCGAGGATTGCCAGGTCGAGGCGCTTGTAGGCCTCGAAACGTGCGACGGCGAGGAAATACCCGTCGTCCCCGGTTGCATGCCCGTGCGCGGTATCGGGATGGTCCAGGAAGCGGTCCACGTCGACTGGCGGATGGACCACGGCGCGGGAACTTCGGCCGTAGATCCGGGCGATGCGAGTTTCGATGTAGCGGGATTGGGCGATGAAGTGGGTGACGCGGTTGGCGGCCCGGCGGTCCCACCGACGCAACCACCGGATCAGGATGGCATCGATCATCTGGACGGGCGCACCTTGCCCGGAGAGGTCGGTCCCACGGTTCAGCCCCCACAAGAAGCGTGGTGGCGTGAAGCAATAGCACAGGTGCCTTCCACCTCGGGCCGGGCGGACGGCCTTCGCGCCGAAACTCGCCAGTGAGATCACGGTGTCGGCGTCGGGGTGCAATCCGGAGAATGCGATCGGTTGCAGCAGGGAGTAGAAGCGGGCAAGGCGTGACGCTGCCGGCAGGCGGTTGACCCAGGTGGTCCGGATAGGCATGTTGTTGAAGTCGGGGGGAAATCGGTCGGGCAGGTGCAGGAGTGTGTGGATCGAGGCCTCAGGCCAGATGGCGTGGACCTGGGCAAGCGTGCGTTCGGCACCACCGTGGACGTACAGGTAGTCGTGGATGATGGCGCGCTTCATGCGGATGGTGTTCCGCCACCTGAAGCCCCAGCGTTGTGATCCACTGTCCTACCCACTCGACCCGGTAACCGTGAGAGGTGGTGCGAAACGCGAGATTGCGGTGAGCACCTGACGGGGCGTGATGAGATCCTGGCAGATGGCGTGGCCGAGGGGGCAGTCGGCGACCCGTGCGAGGGTGTAGCACGGTCGGCACGGGAGTATCGCACCGAGAATGATTGCGCGATCCGGTGTGGTGACGATCGGACCGCAGACAGCGGGATCGGTCGGCCCGTGGATTGCCACCACCGGTGTCCCGACGGCGACCGCGAGGTGCAGCGGGCCACTGTCGCCAGTCACGACGACGCTCGCGTTGGCAAGGATCGCGATGAGGTCACGCACGGTCGTCAGGCCGGTAAGGTCACGGACGTCGCCGCACGCCGTTGCGGGCAGGGATTTCTGCCGGTCAGCCTGTTGCCCGACCGCGTGGACGCTGATCTGCTGTCCCAGATGATGATCCTCCGGTCCACCGACAATCACGATCGTCCGACCCGATGAGACCAGACCCTTGGCGATGGTTTGCCAGGAGGTGATGGGCCACCGCTTCGCGCTGCCGTTGGTCGCACCGGGGTGCAGGACGACGTAACTGGCATTTCCTGTCGCTGTGGCAGCGGAAGTCGATGTGGCCCCGTCCCCCGTCGCGACGGAAGAGGGGAGTGGTCCCGGGTGGCGTCTCCCGTTGGTGATACAGAAGTGGTCGCACGTGGCGGTGCGGTCGGCAAGGCTGACGATGATGGTATGACGGCCACCGGAGGTCGGGTCCGTGGTCGCATCGTGGTGGGGGTCGTCAAAGGTGACGTTGGTGGGCGCGGTGGGAACAGTGCTCCCTGTGGTCGATGGGGCGGACCCACCCGGGATACGCGCAATTGCATCTTCCGGGTGGGTGAGACGGTCTTCGGGTCCGTGTTGGTGTCCGGCGTGCGCGATCAGGGCGGCGCGGCGCTCGGCAAAGTGGTTCGCTTCGGACGGATCACTACTCGCGTGATCGTCAGTTGCTTCATGCGGTACGAAGCGCGAAGGGACATCGGCCGGATGGTGTTCGGGTCTTGGCGAGTTGAAACCGGCATCGATGACCGCGAGGTTGTACGACGATTCATGGACCCCGGCGGTGTAGCGGGTTCCGGGAACGGTGCGGGTCAAGGTTCCGGGAAACGCCTCGGACCCGAAGCCGATCCGACTGGGTATCCCGGCAAGCAGGGCGACGGCACTGCCAAGGTGCCCATAGCAACTGAAGGCGAGGTCGTAATGGTTCGCACGGAGGATTGCAAGGGTGGCAAGGGCCGATGCCCAGTTGGCTCGATGTCGGGCGCGATGGAGTTCGGTGAGGTCACCGGCACCCCAGATGACCACTCCATCGATGGTGCCGTCGGTCACAAGGGCTTCGAACAGGGGTGCTTGCAGGGGCGTGGCAAGGACATCGACGCGTGCGGACCGGTTTCCTCCCACGCGGACCGACCTGGACGACGATGGGCTACCTGGGCGTGACCTGTTGGCAGAGGTGTTCGCATCCAGGCGTCCACGAAGGTCGCGCAAGGCCGGGATCAGGAGGGCGCCGTCGCCAAGCAGGCCGAAGCGCATGACGAGGATGTTGCGTGGTTCGGTTGCCGGACGACGCCCGAACCATCTGGTGAGGAAGGTGATGGGTTGGAGAAGGGCGCCGATCTTCGTTCGGTAGAAGTTGTTCAGGGCACCCTTGACCGATCCCATCGCCCCTGATTGCCATACGCTGCGCTTCATTCTGGCGAAGCCTCGTCGCGTTGCGAGGCGGTGGCGTCGTTGCGGGCCGTGTCGTCGGTGGCGCGCCAGAGGGCGTCGAAGCCACGCATCACCGCTTCCACCGAGATGGTATCCATGCAAGGGTACGTTGACGATGGGACGATGGACGTTGCCGTGGACATCTCACCCGATCCGGCCCTTTCCCGTCGCTCCCGGTTGGTAGACCCGTCGCTTGGCCATTGGTCGCGAGGCGGGAGCGACAGGCGGTGACATGGAGCACAGGCGCGTGCCGAGGAGATGTGGACGACGGGCACGTCCTGAATGTCCCGCAGGAGCCGACCCGTTGGCGGGATCGGCAAGGGGTCAATGCCTGTCCACGCGCCCCAAACGGCAGCGTCTGTGGGACCGAAGAGGCGCAGGGTCGGCACACCCCGTGCGGCGGCCAGATGGATTGAGCCACTATCGGGTCCCATCACCAGGCGCGCGCGCGGCAGGAAGGCACCGAGGGCACCGAACCGGACCATTCCTGCGAAGGAGATGGGACGGACCGGGGACGTGCACGCCCGGATGATTGCTTCAATTTCCGTCCGATCAGCAGCGGTTCCGGTCAGGATGACGCGTGCCGGATAGGTTTCATGGATCCGGTCGATCATGGTCGCCCACCGGTCCGGAGACCACCGCTTGACGGCGGCACCGGGTACGGGATGGAGGACCACGATCTGCCGTCCGGAGGCATCCGGACTGGCGAGCGGACGTTCCGGGGAACCGGCAACGTGCCCCGACCCGGGTGTCCAGGGAAGAGGGTGGGTCTCGCTGACGGCGGACCATGCGCGGTCGGCCTCAGTGGTATCGGCGTCGCTTGGGTCGTAGCGAAGACGCAGTTCCGACGACGGGGCATCGCGCCATTTCCGTGCGGTTGGCGTCCGTATTGCCGATGACGATGACACCGGACGCAAGGCGGTGGTGGTGACGTCGATGAGATCCAGAAGGACCGCTGCGGTGTTCCGGCGAGGCAGGCCTCGGGTCCATGCGCCGATGGGAACGTGGTCCATCGGGATCGTGAGCGTCAGGAATGCCGTCGCATCGGGAGTTGCCGTCCCGACACGCACCGGTATCCCGGCGAGGGCGACAAGCGCTGCCCCCCAACCAAAGTCGGTGGAACCGATGATTGCGACGTCGAATCGTCCCCGGAGCCGGTCGGCGGTGAGACGAAGCAGGCGGTCGGCGCGCCACATACGGATCGCACGCGTCGCGATGTCCCTCAAGCGAGCGACAGGTGCGGGAAGGGACATGGGGAAGGCCCTCCCTCCCGGCCCCGTTGCGAGTGGGGAAGCGGATGTGGTGGTGCGGTCAAAGGCGGGAAACCGGCAGGTCTCAACCGCGTCGACGTGTGGGGAGTGATCGGCAACGTCGCGGCCCCATGGCCCGGCGAGGACCGTGATTGTGGCGTCACCCAGGTTCGCGCGCAACCACGCGAGGGCAGGTGTCGCCACGATCAGGTCGCCGAGATGCCCGGGAAGGATGACGAGGACGCGCGAACTGGCGGACGTCCTGCTCCCGGTGGCTGCCACGCTGGATTTCGAGCCTTCGCTGGCGTTGCCCGGTGGACGGATCGAGATGCGCCGGAATAGGGCGCGTGCCGACGATCTGGCGCGGGTGCCCGGTTCCTGACTTGCGACCAGTTCGGCGCGGACGGGTGGACAGAATGACTCCCACGCCGCGAGGGTCCCTGGCGGGAGACCAGGAGGGGCATTGTCCGGACCGGAATTATTGGGAGGCACAGTTGTCATGATGACCTGGGGCGAAGCGGGTATACATCTGGCGGGACTGGGGCGGGACAGCGAAGCCTATCTGAACCAGGCGGGGTGGTGGTGGGGTGATAACGCACTTCGCTTGGCCCAACGCATTAATCTGGCAATTCAGGCATTGCCTGCCGTGCGAACGGGCGGCGCGTCCACGGGGGAGCCACCGCTGATGCAGGTCACGTGACCTTTGACAAGGGCTGCGTTCACGAGGCTGACCCGCGGGTACCATCCCAAGGAGACACGCAGGCTCAAAGAGAAACGCAGGACACAGGAGGATACTCATGGATCGGACGGTCTACACCGGCTGCTATGGCAACGCGGAAGATGGGCAGGGGGTTGGTGTCTGGCGGCTTGACGGCGCGACTGGTGCTCTCCACCACGTACAGACGGCACCGGTCAACAGTCCATCGTTTGTTGCTCGGCATCAGAACGGACGGTTCCTGTACGCCGTCTGCGAACGTGACGGTTTCCAGGGTTCACCCGACGGGGCGGTCGTATCGTTCGCGATCAATTCGCAGGATGGCACCCTGGCCGAACTTGGGAAGGTGCGGTCGCACGGCACTTCGGCGTGTCACCTGACGGTTGATCCATCCGGGACGCATGTGATTGTCACGAACTACGGGAATGGACGCGTTGCGGTCTTCCCGGTCGGTGCCAATGGTGCCCTGGGCGAGGCGACCCATGTCGTCCAACACGAGGGACGTAGCACGCACCCGGACCGCCAACACGGGCCGCACGCGCATTACGTGATGTTTGATCCATCCGGAAAGTACGTGATGGTTTGCGACCTTGGCCTGGACAAGGTGCTGATCTATCACCTCGACACCAAGACGGGTCACCTGTCGCCAGCCGACTTCGCGTACGCGCAGATCAGTTCGGGCGCAGGTCCCCGTCACATGGACTTCACGCCGGACGGACGTTTCGCGTATGTGGTGAACGAGGTCGGGTCGTCGATGTCGGCGTTCTCATGGGATGCAGATCGCGGGGCACTGGTGTACGTGGATACGCACACGACCATTCCGGTCGACTTCCACGAGAACACGTCCTGCGCGCAGGTGCGGGTACACCCCAACGGGCACTTCGTGTACGGGTCGAACCGTGGGCACGACAGCATCGCGATCTTCGGCATTGACCAGGCGACGGGCCGATTGATCCCGCATGGCCAGACATCGTCAGGTGGGAAGACCCCGCGCAACTTCACGCTGACCCCCGATGGTGCGTGGCTTCTGGCGGCGAACCAAGGGAGTGACAGTATCGTCTCGTTCCATGTGGACGCGAAGACAGGCACGTTGACCGAGGCTGGTCACGTGGTGCACACGAACAAGCCCGTCTGCGTCGTGGTGGTGTAGACGCGCGTGACCGGGGGGTGAGGCCTACCCCCCGAAACCACCCCGCCTGATTTCTCCACGCTTCGCTTTCCAGCTGCGAAGCTCTGACGCGGGATGGGGGAGTAACAGCCCCCCCTCCACCGTTGCGACGGGAGAGGGGGGGCAGCTTTCTCGGTGCGAGGGGTGCTAGACGACGCTGAGGTCGATGTCGTCGCGACGTGCGCTTGCGGGACCTCGCGACGCACTGTCCTTCATCTGGCCGGATGCGTAGTCGAAGACATCCTTGACGTAGACGCGGACCCCACTCCCTGGCGCCGATTCCTTCCAGACGAGATCCTGGGGTGTCGTGCCTGGCTCCATGAGGGGATAGACCTGGTTCTTGGTGGGAAGCATCACCTGGATCAGGTAGGGGCCGCTCATGTCGAACATGCGCCGGACGGCCTCGCGGAAGGCCTGCTTGGAGTGGACCCGTTCTGCGGGAATGCCGTATCCGGCGGCGGTTGCGGTGAAGAGTGGCCACTCGGTGTGGGCGAGTTCGTTGGTGGCGGCGGCCAGGACGTTGGCGAGGTCGTCGGCCGTCTCGGCGCGGTCGAGACCCTCGACAATCATCTGGCGGTACGCTGCGACATCGACCTTGCTCACGGTCCGACCACGACGGCGTTCGCTGGTCATGTCGCGGCCTTCGAAGAAGAGGCCGTGCCAGTTGGTGACCATGCCGAGGGCGGCGTCGTCGAAGAGGATGATCTTGACCGGAACCTGGTAGGCGCCGATGGTGTCGAGTTCGTGAGAAGACATCACGAAGCCGCCATCACCGACGCAGGCGATGATCGTCGCTTCAGGACGTCCGTAGGCGGCGCCAACGGCCAAGGGGAGGGCGCAGGCCATGCTGCCCATGCCACCCGATGTAATCCACGAACGTGGCTGTGTCGCCGGGAACCACTGTGCGCCCTTCATCTGGTGGGTGCCCACGTCGAACGTGGCGACGACTTCGTCCATATGGCGACCGTTGTCGGTGATGGCCGCTGTCATCTCGGCATAGACCCACTCGTGGGAGAGGTCCTCGGAGGTGGCATCGTCGTACGACGCAAACGGCAGTTCCGTGCGCAGTTCGGCCAATCGGGCGTGCCAGGCATCGCGGGAGGCGACCGTTCGGGTCTCAAGGGCTGCCAGGACTCGGACGATGGTGTCGCGTACACCTGCGTGGATGGCCAGGTTCACGGGACGCACGCGGTTCAGTTGCCGGCTGTCAATGTCGACATGGACCAGGGTGGAATCCGGGGAGAACTCCGCCGGTCGCGCACCGACAACCCGGTCATCGAAGCGGGCACCAAGGGCAACGGTGACGTCGGCGAGGAACGGGGCGATATTGGCAACAACAGTGCCATGCATGCCGATCATGCCGAAGTTGTTGGTGTCGTCGGTGGCGAGGATGCCCAGGCCGTGGACGGTCGTCACTACCGGGATGTTGTAGCGGTGGGAGAGCGTCCGGATGGCCTCGGTGGCGTTGTCGATGACGCACCCGTGACCGCAGTACAGGACTGGCCGGTCGGCGGTTGCGAGAAGGTCGGCGAGTTGCCTGATCTGGTCGTCGGACGCCTGTGGCGTGGACCAGTCGTGGCGGGCGATGAACTCTTCCCACGGACGCATGACCGATGGCTTGATCTGGATGTCCTTGGGGAAGTCGACGAGTACCGACCCGGGGCGCCCGGTCATGGCGGTGTGGTAGGCCGCAACAAGCGCAGGTTGCACCTCTTCCGCCCGTTCGGGGCGGAAACTGGCCTTGGTGGCCTTGCCATGGGTGATGGCCACGATGTCGATGGCCTGGAAGGCTTCGGGTTCGGCGGTGGTCGCGGTGTTGCCGGTAAGGGCGATCACGGGCCGGCTGTCGCGGAAGGCATCGGCCAGGCCGGTTATCAGGTTCGTGGCGCCGGGGCCTGAGGTGCCGGTGCACCAACCCGCGCGCCCAGTTGCGGCCGCGAAGCCTTCGGCCTCGAACGCGGCACCCTGCTCGTGCCCGGTGAGGATGTAGCGGAAACCACCATCGCCGTGTGCGTGGGTGAGTGCGTCGTTGAGGGGAAGGCTTGCCCCACCCGGGATTCCGAAGACGTATTCGGCACCGGTGAGGCGCATGAACTCGGCGGTCATGTCGGCGCCGCTCAGGGACTGGCCGTAGCGCGTCGTGCCAGGCAGTCCCGGCTTCGCAAGGCCCGGGAAGAGGCGGGTGCGCAAGGGCGTCATGTCGGTGCCGTGGGGGGCACTGGTCTGGTCCTGGGCGGGTTCAATCGTCGTGGTCATGGCCGTGGGTCCCCAACATGTGTCGTGATGACCGCGGTCGGGGAGGCGCATGAACTGGTGGGAGGTCCCGCCGCTCATCGCCGACCCGGAGGTCGCGGTGGGGACGAAGGCACAAAAAAACGCCTCCGTCCGGTTCAGGGACGAGAGGGAACTCTCGCGGTACCACCCTGATTCCGACACGCGTCACCGCGCGAAGGCACTTGCGGGCGCATTCCTGCGCCACGTTCACGATAACGGGTGAAACCGGCCCGGTCTCTGTCCTGAGTGATC
>CAMDTO010000027.1 GCA_945907765.1 Thermoflexus hugenholtzii JAD2 | reverse complement strand
CAGCGCCGTCGAGCCACCGCTGCCCCGCATCCCCCGGACGCCCCACGCCGGCCATGGCGTCCGCGCGAGGCGATGGATGGCTTGTTCCGCCTCGGACGCACGATCCTCAAGGGGGCCGACGCCCGCACGTCAACCCCGCCCCGGACGTGCGCGCTCACCGGCTGGGATGCCCCCTGCTGGTCCGACCAGTGTCTCGCCGCCATAGCCTCCCCACCCTGACCCGGACAGTTTTTGGTCGCCGCCCAAGCGTTGCGAGGGGCGGGGGGGTCCGCAAACTTAGTCGGGTCGGTCGAGACGGTCCATGCGTTCCGGCGCACTGACCCCGATGAGGCCGAGGACATGGGCGAGAACGGCACGGGTGGCAGACACAAGCGTCAGGCGGGCCGTAATCACCGCATCCTCAACGGGCTGGCGGTCGGACGGGAGGACGCGGCAGTCGCGGTAGAACGCGTTGAGGAGTGACGCAATCTCCTGCGCCAGAAAGGTGAGTCGGTGTGGCTCGAGGTTTGTCGCCGCGTCGGCAACCACCTCCGGATATCGGATCAGCGCACGGACCAGTGCAATCTCCGCCGGGTGCGAGTAGCTAGGCGGACCGTCGACGGTGAGGTGAGCGACACCGCGTTCCTCGGCAAGCTGCATGATGCTGGCGGTGCGTGCATGGCTGTATTGCACGTAATAGACCGGGTTCTCGGCGGCTTCACGCGTTGCGAGTTCGAGGTCGAAGTCCATCTGGCTGTCAGATGACCGTGCAAGGAAGAAGAACCGGCACGCATCCTTGCCTACCTCTTCGATGACATCGGAAAGGGCGATGATGTTGCCGGTGCGCTTGGACAGTTTGACGATCTCATCGCCACGGCGCAGGACCACAAGTTGGTGGAGGATGATGGTCAACCGGTCGGGATCGATACCGATGGCCTGCATGGACGCCTTCATGCGTCCGACATGACCCTGATGGTCGGCCCCCCATATATCGATGACCTGATCGAAACCACGGGTGACAAACTTATCCCGGTGGTAGGCAATGTCGGAAGTCATGTAGCCAGGTGTGCCATTGCTCCGGATGAGCACATTGTCGCGGTCGTCACCAAGGGCGGTACTTGAAAACCAGACGGCGCCATCCCGCTCCGACACGAACCCGCGATCACGGAGCTCTTCGACGATCGCGGTGACCTCGTTCCGGTCATGCAGGGCCTGTTCACGGAACCACACGTTGAAGTGCACGCCAAGCGCTTCCATGTCGGCACGGTGCAACGCGACCATGTGCTCGGCACCGTTGCGGGCAAGTTCGGCCACGGCATCGGCCATTGGCATGCGTTCGTAGCGGTCACCGAGCGACGCAGCGAGCGATTGCGCGTACTCGGCGATGAACGTCCCGTGATAGCCGTCTTTCGGCACCTCGGTTTCAGGTCCAATATGGCCCCGTGCTGCCAAGTACCGCGCAAGGATGCTCTGGCCGAATGCGGCGAGGCGGCTACCGGCGTCATTGACGTAGTACTCAAGTTCGACGTGCCACCCGGACGCCCGGAGGAGGTTGCCAAGCGCAGCACCCAACGAGGCGGCCCGTCCACTTGCCGCGTGGAGGCGTTCGGTTGGGTTGGCCGATACGAACTCGACCTGGATCCGGCGACCCCCACCCTGACTGTTGTTGCCGTAGTGACCCGCCTCATCGATGATCGACGCAACGCGACGGCCAAGGTAGTCGAGTTTCAGCGTGATGTTGATGAAACCCGCACCGGCGACTTCCGCAGTTGCCACCATGTCATTCGGTGGGATGGAAGAGACCAGGATCTGGGCGATTGCGTATGGTGCCATCCGGGCGGCCCGGGCGAGGCGCATGGCCAGATTGGTTGCGTAGTCCCCGTGCTCAGGTCGAGACGGCGGTTCAACGCTGAATTCCGGCAGGGAGACTTTTGGAAGCAAACCGCTCGTCTGTGCGACGGTCGCGGCGTGCCGGATCAGGTCTGCAAGTGCTTCTCGGGCCACGCCACGATTGTATATTGCCGTTCCGGGAAGTCCATGCCTCACGAACGGGCTAAAATCGTGGCGTCAGGGTGGTTGTGCGGACCGGGTTGTTGCGGATCAGGCACCGAGGCGCGAGCCCAGGATTTACTGCCAATGGCGACAGGTGTGCGTAACGAGATAGCGGTTGCCCTTGTAGGCCTGACGAGAACGTTCAAGCGGCCGGATATCAGTTTGCCCCTACGGGGGCTCGGAAGGCTGTGGAGCCGTCGGCCGATGGTTGAAGCCGTCGCGCTCCACCCGACGACCTTTCAGGTGAACGCAGGCGAGTCAGTCGCGTTCATCGGGCCAAATGGTGCGGGCAAGAGCACGACCATCAAGATTCTGACCGGCATCCTTCACCCGACGGCGGGAATGGCAACGGTCCTCGGGCATGTTCCGTGGTTGGAGCACGGTAGGCTGTCGCGAGAAATCGCGACGGTGTTCGGGCAGAAGTCGCAACTCTGGTACCACCTTCCCGCGCGGGATTCTTTCACCCTGCTGACACGAATCCACGACCTCGATGCCGATCTGGCGCGACGACGTGCTGGGGCCTTGTGTGACCGGTTCGGGCTTGAAGGGTTGCTTGATCGCCCGGTGCGCACGCTGTCCCTCGGTGAACGCATGCGCTGCGAAGTCGCGGCGTCGCTCTTGCACTCGCCTCGCATCCTGTTCCTTGATGAACCCACGATCGGCCTGGACGTGATCGCGCGTCAGGAGTTGCGATCGATCATCCGGGAATTGAACCAACGCGATGGCGTCACGGTCTTCCTGACCTCGCACGACGCCGGTGACGTTGAACGGGTTTGCGACCGGGCAATCGTGATCCACACCGGCCGTGTGGCATTTGACGGCACGATAGAAACACTCCGGCGTGATTTTGTGCGGCGCAAGACCATTTCGCTCGATCTTTCCTCTCCATTTGCTGGGGAACTTCCGGTCATGCCCGGCGTGGTCCCCACGCAGTTGACGCCATTGAGGTTGCAGTTCCAGGTCGACACGACGGTGGTGCCCGCTGAGACCGTTCTTGCCGGGTTGATTGGCAGGATGCAGATTGCCGATCTGACGATTACCGACCCACCGATGGAGGATGTGATTGCTGCGATCTATGGGCAGGCCTCATCCGCGTCTGAGGCTGTTCCGTGAATACATTCCCGGGTCGCGCCGGGCGTGGTGTCGTTGGGCATGCGGCATATCGGGTGCGCGTGATCCAGGCCTATTTTGTGGTGCACGTGCGTGACCAGATGGCCTACCTTGGCGAAGTTGCGCTCGGGGGCATCATCCTCACGGTTTTCCTGTTCGTGCTTACACAACTCTGGCAAGTGACCTTTCGGTTCCAGGGTGCTGACACGTTGGGCGGGTACACCCTTGCGCAAGTTATCTGGTACCTCGTCCTGACCGAGGCGTTCGTCACCTCTCGGGTGGCATTCGCACGGAAGATTGACAGCGATGTTCGTACCGGTGACCTGGCATACGCACTCGTGCGTCCGGGCGGTTACGTCAGCGCCCACTTTGGGGCCTACCTTGCCGAGCGGATGGTTCGATTTGCCTTCGCCCTGATGGTTGGAGGTGTGTTTGCGCTGCTGTCGGTTGGCCCCGTTTCGGTCGGACCAGTGCCGGTGCTTGTCGGTCTGTTGGCGTCGTTGGTGGCCATCCTTCTTGATTTCGTGATGGTTCTCGGCATTGGATTAGGCGCGTTCTGGATCGAGGACACGAGTTCGATCTACCTGATCTATACCCGGGTCTCGATGATCCTGGGGGGACTTCTCATCCCCATCGACCTCTTTCCGGACACCGTCGGTGCCATCGCGCGGGCATTGCCATTCGCGGCGATGATCCATGGACCGGCGCGCTTGGTTCTTTCGCCCGGTCTTGGGGAGGTGCCTCGCCTCTTCGCGATGTTAGGTGGATCACTGGCGCTGGCGGGGGGCGTGGTCTGGTGGGAATACGGTGTGGCGCGACGTCGGGTCACGGTCCAGGGCGGGTGACGCGAGTGATGAGCGTCGTGCGGTTCACTGGGGCCTACGTGTGGGCAAACCTCCGGGTCGCGCTGGCATACCGCGGTGCATTCTTTTCCGCGGTCCTTGGAATGGTCATCAACGACGCAATCTGGGTCGTGTTCTGGTGGCTCTTCTTTACGCGGTTCCCGAGTGTTGACGGGTATGGGTTCCACGACATCGTGATCGTGTGGAGTATCGGGGCGACGGCGTTCGGCTTGGCTGTCGGGGTGGCAGGAGGTGCGTTCACCTTGGCCTCTCGCATCGCCCGTGGTGAACTCGACTTCTATCTCGTGTTGCCAAAACCAGTGATTCTGCATCTGTTGGTGAGCCGAATGGACCCCTCTGGTTGGGGAGATGCCCTGTTTGGAGTAGTGGTGTTTGCATTTCTTGCTTCGCCGACGCCGACGGATGCCGTCACGTTTGTGGGACTGTCATTAGTCGCCACAACGATCATTGTTTCGTACGCCGTTGCCATCAACTCACTGGCGTTCTGGACCGGGCGTGCCGAGACGTTGTCGGATCAACTGATCTTCGGACTGATCACGTTTGCGACCTATCCCGAGAAACTCTTCACCGGCGCGGTCAAGGTAGTCCTCTACACGGTGGTTCCGGCGGGGTTCGTGGCGTACATCCCAGTGAGCTTGCTGCACGAGTGGGATTGGGGGTGGGCGTCGATTCTCCTTGCGGGGACCGTCGCGTCGGTCGGGGTTGCCGTATCAATCTTCACTGTCGGCCTGCGTCGGTACCAGTCCGGAAACCTGACCACGATGCGCGCATGATGCAAACTGGGACCCGCGGAATGCTCCGTTGGTCCCGGTTGCTGCGTTCCAGTCGACTCTTCACGAACAGACTGGGAGTGGTTGCAGGCACTGCCCGTGGGTTGCGTTATGAGTGGGCGGCGACCTTGATGCTTTCGGCCACGAGGTGGCCCGCAGTCACCAGGTCCGGTTCGGAAAGCATGCTCCAAGCCAGGCGGATGTACTCACGTCCGCTGCCGTCGGCGAAAAAGGCCGGCCCGCCGACGTACGCGACCCCCCGGTCGCCGGCTTCCTTGGCAACTTTCACGGGGTCGACGCCATCAGGAAGTCTCATCCACAGGAAGAAGCCGCCGTTCGGGATGCGCCAGACTGGCTTGAGGGCGGGCGAGTCGGCGAAGCCTTCCTCTAGCCCACGGACAAGTGCGTCACGCTTGTGCCGGTAGATGCCTATCAGTTGGTGGATATGCGCGTCGCCATGTTGCGCGTAGTAGGCAGCCGCGAGACGGTTCGTGAATGGACTGGCACCACCATCCAGTTTCATCGCGTTCAGGCGGGCGATGACTAGCTCCGGGGCGAGGAGATAGCCGACACGCATGCCTGCGGAGAGAATCTTCGAGAGGGTCGCCGACCGAACGACCCGGCCCGGGGTCGCTATGGTGTAAATCGCGCGGATGTGGTCACCACTGAACCGGAGTTCCCCGTACGCATCATCCTCCAGGATGACGAAATTGAAGATGTCGGAAAGTTCGGCGAGACGGTGTCTCCGCGCGAGGGAAAGATTGACACCTGCCGGATTGTGGAAGTTCGGGATGGTGTAGACGAGTTTTGCTGGCGTTCCGGCGTCGACGAGTTCCTTGAGTTTGGCTTCGAGGATGTCGATGCGCATGCCGTCGTCGTCAAGCGGGATGCCGTGGACCTTGGCCTGCAACTGGCGCAATGGCCGGAGGCCTCCCATGAAAGTCGGGGCTTCACAAATGGCAGTGTCGCCGACGTTCAGGAACGCTTGGGCGACGGTTGCCAGGCCGTGGTTCGACCCATTGACAATCAGCAATTCCTTGGGGTTGGTCTCAATGCCTTCCCACCTCTTGAGTTTGGCGGCTAGGACCTCGCGCAGGCCGATGAAGCCGGCGGCGTCCCCGTACATCAGGGCAAGATCACCTTCAGGTCCGGAGAAGATGCCCTCAAGGGTTTCAATCAGCTCCATCTTGGGGAGGGAGGCGGGATCGGGTTGGCCGGCGCCCATGTTGTACCGCGCACCCGTCGCTCCAGTGAACTGGACTGGTGGAAGCGGGGCGGCGATCTGGCTGTAGAGGCTATCGAGGTTTGCGAGTTCCGATGTGCCCGCGGGTGTCGACGATGTCGTCATTTCGGTGGATCCTTGACGCTTTCGGGCGCGTCCCCTTGTAGTCGTTACGGTCATGGTACCGATGCCGGACTTGCCCAGATGTCCCCGGTGTTCGGGGCACGGTCAAGGTGCCATTCGTTGCAACGGTGCAGTGTCCGAATTGAGGCCAAAGGGCCGGTGATAGATGGAGAGATGGACCCATGAACGAGGCGCAACGGCAGGTCAGGGAGTTCCACGAGGCGTTCGAACTTGGTGCCCCGCGGGGTCTGGACGAGGGCAACTTTCCGGCCGAACTTCGGATCCGGCTGATCGAGGAAGAGGCAGCCGAATTCGCGGAGGCTGCGCGTGCCCGTGACCTCGTAGGCACGATCGACGCACTTTGCGACCTCCTTTACGTCACCTACGGCGCGGCGGTCTCCCTTGGCATCGACATCGAGCCCTTCTTTGAGGAAGTTCATCGGTCGAACATGGCCAAACGTGGTGGTTCGCGCCGGGCGGACGGCAAGTGGCTCAAACCGGCCGGGTGGCAACCGCCTGATCTGCAACGCATCCTGCGTGAACGGTACGGATGGACAGGGGAGTAACCGACCCGGATTGCTGCGCGAGGACACCCTGGTATCAGGCGTCGGCCTCACGCAGCTGCTCCACCAGTGCACGCAGTGCGGCCGTGTAGCTGCGCCATCCGAACCCGGCAATCGAGGCGCGAACGGCTGGACCAAGGCGCGAGACATGCCGGAAGGGCTCCCGTGCGTGGATGTTGGAAAGGTGCACCTCGATGGTGGGGTACGGCACCGCCTTGATGCAGTCATGCAGGGCAATGCTGGTATGGGTGTAGGCCCCGGCATTGATGACACACCCATCGACATGGCCGATCGCACCATGCATCAGGTCGATCAGGGCACCTTCGTGATTGGATTGATGGCACTTCACATCAACACCAAGCTCCACCGCGAGACCCCGGAGGTGTTCGTCGATGTCGTGCATGGTAACGGAACCGTAAATCCCTGGCTCCCGCGTTCCGAGAAGGTTGAGATTGGGACCGTGCAGTATCAAGAAGCGATGTCGTGCTGTCATGGTAATGAGACACGGTACCCGTGACGTGCGGTGGAACGCTAGTTTCAGGTCAGGATTGATGCCCAGTGCCCGTGGCACGCCAGAGGCTCGTGAGGCCTTCACGACCGAGCCATTCAAGTATTTTCGAGGTGCATGGGGTATCGATAGCGTCCCGAAAGCCGCTGCGCCGGTGCCATGGCGGCTGAAGCGCCAAGGCGTCTCCCGGGACGCCACCATGGTCGACCGGACCGTTGAGGCCGTCATTCACCGGCTGTCGCGTCGCGACATCACTTCTACCTGGGCCTTTGGGATGGGAATTGTATTTGGGACGCCTGACCGGGGGTGGGTTGGCGGCTGCACTTCACGCTCGCGGGCTGTCGGCGGTTGCCGAACCAAGCACCTTCAGTTCGGGACTTCTGGACGGTTGAATTCGACTCAACGGTGATGCCGAATACCAATGGTGAGGCATCGGAAGCGGATGCAGCCGTCTCAGATGGAGGCGAGGCTGTGGCTCGGCCCTTGAGTGATAGGCCGGAGACGTGGGATCAGTTTTCCGCCGTCCTTGAAGTCTTGCGTCCCTGCATGGTGTGGAAATGGTCGATACTTTGGGTATGACTACTGTCCGCCTCGTCCTTGGGGACCAGCTCACGCGGGGCGTTTCCTCCCTTTCCGACCTTCGTCCAGGCGACACATCGCAAGTCGTCCTGATGGTTGAGGTGCAGGAAGAAGCGACCTACGTGCCTCACCACCGACAGAAGGTAGCGTTCATCCTCGCGGCGATGCGCCATTTCGCGGAAGCGTTGCGCGCTGAAGGCATCCGGGTCGACTACGTCCGGCTTGATGACCCGGCCAACACGGGCACGTTTACCGGAGAGGTTGCGCGGGCCGTTGGGCGGCATGGAGCCACGCGCGTCATCGTGACCGAAGCCGGTGAATGGCGCGTCCGCCAGATGATTGAATCGTGGGAGGCATCCCTCGGCGTGCCAGTCGAGGTGCGCGAGGACGACCGGTTCTTCGCGTCGCACGCGCGCTTTGACCAGTGGGCGAGCGGTCGGAAGACGTACCGGATGGAGTTCTTCTACCGGGAGATACGGCGTGAGGCGGGCATACTGATGGACGGTGCCTACCCGGTCGGGGGGCAGTGGAACCTCGACGCGGAGAACCGGCGCGCGTTGCCGTCACGGATGCCGATCCCGGCCAGGCCTCGACCGGCGCCTGACACGCCGACTCGTGAGGTGATCGACCTCGTCGCCGGTCGGTTCCCGGACGGATTTGGCGACCTCGAGCCGTTCGGGTGGGCGGTTACCCGTCAAGGGGCATTGGTCGTCCTTGACGACTTTCTGCGGACCTGCCTGCCGTCGTTTGGTGACTACCAGGATGCGATGCGCCATGGCGCGCCGTTCTTGTTCCACTCGACGATCTCACCGTACCTCAACATTGGCCTCCTGTTGCCGCGCGAGGTCTGCGTTGTGGCCGAGGCGGAATACCGCGCCGGACGCGCGCCCCTGAATGCCGTGGAGGGTTTCGTACGACAGGTGCTCGGTTGGCGAGAGTACATCCGCGGGATGTACTGGCACCTTGGCCCGGGCTACGCCGAGTCGAATGCCCTTGGTGCGACACGCACTTTGCCGGCCTTCTACTGGACCGCAGAGACGCGGATGAGGTGCCTCGCCGACTCGGTGACCCAGGTGCGTCGCCACGCGTATGCGCACCACATCCAGCGGCTGATGGTCACTGGTAACTTCGCGCTGCTGGCCGGGGTGAGGCCAAGCGAGGTTGAGGCGTGGTACCTCGCAGTCTTCGCCGACGCCTTCGAGTGGGTCGAGTTGCCCAACACGCACGGAATGGCAACGTGGGCTGATGGTGGGATCATCGCGACGAAACCGTATGCGGCGTCGGGTGCGTACATCGACCGCATGTCGGACTATTGCGGCGGTTGCGCGTACGACGTCAAGGCGCGGACCGGGCCGACGGCGTGTCCTTTCAACTACCTGTATTGGGCCTTTCTCATCCGGAACGAGGCTTTGCTGAAGGGAAATCCACGCATGGCGATGCCATTGCGCACCCTCAGCACGTGGGATGCCGGTCGACGCGCCGCGGTCGTCGCGGAGGCCGAGGCGTTCCTGGATGGCCTCACCTAACGGACGGAGGTTCTGTAAGGAAACCATGAGTTGGTCCCGGTCGTTTCCCAATCGTCGATACGGCGCACCTCCCGTGAGGGGCGGCGATTGCAACGGTCGGAGTGGTGCGAATGCTTGACGGAATCAATTGGATCGGCGTCGTTGTTGCCGGCGTTGTGGGAACGGTTTCCGGTGGGTTGTGGTTCGGACCGAAGACCTTCTTCCCACTATGGTGGCGTCTTATGGGTCACGAACCGGGATCGACCACGAACCCCGGTGGCAACCTGTCCATGGGGGTCGTCTTTGGGTCTACCTTCGTCGCACAGATCGTTCAGGCGGCCGCAATGGCGGTGGTGATCAATCTGGCGATGCGCGCCGGGAGTGCGACGTCATTCGGGGTCGTTGATGGACTTATCGTAGGCCTCGTTGCCGGGGTGGGGTTCACTGCAACTGCCCCGTTGGGCCACCGCCTGTTCGGTGGGCATGGGTTCGGCGTGTGGGCGCTGGAGGTTGGGAACGACATCCTGAACTGTGTGCTCATGGGTGGCATCCTGGCGTACATGCAGGGTTAGGCCCAAAGCGCGAGGATTGGGCTTACTCGCCGAGCAGGCGTGAGGCCATCGCTTCGCCACTGTCCCATGCCGCTTCGACTCGGGCCCCGGTCGCCCAGTCACCCCCGATGAGGACACGCCCGTTGACCGCTTCGAGAAACGGCGCGGCAAGGGGCACCGCGGTCTGGGCGTACCGCCACCGGTGGGAGACAGCGTGTTGCGGATCGGGCAATGTCCTTCCAACGACCGACGGCAGCGCGTCGAACAGCTGAGTGGCGACGGTATCGGGATCGACTTCAAGATGCTCCCGGGTCCATTCCGGCGATGCGTGGACGACGAGTGTGGTGATGTCCGACGCGCGCCCGGGCTTGGACGTATTTCGAGCAACCCATGCGATTGGGCCTTCGGACCGACGGAGCACGTCCGATGGCATCTGCAGGTCGCCAGAGAAGGCCAGCATCAGTGCCCAGCATGGAGTGATGACAACCCTTGCGAGTGAAGCGGCGACACCGTCAAGGTGCCCGGCAACAGCACTGGCTTGGGCTGCCGGAATAGCAATGATCGCCGCGTCGAATGGGCCCCTACGGTGTGGACCGTGTTCGGACTCGATGGCGTCTACCCAGACCTCGTGTTCGGTCAGGTCCACCCGCGTCACGGTCACCTCGGTTCGGATCGTCAATCCGGCAGCGAGGTTCTTGAACAGCGAGGACATCCCGGGGGTTCCAACAAACCAGTGTGAAGCTGGTCCCGACAAGGCGGGGTCGGTCGAGCCGGTGGCGATACGGAACCGGGACGGATCGGTGATCGGGTTCCATTCCGACGCACATCCGATCTCGGACGCCCCCTGCAGGAATGCGCCGAACGAGGCGCCGCGTGCAGTGACGAATTGTGCCCCGTGGTCGAATGCAAGTCCGTCCCGTGTTCGCCGAGTTGCAACCCTCCCGCCGATGCCACGGCTCTTTTCAAGGACCGTCACATCGACTCCTGCGAGCGCGAGGCGGGAGGCTGCGGACAGTCCGGCTGGTCCGGCACCGATCACGACGGCGCGGCGTAGTGAAGATCCAACGGAGTCTTCAGGAGGATTCATTGGCAAAGCGTACGGGGTTGCGATACGAGGGGACTCGTCCCGGACGCCAGTGCTTCCCCATCCCTGCGATGCTGTGGCCGAGTTGAGGGAATCCGCATGGTGGAGGTGGTCTGGTTCAAGCGTGATCTGAGGATCGTCGACCACCATCCTCTCATTGCTGCGGTTGCAACCGGGGCCCCGGTAGTCTGCCTCTACATCGCCGAACCGGACCTGTGGGCGCAAACCTGCGCGTCCGCCCGCCAGTGGCTCTTCGTCCAGGAGTCGCTTCAGGAGTTGAGGCATGACCTCCTGTCGATGGGGGGCACGCTGGTCATCCGGATCGGTGACACCGTCTCGCTCCTGGATCGGTTGCACCGGCAGGTAGGCATATCCGGGATCTGGTCGCATGAGGAGACTGGGAACGGGTGGACGTACTCGCGCGACAAGGAAGTTGCGGCGTGGACGCGTGGCCGTGCGGTTCCGTGGCACGAGTTTCCTCAGTCCGGGGTGGAGCGTCCACGCAGAACGCGTGATGGTTGGGCATCCCGTTGGGATCGCAAGATGCGCGCACCGATTTTTCCAGCGCCCGCGGCGGTCCGGTCCCTGCCAGGCCTTGACCCGGGTTCGATACCGGGTGTCTCCGATCTTGGTCTCGCGCCGGACGATTGTCCCGGGAGGCAGCCAGGTGGACGCTCAGCCGGGCTTGACCTATTGAGCTCGTTCCTGAATGATCGTGGCGCAACCTACCACCGCGAGATGTCGAGTCCGTTGACCGCGGACACGGCCTGCTCCCGTCTATCCGCGCACCTTGCGTACGGCACTCTTTCGATGCGCGAAGTGGCGCAGGCGACGTGGGGAAGGCTGGCCCAGGTGAAAGCCATGGCGGCGGAAGTCCGAGGCGCCCAGGCCACGGCACTTCGGGCATACATCGGGCGTCTCCATTGGCACTGCCACTTCATCCAGAAACTCGAGGCTTCCCCTTCCCTGGAGTTTGCAAACCTCCATCGGGCCTATGACGGTCTCCGTGAGAATGAGTTCGACCAGACGCTCTTTCGGGCGTGGGCGGCGGGTCGCACGGGGTTCCCGTTTGTCGATGCATGCATGCGATCACTTGCCTCGACCGGATGGATTAATTTCCGCATGCGCGCAATGCTCGTGGCGTTTGCGTCCTACCAATTGTGGTTGCACTGGCGCGAGACCGGTCTGCATTTGGCGAGGCTTTTCACTGACTATGAGCCCGGCATTCATTGGCCACAAATGCAGATGCAAAGTGGTACGACGGGAACGAATACGGTCCGCATTTACAACCCCGTGAAGCAATCGACCGATCAGGATCCCGAAGGAACGTTCATTCGCCGATGGATCCCGGAATTGCGCGGGGTTCCCGGCAGCTTCATCCATGAACCGTGGCGGATGCCCGAGGACATGCAGAAACTCGTCTCGTGCGTGATCGGTACCGACTATCCCTCGCCGATTGTCGGCCACGAAGTCGCGGCGCGGCGAGCACGCGAACGCGTCTGGGCCGTGCGTCGTGGTGATGCCTTTCGTTCCGAGGCCCGTGCGATCTTGATCAGGCACGGGAGCCGCAAGCAATCATCGGTGCCGTTGCGCGGAAGATCATCCAGGGCCGTGGCCCCACAGGCAACTCACGACCGGGCGCCAATTACGAATTCGCCGCAGCTGACACTCGATCTGACTGGTGGGGACAGGTGAGAAACCGTCATCAGACCCTTCCCGCCGCGAGACGGAAGGGACAGTTGCCAACCAAGGTGTGTCTCACGTGTGGGCGGCCGTTTGAATGGCGCAAGAAATGGCTGACCGTGTGGGACGAGGTCCGTTATTGCTCAGAACGTTGCAGGCGCCATCGGCATTTGAATAACGGGCACTAAAGCCGAGGACCGAGGACCTCGGTTCCCCCTTGGATCCCGACAACGACGGTCGCGTCGAATGACCAGAAGAGGCCTGTGATGATGACCCCGGGTACGGCTCGCATTGCTGTGTCCAAGGCTCGAGGATTTGCCATGGCCTCGGCGTCAAACGTCACGTCGAGCACCCAGTTACCGTTGTCGGTGACGACGGGAGATTCGTTCTTCGTGCGGACAATGGCTTCGCCACCCATTTCGGCAATCTGACGGATGCACGCGCCGGTTGCGAACGGCAGGACCTCGACGGGGATGCCCCGGGTCGACCCGAGGCGGGTGACTAGCTTGGTGGAGTCGGCCACGATGATCAGGCGGTCGCTGGCGGCCGCCAGAACCTTTTCGCGAAAGAGTGCCGCGCCGCCGCCCTTGATGAGGTTGCGGGCTGGATCGACCTCATCGGCGCCGTCGATGGTCAGGTCGAGAGAAGGGTGCGCACCCAAGTCGGTGAGAGGTAGTCCGAGGGCGCGCGCGTGGGCCTCGGTCGCAATCGACGTCGGGACGCCGGAAACCTTCAGGCCTTCATAGACGCGTCGGGCAAGGACCGTCAGGACGGCCTCGGCGGCCCGACCCGTACCGAACCCGATCACCATCCCATCCTTGACCGCCCCTGCAGCCAGATTGGCGGCGGCCAAGCGTTCAGCGTTCGTGTGGTCCGGTGTCGGGGAGGGAGCGTTCATGTGGCAAGTGTGCCAGTCGGGTGGGGCACGCCATTGCGCCTCGGTTAGGACGAGGCGGCGGGTACCATGGTCGTAGCCGTGATGACCGACGGGGTACGCGACGGGCAGTCCGGGCAAGTGCGCGATTTCGCGCGAGGCTTGCGTCCGATCTTGGTTGCAGGTGATGTCGATGCCTTCAAGGGGTATCTTGGGCAGTGGGACGACATCCTTGGGGATACGACCGAACTTGCCGGGCAATCAGATGCGGTCGTCCGGCGAACGATGACCCAGCTCCTCAGACGACCACGCCAGTTTGGATTGCCAGATTGGTCGGATGAGGTTCCGGAGGCTCCCGAGGTCTCGCCGGATGATGTTGCCGTTGATGTATTCCCAAGTTCGGAACGGGACGGTTCGCTGGATATTGACCATCGTGAACGTGATTCGGAGGCTGCCGTCGTCCGGCCCGGTGGGGATATTTCGGCCGCTGACTATCGAGCGTTGCCGGCCGCCCCGGATGCTTCAGTTGATCTGACTGGCGAGGTTCTACCCGCTCCTGGCGACCTCCCTGTCATCGGGGTCTCACTTGAACCAGACAACGGTGCTTCGGGCGTCGTGACCGCGATAGCGGAAGGGCAACTGTTTGACGGTGCTGGGCCCAAGCGTGACGCGCCGGAGGCGTATCAGGTGGACTTCGTTGACGGTGAATTCGTTGGTGTTGGACGCAGTGGCATGCGCGTCGTGCCTAAGAATACGCGCGTGGGCAGACGGAGCCCGCCTCGAGCTGAATTTGATGGGATGAAGCAACTAGGTCTACCGATAGGAATTGATGATCCTGCGGGTGACAGTACAAGGTGAGTTGGTCATTCATGCGTGCGGGTCTTGAAGGGAACATATGCCGATGGCAAGGACGATGGTGGCCAATCTGACCGGTGCGCGGTTGCGTGAGGTTGATCACGAACTACCTATGATCCGCGGGGTCGAGGCGGTTGATTCGTACCTCGCGGCACATAAGCACGAGGCACGCATCCTTCAGCACCTTTTTGATCAGCGTCGCGCCGGGCGCCAAGTACCGTCGTTAGCGCGAATCAGCCGGGTGATGATCTGGAGTGATGGTGAAATGGAGTTCCTTCTTAACGCGCCACCAACCGCGCCAGAGGCCCCGCCGCGGAGCGACGGAAGATCGGGCCTTGTGGCTGCGACGCCTAGTGGGGGACGCGATGGGCGGGGACGACCGGGGTGGTCGGGAGGGCAGCCAAGTAGTCAGCGACCGAGCCGACCGGGTGACCGGAGGGGGAATGACGGTGATGACTGGACCGATGTGCCACGCGCGGGAGATGGGTGGTCGATTGTCCGGCCCGGAGATGTGCTTCCGATGGACCCCGAAGCGCCCCGGGGCACGTCGCAGGTGAGGCACGTTCCTGAGGGAACCACTCAGGTTGCTGGTGAGGATGTGGTCGCTGTGGTGGGCGGTACTGATGAACCGGTGAGTGCGGATGTCGAAACGTCCGGGTCAATTGGTGATACCAACTGATCGGATGTGGGCCTGAAACAGAAAGGGAAGTGGTTAAAGCCGCTTCCCTGATCGTTGCTGGTGGACCGCCGGGGACTCGAACCCCGTACCTCAGCAATGCGAATGCTGCGCTCTCCCAGATGAGCTAGCGGCCCATGCGCTCGAACAGGGCATCAAACCACCCTGTCCGGCGCTGCCCGAGATCACTCCGCCAGGATAGTGACCATCTTGCGTTCGGAGGAGAACGGCTGCCACTTCACCTTACCGCTGACGAGCGCATAGAGGGTGTAGTCACGGCCGACGCCAACATTCTTGCCTGGCTTGAACTTGGTGCCGCGCTGACGCACCAGAATCGAACCCGCCAAGACGGCCTCGCCGTCGTAGCGCTTTACGCCAAGGTACTTAGGGTTGCTGTCGCGGCCATTCCGCGAACTGCCGACGCCCTTCTTATGTGCCATCGTTAGCTCCTTGGGTTCGGTTGGCGTCAGGCGGCGACGATTTCGCGGACGATGACGCGACTGTATTTCTGGCGATGTCCGGTCTTGCGACGGTACCTCACCTTTGCCTTGTACTTGAATACGATGATTTTCTTGCCCTTGGTACGACCAAGGACGTCCACGACACAGCGGGCACCAGCGACGTGCGGATGACCAACGGTGACGTGTTCACCAGAGTTGATCATGAGCACATCGCCTAGGTCGATGCGTGTGCCTTCGGGGGCCTCAAGCAGCTCTACATCAAGAACCTGCCCCGGCTGGACCCGATATTGCTTTCCACCGGTGGCGACGATTGCGTACACGGCAGTCTCTCCGCGATCAGAAGTCGGAACGAGTGCCACCTACGACAGGATAGCCACGAACGCCCCGTAACCTTAGAAAGATACCGGCCGGAGGGGTTGCAGGTCAACATTCCCGGCCGCGAACTGCTTCGGCCGGTCTATGGCGCCGGGCGGGGACGCCACTCCCATGGTCGGTAGTCATAGCCGAGGCGGGTCAACGGGTTGACGCTCAGTCGGTCGGCGTAGGCACTCAGGCTCTCGTTTTCCCAGAGAAAGATGCATGGCACGTCGGCGGTGATCTTCCTCTGCAATTCCGCGTAGAGGCGCTGGCGCTCGTCCTGGCGGCATCCATTCACCGCGGTCGCCTGACCGAATAGGGTGTCAACTTGGGTGTTCGTGTACCCGGACGCATTCTGTGCACCGCCGGTCATCCAGATCGGTGATGTGCCGTGTGGTTCGACTGGTGATGACCACCCGAGAATGTAGAGGTCGACATCGTGGTTGCCATTGACGCGGTTGAGGAACGGCGCCCACTCCTCAGCGATGCATTCGATCTGAACACCGACGGCACGCGCAAAGTCACGGGTCATGGTTGCGATCTGTTCGCGTTCGCGATTGCCCGAGTTGTAATGGAGGCGCAGCAAGAGGGGAACACCGTCTTTTGTCCTTATGACTTCCGGTTGTCCTTCGGGTGTTTGCCAGCCGGCTTCATCCAATAACTGACGCGCTTGCGCCACATCAAATGGGCACCGGGTGACATCCGGGGTCGAAGCCCATGAAGCCGAAGCGACGATGCTGTCAATCAGGCGTGCATGGTTCTGACGGATTGTCTCAACCATGCGTGTCCGATCGATCGCATGTGCGAGCGCCTTTCGGACACGCAGGTCAGTCAGCGCCGGTCTGCGGAGGTTGAACCCGATGTAGGTCCATGCGGCGGTCGGCGGGTAGTACCCGACCGCTCGGATCCCGGGTGTGCGGGACGCGACGTCCCAATCGGATGCTTGCAGGACGGCATGATCGATTTCCCCGGTCCGGAGGAGTGAAAAGGCGTCGTCGGCGTCGCGGGCCAGGCGGAAGACGAGGCGGTCCACTGGAGGTCGCCCGAGGTAGAACCGGTCGTTGGCGACGAAGACTGCCTCCTGATCGCGCGTCCATGATGACAGGACGAAAGCCCCGGAGCCGACCGTCGGCTTCACGCTCGCCGAGTGCGCGTCAAGGGGGGAATCGCCGAACACGTGCTGCGGGATTGGGTTGAGGACGGCGTAGTCGAGAGCGGGGCAAAACGGTTCACGCAAGGTCACCTCAAGGGTTTCGTCATCCGGCGTGGTGACCGCCTCGAATGACCGGAACAAGTCGCGGTATGGGTAGCCGGTACTTGGGTCGGAAATCCTCGCGTAGGTGTACCGGTAGTCGTGGACGGTCAGTGGTTTGCCGTCGCTCCATTGAAGTCCCGGCTTGAGCGTGAAGCGAAGTGTCTTGCCCCCATTCCCGATCACCACCCCCGCAGCGGTCCCGTAGGTGGGGTCCCAGTCCAGGGTCTCAGGGTTGCGGCGCATCAATGGTGCGTTGTAGTGCGTCGCAATGAACGACGCGGACGCGGTGTCACGTGCAAGTAGTGGCTGCATTGTCTGGGCGTCGCTGGCGACGCCCATGGTGATCGTTCCCGCACTTGGTCGTGGCCGAGCCGGCACGTCACGACGCAGTTCCGGCCTGGAGGTCGGTGCGGGTGTGGGGTGTGGCGAAGGCGAGGCGCACGCCCCGGCAAGTAACCCCAGAAGGCCGGTGGTCATGCGTAGCCCGGCCCTCTTGGTGATCCCGGCTTGGTTCATGCGAGTGGACACTCCCGGATCCTCGCCTCCTGTGTCCAACACGGTACCTGCCAGATCGATGTCAGGGCATTTGCAAGTGAACGTGGTGGCGTGGAACTGGTCGCAACCGGATGAGAGGCCCAAACCGTACGATCACATTCGATGAACGCGGAACGTGCCGTCCCACTTGCCAACCCGGAACGTTCGGACCCACCCAAGAAGGCCCGCGTACGAGAACGGGTTGAGGCGTCGACTACCTTTACCCGCGAAGAGGTCCGCATGCCTGACGGGAGGCGGCTGACCTACTACCGGTTCCCTGAACCAAGGGCCACCAGTCGACCGGTACACGATGGGGAGCGATCCGGTGTCTGAACGGAGATGGAACCCGATCCTGCGTGAATGGGTCATCACCGCGACGCACCGCCAGGATCGCACGTTCCTGCCACCGCGTGATTACTGCCCGCTCTGTCCGACACTGCCCGATGCATTAGTCCCGACCGAGGTGCCGGCTGCGGCGTATGACATCGTGGTCTTCGAGAATCGGTTTCCGTCGCTGCATCCGGTCGCGCCGGAAGCCGCAATCGTGGGAACGGACCTCTACCCAGTTGCTCCGGCAAACGGGGTCTGTGAGGTGGTTCTCTACACCTCGGATCATGACAGTACGCTCGCCGACCGGTCAGTTGACCAGATCGACCGACTGATCCAAGTCTGGACTGACCGGTCGGTTGACCTCGCTTCGCGTGATGACGTCGAGTACGTCATGCCCTTCGAAAACAAGGGAGCAATCATCGGTGTGACCTTGACGCACCCGCACGGTCAAATCTACGCGTTCCCGTTCGTGCCGCCGAAGATTGCCCAGGAGTTCGCGTCGGGGCAGGCTCACCGTGAGGCGACGGGTTCGTGCCTGTTCTGCGATGTCGTTGAGGAGGAGCTCCGAGACGGCCGACGAGTGATCTGGGAGAACACATGCTGGGTGGCGTTCGTGCCGTTCTCTGCGCGTTGGCCATATGAGGTGCACGTCTTCGCAAAGGCACACGTGCTGTCTCTTGCCAATCTCACCGAGGATGAACGGTACGCGCTTGCGGAGGCGATCAAGGCAGTTCTTCTGAAATACGACAACCTATGGAACTTCTCGATGCCCTACCTGATGGCTGTTCATCAGGCGCCGTGCGGTGACGTGGATGCCAGCAGTTTTCACCTCCACCTGGAGTTCTACCCGCCGCACCGGACCCCAGTGAAACTGAAGTACCTTGCTTCCGTGGAAACGAGTGCCGGGACCTTCATCAACGACACCCTGCCCGAGGAAACGGCTGCCGCGCTGCGCGCCGTATTGCCACACGGTGTGCCGGATCTTGCGGCGGTTCCGTTGTGGCGCACCACGGGTGTTGCCGAAAAGTGACGGTCATTGCTAACTCATTGCCCAGCTGCCGAGGTTCACGTTGAAGCGAGGCACGAACCAGGACGAATGGAGGCGGTTATGACGAGACTACCCACCGTGGAGGCATTCCGTGAGGCATTTGGCGCAGCGTTCGGATCGCCGCCAGACCTGATCGCGCGCGCCCCGGGCCGCGTGAACCTAATTGGCGAGCACACGGATTACAACGACGGGTTCGTCATGCCGATGGCCATCGACCGTGAGGTGCGCGTGGCAGTGCGCCGGCGAACTGACCGGCTAGTCCGACTGGTTTCGGTGAACTATCACGCGCATTCAGAGTTCAGTCTCGATGATGTCGCGCACGATCCGGCCCAGCCGTGGAGTAACTACGAACGTGGGGTCGTGCGCATTTTGCTGGATAGTGGTGCGATCGTGGGTGGGTTCGACATGGCCATCGTCGGGGACGTCCCCCAAGGTGCCGGGCTTTCCTCTTCGGCGGCGGTAGAGGTTGCGACCCTGACGGCATTGAATTCGCTTTTCGGGCTTGGTTTGGCGCCGTTTGAGGTTGCAAAGATGGGTCAGCGCGCGGAACGTGAGTTTGTCGGCGTGTCGTGCGGGATCATGGACCAGGCAATCTCGGCGGTCGGGCGTGCGGGCCACGCGATGCTGCTGGACTGCCGGTCGCTTGAAACGACCCTGGTCCCTCTGGGGTCCGATGTTGCCGTCGTGGTGACGGATACCGCAGTGACCCGTGGGCTTGTGGGATCGGCATATAACGACCGACGGGCCGAGTGTGAAGATGCCTCCGCGCACTTTGCGACGGTTTATCCCAGTGTTCGCGCCCTGAGGGATGTTAGTGAGGTTCAATTCCAGGCCCATGCGAATGAACTTGCCCAGGTAGTCGCCAAACGGGCACGGCACGTTGTCACCGAGAACGCGCGCGTCATCAATGCCGGCGAGGCATTCCGGCGTGGTGACCTCCCCGAGGTCGGGAGACTGATGTACGCCAGCCATGACAGCCTTCGAGACGATTTCGAGGTGACGGTTCCGGAACTCGACTTCTTGGTTGACCTCTCGCGATCAAGGGCAGGTGTGTTTGGGGCACGCATGACTGGGGCCGGGTTTGGCGGGTGCATCGTCGCCTTGGTCAAGCCCGAGGCCGTGGCTTCATACGTGGAGCAGATAGCAGCTGAGTACCGCACCGAAACCGGGCTAATTCCACGGGTTTTCGTGTGTCATGCGACTGATGGTGCGGGTGTAATTGGATAGGACGCTCTTCACTGGCGTCGTGAGTTCACAATTGGTCTCGCCACCCCAGTGATAGGCACGTCAGCCGGATCAGATGCGACGGATGAGTGCGACGACTTTCCCTTGTACGACCAGGTCTTCAGACCGCACGTAGATGGGTTCCATTGTCTGGTTTGCCGGTTGCAACCGGACAAGGTTGCCCTCGCGGTAGAAGCGCTTGAGCGTTGCTTCGCCTTTCTCGCTGGAACCGTTGGTGATGAGGGCGACCACGGTGTCACCGTTTGAGGCGGTGGAACCTGGTCGGATGATCACAATGTCGCCGTCAGCGATGAGGTCATCGACCATCGACTGTCCGCGGACCCGAAGGGCGTACGAGGTGTCATCGGCGATGTCGAGGCCCACTTCGATCACGTCTGACGGGTCGGAGATTGCCTCAATGGGGGCGCCAGCCGCGATCCGACCGTGGATTGGAACGCGGACCGTCGACCGCGAACGATCGAAATCAATCGGAGCCCTTCCGGAGAGATTGTCCGAATCATTGCTGGCCGACACGATCCCGAGGGCCATCTCCCCCTCAGGGGTGAGGCGAACGCCACGCGCGGTGTTCGGATCGCGGACGAGAAATCCCTTCTTGTCCAAGGCGGTCAAGTGGTAATCGATGTGTCCCGTTGAACCGATATCCATCTTCTTGCCGATTTCCCGGTTCGTAGGTGGGCGACGGTGTTCCCGGATATGACTGCCGATGAACTCGAGGATCTGGTGTTGCTTTTCGCTGAGACCGACGACCATGGCCAACTCCTGAACAAGCCCGCGCCGGATACGACCTGCACGGCCAAAATGGAACCGCAAACACGAACAGGTGTTCGATTTCCTTCCAGTATACCGGCTCAGAATTGGACACATGTTCGCATCTTGGCTAGTGGTTGCTCGACGGGCTCAAACTTTCTTCGGTGCCTGGTCGACGTTCCAGAAACATAGATACGAGGGCTACAATCGCCCTGCGATGGACCGACGACGTGGGGCTGATGATCCGGACCTTCGTCCCGGCGTTCGCCCGGGGATCACTGATCTCAACCCGGTTTCGTCCGGTAGAGACGTGGCGCGAAGTGGTCGGGACGACCGCGGTGGTGGCGATGGGTCGGTCATGCGCCAGGATCGAGGAAGAGAGGCCTCCGGCTCCGCGCGTGCCGAGAAGAATGCACCCTCCGGTAAATCGTCATCAGAGACCGAGAATGACGAGGTTCGCGTAAGTGCCGACGGCACGGTTCGAATTCCGTGTGATGGTGGTGGCGCACTTGATGTCGCGACGGTTCCGTTGCTGGAATTATCGACCGGACAAGGGCCGCGAAGTGCGTTCGTATCGCCGGGGACCGGACGTCGTGGGCCGTTTCTTGCGCTTGTTCACGGGGTTCCATCGGGAGTCGCACAGGCGTTCTATGATGCCGCTCGCGATGAGCTCGCGGTTGCGAATATCGATCCTGCGACTGCAGTGGGGCGGGCAGTTCGGGCTGGCTGCCAGGCCATCCGGTCACGGGTGCGTCGCCGGCACGACCTTGACGCGTTCGGCTTCACCGTTGTTCTTGTGGAGGCGACGTCACAACCATTCGCATTTGTGGCGCAGTTGCCACCGTGCCAGTTGTACGCAGTCGAAGCCGATGGTGTCCGGGCCGTACCAGAGATCCCGACTGGACTAAGCGTTGGCCACGTGCGGAGCGATCGCCGCTGGGAAGTGGAAATCGAGACCGATCGCATTCCGTTGTCGCACGAAGTCAGGTTAGTCCTCACCGACGCGGCATTGCCGACGCGCATGGATCCGGCGACGTTGCAAGAGTTTCGACGCATACCTGTTGCCCGCGCGGCTTCGATGTTGGTCGAGACACTTGGGGAACCGATCAACCCCATCCGGTTGCCGATGGGCGCAAGAGGTGCCACTCTTTCGCCGGGAGATGCGCGGCCCGAGGCCATCGTGGTCCGGTTCGTGTTGCCACTCGCCCATCGAGCATCATCGTTTTCGCTTCAGGGCTGGCGGGCGACCCTCGGAGCGGGCCGCGATTTGTATGACCGGATGATGGGCACGGGTTGGCGTGACCGGGGTACGTGGGATGCGGATGCCCGGGAAACCAGTGTCCGGCAACCGACCGGCGATCTTGAACGTGGTAGGACGTGGGCCTCCACGGATGGATCAGTTGGGATTGATCGCAGGCGGCGCAAGTCGCTCGGTGACCCTGAAGGTGCTGCTGTGGATCCGCCTCGAACAGGTTCTGTGGTGGGCGCGCCGGTATCGCCTTTCGGACGTGTGGTGCTTGTTCCTTCGACAATTGCAGGTACGCCGTTGGCCTCGGCACGATACCCGCGAGTGACTAGTCCATGGGCGTGGTGGGACCGGTTAATCGATCCACCGGCATTCCTGCCTGGTGGACCGAGGGCGGCGCGCTTCCGCAGGCTGAGGGCATCGCTGTTGGTCCTTGCATCCCTCGTCGCCGTTGGCGTTGTGGCGTGGCAGTACGAACCCTTCGTCATTGCACCTGCGCGCAACATGCTTGTCCGGATTGCGCCACCACCGACCGCTACACCGTGGCTTCCTACCCCGACTACCCCACCAATTGTTGGCCGGACCATTGCGTCGGCCCGGGGGCGGTTCGTCGCGTTGGCGGTCCCTCCGAACTCCGGTGCCGAACCTGGTGCGGTGGCTTCAGTCACGGCACGCGTGCTTGACGATGTGGGAGATATTGTCGGTATCCGGCTTGGACCGATGGAAGGCACACGTGATCCGGTGCCCCCGAGGCCAACGCCAGGCACTGGGCCTCAGCCGACGCCATTCCCCCCACGAGGCTTCCTGGCAACCGGAGGTGGCCTGATCCCGCGCGATGATGGTGTTCTCTACCTCGACCCGGGCGGGACGGTATCGGTTCTCGGCAACGCGGGCCAGCCTCCACGGGTCGTACGGGTCCGTGGAACTGGGGGTTGGGTATCACCCGTTGCTGCGGTGGTATACGGGCCGTCAATGTACGTATTCGATGCCGGCAAGGATGGGGTGGGCTTGGTTTGGCGTCACCCGGCCACCGCTGGGGGCCAATATGACGCGGAACCCGTTGCCTGGCTTCAGGCGGGACAGCGCGCCGACTTGTCCCTTGCCTCTGATATGGCGACGGACGGGGTGTTCTGGGTTTCACGTCGAGACGGCACCATCTTGCGCTTGGCTGGAGGTCGCGCCGAGGTGCTTGCCCTCTCAGGGGTCAACCCACCCGCCACATCCCTCGGTGCAATATATACAGATCAGG
The DNA here is from genome assembly GCA_945907765.1 of Thermoflexus hugenholtzii JAD2. Taxonomy (GTDB): domain Bacteria; phylum Chloroflexota; class UBA11872; order UBA12225; family UBA12225; genus UBA12225. The sequence goes on along the minus strand of CAMDTO010000027.1, from coordinate 580 downwards.
CCACGAAGTCGCTCTACGTCATCGATGAACCATCGCGACGCATGCTTCGCCTCAACAAGGGCGGTGCATTCGAGGGCGAGGTCTCTGGCGTGATTGCGCCGGGAGAGATTGCGCGTGGATTGTGGGTCGATGAAGGTGGCAAGCGGGCACTCGTGCTGACCACCCAGCGCCTCGCGCTCGTGACCCCACCGTAGTCGACCCAGTTGCCTGACCACTTGTACTCATTCCCACAGCACGGTGACCACTGCGCGCTTTGCGCCTGATCTGCCTCTTCACGAGCGTTCCAACAAGGCATCTCTGTCCAGGCTGCTAGCTTCTCCTGGCAACCGACTGGATTGGGGTCATCCGTGCGTTGCTGGCCGTGTTATGTTCGGTCGTCGCGTCGGTTGGGTATCCTGCCTCGGAAGGAGCGGAGACGACTGATGTGGTATGGCCAGCGTGTTGCCGTCGTGTTTCCTGCCTACAACGAAGAGAAGAACATTGCCCAGGCAATAGATGACTTCTTCGCAGCCGGTGGGGGAACGATTGTTGACGACGTGTTCGCAGTGGACAACAACAGTCGGGACCGCACGTCCGAGCT
>CAMDTO010000026.1 GCA_945907765.1 Thermoflexus hugenholtzii JAD2 | reverse complement strand
GCAACCTGCCACGCCCCACCGATTGCTGAAATGTGGCTTGTCTCATCCGCAGTCATGTCCAAATTCGAATGGACGAGGACCCTGATGGTCGTCTCTGGGGCAAGCATCTTCTGGATCGATGTGCCCGGGAAATACGCGCCAATGATCTGGGAAACGTTCTGGCCTGCCATCGCCCGGCCACGTGCGCCCCACTGGCACAGGCCAACCCCATGACCGAAAGCGTGACCTTCGAGCGAGAGCGCCGCGTCACCGTCAGAAAATGCGTACACGTTCGGTCCGGTGGTTGAACCCGAAACGTCAGCAAGCACCGGCGCGAATGAACTGATCACTAGCGCCGACGCCGCGCACGCGGAGATCAGTCGCTGCATCACTCGTTGCCGCAGGGAATGGCCCAAACGTCGAAGAGGCACGGTCAGCATCATGTCGAAAAGAACGGTTCGACCGCCCAAGATGACGCGCACCATCCGATAGTCGCAACCCGACCGGAACGGTCCGACCGCGGGTTCTTGAGATGGAATACACTGCAAAACCAGAGCATCACACCACATTCGGAGGATCAAACATGAAAATGCGAGCCGCGTTCGTCACGAGGCCCGGTGAACCGATCACTGTCGATGAAGTTGAACTCGATGATCCTGGCGAAGGCGAGGTTCAAGTCAAACTTGTCGCGAGTGGTATTTGCCATAGTTGCCTGCATGCCGCAGACGGTAGTTGGGCGGACATCCCCTTGCCGATTGTCCTTGGCGACGAAGGTGCCGGCATCGTGTCTGGCGTCGGCCGGAGCGTGTCCGGCCTGAAGGAAGGTGACCACGTCATCCTGTCCTGGGCACCTTCATGCGGACAGTGTCACTATTGCGTGATTGGCCGACCGGTCCACTGCGAAAACCGCTCCAAGCAGCCGGGTCGCCTGCCGAGTGGCCAGACAGGCATGCAGTGGCGTGGGCAGCCAATGCACCGGTTCGGAACGGTCGCTAGTCACAGCGAATACACGACCATCCCATCGTCGAGTGCGATCAAGATCCGGACTGATGTCCCTCTGACAACGGTTGCTCTCATCGGATGTTCGGTCATGACCGGTGTCGGAGCTGTCCTCAACACCGCACAGGTGCCGGCCGGCGCAACCGTTGCTATCTGGGGTGCTGGTGGAATCGGCCTGAATGTCGTTCAGGGTGCGGCTCTCGTATCGGCGGGAATGATCATCGCCATTGACCTCCTGGAGAACAAACTGGAGTTTGCACGGAAGTTTGGCGCAACGCACACCATTAACGCCGGTTCAACCGATCCAATCGCCGCGGTGCGTGATCTCACCGGACGTGGAGTCGACTACGCGTTCGTTGCAACTGGGAGCACGCGTGCACTCGAACAAGCTTGGGCTTCACTCGCAAACGGAGCAACGTGCGTGGTAATCGGCATGCCCGGGTCGGGAGAAATGATGCAAATCCCGAGCAGGTCAATTGCCGGCAGCGAACGGGTCCTGCGGGGAAGTTTCTACGGATCCGCTCGGACCCGAGTCGACTTTCCTCGAATGGTCGAACTCTACCGATCCGGAAAACTCGATATCGACGGCTTGATCAACCGTCGCTACACGCTTGATCAGGCAGACCAGGCATACCAGGACTTGGCTGCTGGCGACCTGGCCCGAGGAATCATCGTGAACTGACCGGGGACCACTCATGATGGGGAAGTTGTGCACCCCTTTGACCGAACCATCCGCCGTGACAATTGCTGTTTGACGAGGTTTGCGAGCCATGCTGGGCCACGTTCCCGCGGATCACCCTTGATCGTTCCCTTAGGGAGCCCCGGCGAACCGTGGAAAACGGGGGTGACTTTCAGCAAATCCAGGAACGTTCGTCCTGAACCGCGTCAAGCGGCGAATTGGTCATTGCGAAGCTTGGATCTGTTGTCACCCCGGTTCATGCCTTGCCGGCCAGACCAGTGGCGGGAGGTATTGCCCAAGTGAGGTCACCACGGCCTAGGCGCGACGTTGTTCCTATTCCGGCAGGTCAATCTACTGTGACCGTCTACCTAGGTAGTTCGCGTTCAACTGCGTCCGGTCGCCGTGCAGGTGGTTGGCAGCGACAGTTCGGCGTGATCGCGACGCTCGTATTGCTGGTACACGCCCTGACAGTCTCCAATCCAGCGGAGAGTGCCAACCCACCGACGCAGATCAGCGCACCTCAAGGTCAGGCTTCCAGCGTCGCACCTAACTCGGTGCCACATTCGCCGGCAATCCTTGCCGAAAGTGCGGTGGTCATGAACCGGCGAACTGGGGAGGTCCTGTTCGCCAAATACCCGGATACGCGACGCGCAATCGCATCTACGACAAAACTCATGACCGGGTTGATCGCCGCGGAAAGTGGTCGTCTGGACAGCATATTCACGGTCAGTCAGAACGCAGCGACCGTTGGTGAGACAACGATGGGTGCGGTTGCGGGTGAACCTCTATCGCTTCGAGAACTCATCTACGGGCTGATGTTGCCGTCGGGAAATGACGCGGCGGTTGCGATTGCCGAAGCGATCAGCGGGTCTGTCCCAGCCTTCGCAGATCTGATGAACCGCCGGGCGCACGACCAGGGAATGTGGAACAGCCAATTCGCCAACCCCCATGGCCTCGATCACGAACGCTTTTATCGTCCCGACCACTTCAGTACTGCACGGGACATGGCCCTTCTCGGATCTGCGGTCGGTGACAACGCCGAAATTCGGCAAATCGCAGGCACCACCATCCACCAGGTTCCCAGCAGCGACGGGAGACCGGCGCGCCTCTTGCGGAATACGCTCGGAGCGCTCTGGTGGTATCCGGGAGCAATCGCTGGAAAGACCGGTTGGACCGAGCGTGCGGGACAGTGTCGCGTCGTCATTGCCGAGCGTGCCGGCATCCAACTTTCGGTGGCACTGCTGGGTTCGCCCGACGACACTCGCGAACTGCGTGACCTTCTGGACTACGGATTTGCATTGGCACAGGCACAACAGCCAACGGATGGCCCGCCGGTCGTCCCGTCAACCCCGGCGTCGCTCGCTCAACCCGACCAACTCTTGGTGAACTCCTGGGAGCAGTTCTGGTTCGATTTCGTCACGCCTGATGGACGTGTGAAATCTGGCCCAAATGGGCAGGATGCGGCATCGTCTCTACAGGCTGCAACCATGTTGCAGGCGGTGTGGTTTCAAGACCGGGAAGCCTTTGACAAGCTATGGACCTGGACGCGCAAGGCACTTTGGCGGTCTAACCCCGGTGCGTCTGCACGACCACGGGATGGTCTCTTCGCCAAGTCCTGGAGGGGCGGCTCCGTTACAAACTGGGCGAATGATGCCGGAGCCGATCAGCGGATCGCGGGGGCACTTCTGATGGCGTCGCGTCTTTGGCGTGACCAGGACTATTCAGACGACGCCGCGACTATCCTCAACGCGGTCCTTGACAAGTCGGCGATTTCGTCCGGACGTCTCGGTGTCGCGTTTCAGCCAAGCATGCCGTCAACGCAGGCCTTCGTGACCACAACTACGTATGCAATCACGCCGGCTTTCCAGAGAATGTTTGCTGAGGGAACGAAGCAAGGCGTCTGGCATTGGTTGATCGATGGTTCGTACGAAGTGCTGCGTCGTGCCATGCAGGCAAACCAACCCGCCAGGCCACCGACCCGACCGGTCGGGACCTTCCCGGCGGTCTTTTCCGTCGCTCGCCAGGGCCTTGGGGTCACGGTCCCCAACCAGGACGGCGAGGCCCTCGGAAAGCTCAACCGCCTGGACGCGGAACTCGTCGCCCAACTCGCGTTGGAAGTCCTGTGGCGCCGGCAAGCTGGCGTGACCGTCACTACCGGAACCGATCGCGATAGGCGACCTAGCGCAATCCTCGACGAATTCGCCCGATCATCAGCTCCGCGTGTTGCAGAACTTGAGCGTCTGGCACCGGGAGACCAGCCCGTCGAAGTCCTTTCGCTCCTCGCCAGCCTGTCTGTGATTGATCCTGCCATTGGGCCGCGCCTGGAGCAGCCAATCTTGCGCGCACTCGTGTCCAGTGAGGCCAGCACGCGCCTGAGTGGCCTTGTTGGCAGATGGTTTCTGGTGGGCGGTCCACCAGACATCTGGCGTTACTATCCTGCGCCCCCAAACCTTCCGACATCAAGGAATGATCAGGTGGTGCCTCCGAAGGGTGACGAGAAGTTTTTTTACTCACCGGAAACCGGACACTCGGTCACTGATGCTTTTGCGGGATTCGTTGCCTCCGTCGGAGGCCTCGAGACGACGGGAGATCCCCGGACTGACGCATTCGTCGAACTGGGCCGGCGCGTCCAATATTTTGAACGATGCGTGCTGGAGGAAACGGATGGACCAGCCGGCAGGGTGATCGTCCCCAGGAAGATCGGGCCGTCATTGGTTGCGATTACGGGTCTGGCTGATGGCGATGAGTTCAAGACGGTTGACGGGACTGCTGCGGTGCCCGGTCGACGGCTCATCGTTGAGAGCGGCCACACGATAGGGGGCGCGTTCCTGAAGGTCCATGACACGCTCGAAGGCGTCCGCACGGTTCTTGGACGTCCGATCTCCGAGGATGTGATCGACGCAGGCATAACGGTCCAGTATTTCGAGGGTGGACGCTTGGAATTCACTCCGGGAAAGGCCGGCCTGGCCGGTCAGCCTGTGCGAATGTCGGCATCAGGAAATGTGATCGTGGCCGCCAACGGCTGGTAGACCTCCACCTCTTCATTCGCCGGTGGACTAGCTCGGCGCTTTTCTGGCTTCGACCTCCCCGCGAAACGAGATCCACCCAACTTCATTCCCGACGCTGTTTCGACCGTGGCGCTTCACGCTGGTGAACGCGCCGATTGGGGACATCGTTGACTGCGCGGTTGGAGACGCGGTTGGGGTGGACGATTGCGAACGACCCGGCTACCATCGGAAGCAATGGGACCAACCCAACGGTTCAAACCTCAAGGAGAGCACCAAGACATGTCCCGGCCCAATGGTCCAGGAACGGGAGAGGGTGGCAACCTTGGCTCAACCGTTCGCATCGGCCTGCTGAAGGCAATGATGCTTTCTCGGACACTCGAAAGAGCCTGTTGCGAACTCAATCCACGGTGGTTTCCAGCTGAGGGTGAGGAAGGTGTCATCGCCGGCGCGTTCTTCGGCCTACGGAGCGACGATACGATGGCGCCCCACTACCGGGGACCGTTCCTTGCGTATGCACTTCGTGGGGCCAACCTGAGCCGCTTGGTGGGTCAGGCCTTGGGCAAGGCAAACGGATACGCACGTGGTCGGGCACTCGGGTTCACCGGTCCAGCGGCGATGGGAATAGTCCCCTGGGTTGCAGGCGACCTCGGAACAACCATTGGGGTTGCTACCGGATGCGCATTGGGGTTCTCATACGAAGGATCCGACCGGGTAACGGTCTGCTCGTTTGGTGATGGAACCACCAACCGCGGGGATTTCCATGAAGCACTCAACCTTGCCAGTGTCTGGAAACTCCCGATCGTCTACGTCTGCCAGCACAATCAGTACAGCATCTCTTTGCACGCATCTGAGGTGCTCCCGATAGAGCACCTATCGATCCGGGCCGGCAGCTACGGCATGCCGGGTCTTACCGTCGATGGGAACGACGTATTCGCTGTGCACACCGCGGTACGCGATGCGGTCGCGCGTGCACGCAATGGAGACGGCCCAACCCTGATTGAAGCACGATCCTATCGCCTTGGCGGGCACTGGGCATCAGACCCTGGTGGCTACCGCCTTCCGGAGGTCCAGGAAGCCTGGCGCGACAAGGATCCGATCCCACGCGCGATTTCCGAGATGGTCGATGCTGGCGATCTCACGCAGCACGAAATCGATGCCATGTGGGATGAGGTTCGCCATGCAGTTGACGAGGCCATCGCCATTGCAAAGGCGTGTCCCGATGCACGGATTGAGGACATAGGGTCGGACGAGGTCTTTGCCGAAGTGCCTGACGGGACGTCAGCACATCTCGGAGCGAGGAGCGGGTCATGGCGCGCCTGAGTTTTGCAGAAGCACTCGTCGAGGGCATGCGCCACGAGCTCCGTACTGACGAGCGGGTCTTCCTGATGGGACAGGACATTGGCAAGATGGGTGGTGTCATGGGTGGAAGCCGGGGCCTGATTGAAGAGTTCGGCCCACGACGCATCCGCGAAACGCCGATTTCGGAATCGGCAATGGTTGGTGCAGCGATCGGGTCGGCGATGGTTGGGAAGCGTCCAATCGTTGAGATCAGCTTCGGAGAGTTCCTGCCGACCTGCATGAGCCAGATCGTTCTCCAAGCGGCAAACCTCCACTACATGACCGCAGGCGCAGTCGACGTGTCGATGGTCCTGCGTACACGCATCGGCGATGGCCCGTACCGTGGCCACCCCCAGTGCTACGAGTCATGGTTTGCGCACGTCCCCGGGCTAAAGGTTCTCATGCCGTCGACCCCGACTGACGCGCGCAACTTGATGATCGCGGCCATTCGTGATCCAAATCCAGTCATCTTTTTTGAACACATGTGGCTCTATCACGGTGTCCGCGAGGAAGTTGATGACGTCCCAGTTGCCGCAACCATTGGAAAAGCGGCAATCCGCCGGGTTGGCAGGGACGTGACCGTCGTCGCAACCGGTTGGATGGTCCACAAGGCGCTTGAAGCCGCCGAGACCCTCGCCTTGGAAGGGATTGAGGTCGAGGTTGTCGACCTCGTTTCACTTGCGCCACTGGACATTGACACGGTCGCGTCATCGGTTCGAAGAACATCGCGCATCGTCGTTGCGCACGAGGCATGGAAAATTGGCGGGATTGGCGCCGAGGTCACGGCGGCAATCGCCGAGGCGTGCTTTTTTGACCTCGAGGCCCCGCCGGTCCGCGTTGGGGCTCCGCATCATCCCTTGCCAATGGCCAAGCCTCTCAGGGACGCTTTTGTGCCCGATGTGGACGATCTGCTACGCGCCATCAGGCAGGCAATGGCAAGTTGATTGTCGTCGCCTGGATTGACGACGGACGAAGCGTCGGCGCATGCCAACTTCACGGTACCCTGTACCCATGACACTCCGAACGCCAGACCAATATGTGACGAGCCTGCGTGATGGCCGTCGAGTTTTCTACCGGGGAACCCTTGTTCCAGATGTCACAACCCATCCGGTCATCGGCAGGGCGATCCGTCACGCTTCAATCGACTACCTGATGGCTGAGGATCCAAGACACTCCGGACTGGCGGTAGTCGAGAAGAACGGTACCCACCGAAGTCGCTACTTTGCCACCCCCTGCAGTGGGGATGATCTACTGAAGCGCAGTCAACTTATTGAGACGGCGACACGCCTTGGAGCCACTCTCGTTGTCCTCATCAAAGAGATTGGGACAGACGCGCTCTTTGCCCTCGGGAATGTGTCGGGCGAAATGGATGCGCGCCTCGGGACACACTATTCGGACCGGGTGCGGGCATTCCACGAGCATTGTGCATCGCAGGACTTGGCGTTGGCCGTTGCCCAGACTGATGTGAAAGGCGACCGTTCACTCGGTCCCAGTGAACAGGCAGCGCTCGGAAACCCTGACGCGTATGTGCGAATTGTTGCGCGGCGCGACGACGGCATCGTCGTGCGGGGCATGAAGACCCACACTTCATGCACCACGAACGTCAATGAGGTCATCGTTCTCCCCACACGTGCAATGGCGGAAGCAGACGCGGACTACGCGGTGTCCTTTGCAATTCCGGTGAACACGCCGGGTGTCACCCTGGTCGCAAGCCCGCACGGTGGTTCCGAACGTGACGACTTTGACCACCCGATCAGCAGCAAGCACAAAATGATGGAGACGTTGACGATATTCGATGACGTTTTCGTGCCGTGGGACCGGGTATTCATGAACGGTGAATGGCAGTGGGCCGGACCACTTGCGCTCGCCTTCGTCGAATTTCACCGCTTTACGGCGATCAGCTACAAGCTCCCGCTCGTCGATGCCCTTGTCGGCTCAGCGATGCTTCTGGCCGAGTTGAATGGGGTTGAACGCGCTGGGCATGTCCGTGACAAACTTTCGTGGCTGATCGGATACGCGGAAACATTGCGAGCACTGGTCCAGGCTTCTGCTTCACGTTTCCGTCTCCACGCAAACGGAACAGCCGTGCCCGACCCGTTGACCGTCAACATCGCGAAGATGCACTTCGCCACCAATTACCATGTCGCCGTGGCGCGGGTGCAGGACATCGCCGGTGGAACGCTGGTAACCGCTCCCGCCGGGGCTGACCTCGACCACCCCGAACTCGGCGATTGGGTTCGGCGAGCGATGATGGGCAAGGTCGGAACGGACGCGGTGCATCGTCTCAAGGCACTCAACCTTGCGTCTGACCTCACGTCAAGCGACTTCGGTGGCTACCAGGAAGTCCTCGCAATTCACGCGGAGGGCAGCATCGAAGCTCAGAAGCTCACCATTTTGCGCCAATACGATGGTGGGGCTGCAAAGTCATATGCCCGCGACCTGGCTGGGATTGATCGATGACAGTGGTGAGCGGATTAATTCAGGCTGCACTGCATCGGACGCACGTTCAATGACGACTCAGGTGTCCTCCGCACAGGATGTCGTCAAGACATACCTGGAGACCCTGCACCAGGCGATGATCGAGGTGCCGGGACAGGCGATCGACGAGGCAGTTGCCGCATTGCGCCATGCGCGAGCCAAGGACGCAACAGTTGTCTTTGCGGGGAACGGCGGGAGCGCGTCAACCGCGTCCCATTTTGCTGCCGATTTAGCGAAGAACACGGTGCATCCCGTCCAGGGTCGGTTCCGAACCGTGTGTCTCTCAGACAACATCGCCTTGTTTTCTGCCTGGTCAAATGACGAGGGATACGAGAACGGATTCTTGGAGGGGGTTCGAACCCACCTGCGCCCGATTGACGTTTTTGTCGCCCTATCCGGGAGCGGAAACTCGGAAAACATCCTCCGTGCAGCCCGGTACGCGCGCGAACTCGGATGTGTTGTGATTGGCCTGACCGGTTTCAACGGGGGACAGCTTCGTTCCATTGCTTCGATAAACCTGACGGTTCCCGCAGCAACAATCGAGGAAGCCGAGGACGGACACCTGATCCTGAACCATGCGTTTTGCACGGCAATCAGGCATTTGGACCAATCCGGAGTGCCCGCGTGACGGGGCGATTGATGAGCCGGTTCAGGCCGGCGGGTCAAAGTCTTGCGACAGACTACGCCAGTGTGCCGCCGTGCAAAGAACCTCGTTACTCCTCTGGTGTCAGCAGCGTGACCTCAGTGACGTTACCTGCCGGCGCACGTTACGACGCGGTGATGCCCATCAACCGCGGGGTCGGTGAATGAAATGAGTGGTCGCCGTCGGCCGATGGCGTGGTGGCAAATCGCTGGCGGTCCCGACGCGGGGCTCCCTGGTTCGGGGATCCTTGCGGGACGTTCCGAGACCGTTGCATCGTATGGCGCCGCCTGTCTCAAGGTTCGTGACCTCCTCGCGTCTGACAATGCTGTCGAGGCAGTGGCGGTAGCGATCCCGGCCGCTGAACAGTTCCCGCACGGTATAGATATCCATCGCCTCATGGGGATCGCCTACCTTACTCAGTCGGACCATTTCAACGCGCGTCGTGCGTTCGACATCGCGCTTGAGGGCGACCCGGGTGACCTGGTGGCACAGGTTGGCGTTGCCGAGGTTGAGGAAGCGACCGACGGACCGGCGGTTGCGATTCGCGCATGGCGCCGCGCGTGGGAAATCGAGCCCGGCACTGAAACCATCGCGGCGCGGCTCCGAGAAGTTCAGCGACGGGTTGCGAGCGAGGGTCAGACCGCGCCCTACGGGACAGAGGGGCAGATCGACGGGCCGATCCCCCACACGCACGCGTCGATCGTCCGCACCCACTTGCGCTCAGGCCTTTTCGAACACGCGATGCTTGAAGCGGTAACTGCTCTCACACAGGACAAGTCCCGGACCGACGTGCAACTCCTTCTGGCGGAGGCATGGTGGAGGTCAGGTGAGACGGAGATTGCCCATAGTATTGCGGCGTCAATCCTCGAAAAGTTCCCCTTCTGCGTCGTTGCGAACCTGCTCGTCGCGCTCCATCGTCGTGTGGTGTCCCGTGATCCGCGACAGCAGATTGAGCGGACCCGGGAGGCTGATCCATTCGACCGGATTGCCTCCTCGCTGTTCATGGGCAGGGACATTCCCCCACTCTTTGACGACCAACCTGTAAACGGCTCCTGGTCAACAGTTCGTTCATCCACCGGGTCCTGGCCAGTGGTGATGGGCAACTCGCAAGCCAGACAGGTTGCGAACCAGGAGTCCACGGCAACTCATCAGTCGCCTCGTGAGGCACACGCCACTGACGGAACGGCCACCATGGCACTCCCTCCTCCACAAATCGAAAAGCTGCCGAAGACTGGTGGAGATGCTCCTGTTTCCTCGGCAGTTGAAGCCGGAAACGGTGAAGGTCCCACGGTGACCGACCTCTCAAGCGCGACTGAAGAACTCCCGCTGGCATCGGAATCGGTGCCCGACGCGGGATCAAGTGCAAACCCTGTCCTGGAACTTCCGGCATTACCGGGACCGGAACCGGATCAGACTGAACCTGTTTCGTTGTCCGACCCCGGAGTGGCAAATGCCATCCCGGTTAACGTGCCCGCATCTGAACCATCGGAAACAGAATCTCGCGGGCATGAGACTCTCGCACCAGCGATAGGCTTGCCCACCCCAGTTGAAAGCACCGAGGCTTCCGACCCCGTCGAGCAAGTCGCCATAGCGCCCGTCAACGAGGGCTCGGGAATTGACGCACCTTTGGCAAGTTTGCCGACTGAGGAAGCATCGCCTACTCTGAGCGTGACGGTAAAAAGTGCCGAACTCGACAACGCACCTGACATGGGAACCACGACCCAAGCGACTGGCGACCAGATTGAACACGCGAGCTCAGGTGCCACACTTGCTGCGCCGCACGCCTCGACAACAAGCGGTCAATTGGATAATCCGTCAACTGAAGTCGTTCCCAAGCATGGCATTCCGGAAACGACAGCAGAAGCAGACCTCGGTCAAACCAAACCGTCACCGGGTGGTGATCCCGTAGCCGACCGTTCATCCGACATAGATCATGTCAAATCGACAACGGCCGTAAACCAACTTTCGGTTGCGACCTCGAGAATGAATGAACCCTCAGATTTCGATTCGCTATCGGTCGCCGAATTGCGCGAAGCCGGCGAACGTGCGGCCCAACAACGCCGGTTCACGGAGGCAATTCGCCTCTATTCGATCGCCATTTCCAGAATTCGCGCCACCGGAAACCAGGCACGGCGCTAATTCGCCGCATCTGGGTATCGGGTGGACTGCAATTCTCCATCGGTTCAGCTGGACACAAATGTCACACACAACACATCACATCGGAGACTGAACAATGGACGAGAACGTGCTCGCAACTGTGCGACGCCTACCAGGAGTTCGGTCGGCACATCTGCTCAGCCCAACGACGACGGGTGTTGGTTTGGGAGACCTTCAGGCGTCGCAAGTGAGCCTTTTGTCAGCCCTCGTGGGCGCTCTCGGGCAAGCAAGTGACGGGATGGGTGTCGGCGCGCTTAGTGAGGCGATGATTGAAGGCGTGAATGGATCGATCGTTGCCAGGTCGCTCGGCGAAGAAGTTGGTGCAGTAGTGGTAACCGAGGCAAAAGCCAACCTCGGGCTCATCAGGCTGGAATTGCGCAAACTTCCCCGATCCTCGCCCTAGGGCAGGTCGAGACGGTACAACCCACGCGCTGGCACCGTGCACGGTTCACGCCCAATGGCGCTCCCGAGATGCGGGCCATTGACCAGTCAGGAGAATTTCATTGTCAGTTGAACGCACCTTGATCATTGTCAAGCCAGACGGGGTCCAGCGCGGTTTAGTTTCAGAAATCCTTGGGCGGTTTGAACGTCGAGGTCTGAAACTTGCCGCGCTCAAATTCATGGAGATCGACCGCGAACTCGCTGAACGCCACTACGCCGTCCATGTCGGCAAATTCTTCTACGACGAGCTCGTCGCGTATATCACGTCAGGTCCAGTTGTCGTCGCAGTGCTCGAAGGACCTAAAGTCATCGAAATCGTCCGGTCGATGATTGGCAAGACGAGACCGAACGAAGCGGTCGGTGGAACGATACGGGGCGATTTCGCAGTCGAAGGTCTCAGAAACCTGATCCACGCCTCAGATGCTTCCGAGACAGCCAGCGAGGAGATTGCGCTGTACTTCCGTGATGGGGAGGTTGTGACGTATTCGCGTGCAATCGACTTCTGGGTCACTGGATAGGCGAAACCTGCGCAGCCACGCCCAACGAAAAAAGGGCCACCCCGAAGTCTCGGTCGCCCTTATTCCGTCTCCCATTCAGGAGGGTGGCTCAGTGACGGTGCTTCAGGCGCGAGGCGCCGAGTCGACCGTTCTGGAAGCAACTGGGGCAGCCGCGACCGGAGCAGGTTGAACCACTGGTGCCTGCGACGCTGCTGGTGCGACCGCTGCCGTCGAGCCTGCGCCGTTCACAACCGGTTCTCCGTCTGTCTGTTGTGCCTTCTTGAACTCTGAAACGCCTTTGCCGAGGTCCTTCATCACGCTTGGCAACTTCCCGGCACCAAAGACGATGAGAACGAGGACGACAATGACAATGAGTTCCGTGGATCCCAAACTGCCGAACATTCCAGGAGGCCTCCTTACCCGGTATCGCCATCATACCGAATCGCGCGGCTCAGTTCCGGGGCAAAGTTGTTCCGCCCCGAATGACCCTGTAAACGTTGACACGTCTGTGTCTGGTCGCTGATGGCGGTGATGTTTCTTGCCGACTTCCACGCTTGCTTGTACAAACGCCTTGAGCAGACAACCGTTGCAGTGAACGAGCGGACGTTGCGAGCGGTGAAATCGGTACGTTGACAAGATGCGGACCCTGAATTTACCGCGCGCGAGACCCTGGCACCCATGTCACGACCATTTAGTTGCCCGATGAACCAGCAATCCCGCCGTGCGATTCTCGGTGTCCCGACCCTCGCTTGGCTCGGGTCGGTCATGAGCGCGTGCGCCTCCGAACCACCGGCTCCGCGCCGTCTGGACGTGACGGTGCGAGTGGCCATGCCAAACGACATCGCTCACACATCACGGATTGAGCGTGTCCGCGAACTTCAGCACTCACGCGGCGAAGCACTGCGTCGAGGCGTGAGTGTTGAAGTGGTTCCAATGCCGGACGCACCGAATGTGTGGTCCAGCACCGATACGGCCCGAGCCTCAGCCCTGGCGCGCGTCCTGGCAAGCGGGATACTCATTGACGTCATTTGGACACCGCACATCGATATTGCGGACCTCCACGGAGACGCACGCCTCAGACCACTTGACGACCTCGTAAAGAGGGATCAGATTGACCTGAAGGCTTTCATGCCACAGGCGCTTCGTGCAGGTATCGCTCCTGACATCGGAATTCTTGCCCTGCCCGAGGAGATTGCAGGACGGCAACTCTACTTCCGTACTGACCATTTCATGGAAGCGGGCCTCGACTACCGCCGTACCGGGTTCGACTTCGAACGTCCTGTGGTGACGTGGGAAACGCTGCGTCGAAACGCCATCAACCTGGAAGGCGCACCGGCGGCCCGGTCGAGAGTGCCGTTCGATCCCGGTCACGAGACACTTTCGGGCATCGCGTTGGCCTGGCAGGCAGGGGCGCCAGTTGTGACCGTTCCAATCCAGAGGCAACCGTCAAGCCCAACTGCCCTGAAGCAAGCCAGTGCCGAGGCGTTTTCATGGCTTGCATCTCTTGGGAAGGAACTCGGGTCACACTTGCCCTACAGGCATGTGTCATGGCCAGCGGTGTCTCGGACCGGCGTATCGACCTCTGTGCCAGGATTGGGAGGCGTCATCCCTGACGACATCTCGCGGCACCCGTTTGTCTCGGGAAAAGCAAGCATTTGCGTTGAGAGCACCCGGTTCGTATCTGCGGTCCTGTCCCACGATGAACGGTTGCCCTTTCGTGTTGTCGAAGCTCCTCGCCGTGATGGCACTCCGAGCAACATCGGCTGGGCTGACGTTTGGGGCTACTCGTTACTTCGGGGAGGGTCCGACGATGGGTGGGACTTGCTGAAGTACCTCACAGGCGAAGACAGTGCCTACGCAAGTGCGCGCGCCGTCGCGTCACTCCTGCCACCAGTCGCGGACCCAAGTTCAAAGTCCCGGCAACCATCCGACCTTGAGGGTGGACCGCGACGGTGGTTTCCACCGTTCTCAGGTCGCCTCGCTCTGGACCGGTTCATGACCCAGAATTACCGCTCAGGAATAAAAATCATCGACGAGGCCAATGACCACGGCTTAGAGCAACTCAGGCACGCGCAAGTGTGGCCGTTCCAGTCCGGGTCTCGTCGTTGGATCGGCGCCTTTGAATCCGTGCGACGCGCGGTCGTGCGGGACGGATTGGATCCGCGGACGGCAATTGATGGGGCACGAACAGGGTTTTTCGCCCGATAATCGGTGGGTACTTCCGTCGAGACTGGGAAAACGTCCTCATGGCGAACGCAAGAAGCGAACCCCAGACCACCTACGACGTCTTTGCGACGATTGACATGCGGGTCGGCCGGGTGATCGCCGCGGAGCCATTCCCCCAAGCCTGGAAACCGGCACTGCGCCTCACGATCGACTTCGGCGAACTGGGAGAAAAGCGGTTGAGCGCACAGGTCGCGCATTACGATCCAGCATTGCTGGTCGGACGGCTCGTGATCGCGGTGGTCAACTTTCCGCCACGTCAGATCGGCCCATTCGTGAGTGAAGTGCTGGTGCTCGGCGTGCCAGATGACTCCGGACGAGTGGTGCTGCTTCAACCAGACGCAGACGTACGGGTGGGCGGCCGCGTCTTCTAAGGCACTTCCCTGTGCAGTCAGGACGTGCCCAAACGGTACGCTTGTTCAGGGAAGCATTGACAAGAAGCCACTAAGTGTTAGCCCGCCTTGAAAGTTTGCTTGGTTTCCCCAAGTCAATCAGCGTCCATCAAGGGTTGCCTGCACTCCATGCGTGAGTTTTCTGGTCCCACAGAACCGCGGTTTACCATCACGTCGTTCCATCGAAGATCGATCCGAAACAGCCCGGAGGAACCCGAAACGAATGACTGTTCCGATCGATGAGCGAGACGAGGCCGGCGATCCTGGTTGGGATGCCTCGACAAACCGTCGTCCCGAGTTGCGATCCCTGCCGGTGCCGGCAATCGCGCATGCTGCCCGGCTGCCTCGAATACCGGAGATGACCGTCCGGCGATTGAGCACCTATTACCGGGTCCTCAGGACATTGGAAGCTACGGGCGACGCCGAGCCCTTATCGTCTGACCGGATGTCCGACCTTACTGGATTCACGGCCGCACAGGTACGCCGGGACCTTGCGTATTTCGGGAATTTCGGAAAGCGCGGCGTCGGCTACGACATCGGTGAACTCCAGGAAAGCCTGAAGAACATCCTGGGCATAAACCATCCGTGGCGAATTGCATTGGTCGGGGTCGGAAACCTGGGAACTGCGCTGTTGAGCTATCGCAACTTCACGGCACAGGGCTTCGTCATCGCTGGCGCATTCGATGCCGACACCACCAAGCACGGGCGCGCTTATGGCAGTCTGATCATCAGACCGATGGAAGACCTTTCGGTTGCCGTCCGCGACGAAAACATCAGCATGGCCATCGTCGCAGTGCCAGGAAACGAAGCGCAAACCGTGGTTGATGTCATGGTCGCCGCGGGCATCAAGGGGATCCTGAACTTCGCGCCAGTTAAAGTTCGCGTACCCGCGGGTGTTCACCTTTCGAGGGTCGACCTCTCGATCGAGATCGAGTACCTTTCTTACCTGCTCACCAATGGCTGACCCATCCTGACGCAGCTTTGGGGATTGGTCAGGAACCTTGCTCCTGCGAGCGTTGCTCAACGAGTTGGCCACGAGCACCCATGGACGGCAGTCAAAGCAGCTTACCGGGCTTCATCCAGGTGGTTGATGGGCTGCGGACCCTCAATGCGGTGGATGTCACGCTGTTGACTTGGCTGCTCTACACGACAATCGGGGGCATGCGACGAGGCTTCGTCGCGGCGCTTCTTGGGATCATCGCTCTCGGTGCGAGTGTTGTTGTCGCTTCGAGTGAATACCTACGCGTCATTGAACCCATAAGGGATGCGGGAGCGTGGTTCCTTGTGGGACCCGTGGCGGACACCGTTGCGTTTGTCATCACCTTCGTGGTGGTTCGGACGGCCGCGTGGGTCGTCACGATGGTCATCACATCAGTGTGGCGGTCAACCGGCGGGCGCTTGCCCGTACTCGGGTCAGTCGACACATTGCTTGGCGCAGTGCCTGGCTTTGCGCGCGGGGCAATCATCGGCGCGATCGTCGTGCTTCCGTTCCGGAACCTCACCTGGCTGGTAACACTGTCGGACGCCGTTGCCGCATCGGTCGTAGCGAACGCAATTATTGACCTCGCCGCAGGGGCAATTCCCGGCCTCCGCGCTGTTTCAGGCCTCTAGCCGATCCGGTTCCAACTCGGGTCTATCCCCTGTGCACGACTGCCGTGGCGGCATCGAATGCCAGAGAAACAATTTCAGAAACATCATCATCAGAGTGGGCAGCGCTGATCCCATGATGCCACACTGGCGTAGTGTACACACCTCGAATGACCATCTCTTTCGCCCACGCGCGGTGGAGCCCTCGGTCATACTTAGCCGCGTGCCGGTATCGGGTGACCTCCACATTTGGCTCCAGGCCGAAATACATGGCGAACCTCGCTCCCAAGCCCTGGACCCGGACTGGCAAGCCTGCACTGGAGAACGCGTTCTGCAGTTCCCGGTGCAGGAGATTACTCAGTCGAAGGATTTCAGGATAGAAGCCGGGATCTGCTATCACGTCGAGGAACGCAAGCCCGGCTCGGACTGGGATCAAGTGCGCGTTGTAGGTCCCCGTGTGAATGGCTGGGCCAGTCGGTGACAGCACTGACATGAGGTCCGCTCGGCCACCAAACGCCGACAGAGGCACCCCGCCCCCCAAGGCTTTGCCAACGGTGCTCAAGTCGGGAGTAACTCCGAAGTACCCCTGTGCACCTGAGACCCCGGTCCGGAATCCCGAAAGGATTTCATCAAATATCAGGACAATGCCGCGCCTTTCTGTTTCGCGTCGAATGAGTTCCAGGTACCCCGCGTCGGGAACCACGCATCCGGCGTCGTAGTTGATCGGCTCAAGGATCACGGCGGCCGTTTCGTGACCGATGGCGTCAAGCGTCTTGACCAGGATTTCAGCCTCGTTGAACGGGACGACGGTGACCTCGGCGGATGAAGATGGCGGGAGACCACTTGTCTCTGGCATCGAGCGCGGAGCGTCGAGAGGCCCACTTATTGCAGGATCTGGTGTCGGCCACATGCTGAATGCAAGCGGATTGTTGTATCCGTGAAAGTGACCTTCGAACTTGATGATGCGGGTTCGCCCGGTTGCTGCCCGTGCCAACCTGATCGCGTAGAACGTCGCCTCTGTGCCAGACGTCGTAAAGCGCACCCGCTCAAATGACGGGATGGCCGCGCACAATCGCTCAGCGAGTTCAATCTGCGCCGGACCGTCATAGGCGCACGCCATTCCCTCGTTCAAAGCCCGGTTGACGGCCTCGTTGATGCGAGGGTGACCGTGCCCGACGAGCGCCGCGCCATTCGAGGTGACCAGATCGACATAGGGCCTGTGCCCGATATCGTAGACTTTCGGTCCGGATGCCCGGGACACGTAAAACGGAAACCCGAGTGACGCGTTCGCCCGCGCACCAGCAGTTACCCCACCCGGCAATGATCGGGTAGCCCGGGTGTGAGCGCGCCTGTGGACGTCCCCCCACGCCTCCGGGTCGCTCGGCAATGGATCCGAAATCTCATCCCACGGGGCTAGGGGCCTGGGAATCCGTGCGAATGGCAGGGACTTCAGATTTGGAGTGGCCGCGCCCGGGGTATCGACGTAGATCCAACCCCGAGCGAAACTTCCGTAGGTCCACCTGAAATTGTTTGCAGATTTGACCACCACAACCGAAGCCGTCTCGGGTGACAATCCGGCAATCCGGTAGATTTCCGGGTCGTAACACGCGACTGGCCGGGACATCACCATGACCGACAAACCAGGAGCACTGTCAGGTCCGTCGTCACCGTCAATCACCGTGACATCCCCGAGTTCGGCGGTCAGGCCGTCCCCAACGCCGGCACCAAACCGAACCGTCGTGTCCTCGACATGTCGCGCAACGCCCCCGAAACGGACTGGCGCGAACCGGTTGCGATCAAGGGCACCGCCGAGTTCCACACTCACCCGTGACCCATTGCGTGAGTGCCCGATACGTGCCGCTTGGGGGTCAACGAGAGTGAGCAGGACTTTTGTATCCCGACCAGGAGAGGCGTCAATGATCGCGCGCAAGAGTGTGGACGAGTCCCCACAGGCGCCGGCCGAAGGGCTATCTGCCGAGTCGACTAAAAGGACCGGGCCGCTGCGACTGGCGTCGCGTGGATTGGCTATCACCGATTGAGATCCGCCGCGTATCGCCTCGCGAACGGCAAGTACCGGATCGACAAGATTGACACGAACTGCATCACGGACATCCCAAAGGGTCTGCAGAACGCGGGTCATTCCGTCAGTTGCACCCGCAATCTCGCTGGCCAAGGCAGCTCGGTCCACAACGACTACACAACTGCAGCCAAGATCACTTACGTCAAGCCACGGCTGAACCGTGAAAAGCGATGTCGAAAGCACCCCAGGCAACTTGCCCACCTCGGCCTCGGCGGCTTTCGCCGTGGCAACGGGTCCTCCGGTCGTCTGAGAGTTCTCGGGAGGAACGACGAGCGGCAGTTTCCTGAACAATGTGCGAGGACGAGGACCGCCCGAAAGCGCCGTGAAAAGGAGCCTCGCGCCGCGGACCCCAGTCTCACGCATGTCCAGATGGGGATAACTGGCGTATCCAACGAGCGCATCGGCATTGCTCACCATGCGCGAGGTGATGTTCGCGTGCAGGTCAAGCGTGCACACCATGACCGCTGACGGCCCTACAAGCTTCCGGGTCTCCTCCAAAAGCCGACCATCAAGATCCTCATCGTCGGTAGCGACCCAGGATCCGTGCAGAGAGAGCAGAACACCGTCAACCGGGCCATCCCGGAGGGCAGACTCCAACCGGGCGAAATACGATGAAAACAAGACGTCCCGATCAGTTGGCAGGATTGGCCCGCCGGTCGCCGCGCATGCGTGCACTGTTGGGATGAGTGACACCCCCCATGCCGCTGCCTCGTCTATGAAGCCACCCAATTCACTGCCAGTCCCCACCGCATGACGCAACGACTCGAGGCCCGTCCGGAAAATGCCCGTCTCAAAGTAGGCGAGATCGGTGGGCAAGGGCGCAAAGCTGTTCGACTCTTGCAGCAACGCACCCGTGACAATCCGCCATGAGGACCCACTTGCGGCGTTCTCGCTGTTGGATTGCTTCTGGTTAGCCATTGCCTGCTCGCCTCCTGATGCCATGTCGTGCGCGTCCAGACCGAGGATATCCCTACGCAATGCCCGCCGTCGCCCGGAATGAAACCGGGCTTCCAAGGCAAAATGGATACGGAAAGCATCACGCGCCGACAGTCAGGATCACTGGAGTGCCTCCAACTACCAAGCCCCCCGCGCCCTTCGAACACCAGCAACGCTCCCCCGCACGGCAACGCTTAGTGAGGTTCACTCCCGCCGGTCCTGCAATACTCACCCCGATGTTGAACCCATTCGAACTTGAACGGTATTTCGCGCGGTGGGAGTTCACCGCGCCGTTCCTTCTTTCGGCATCGGACACCGAACCTTGGAAAATGACGGAGCTTCTCAGTCTCGCATCGCCCCAGATGAGCAACGCCTGGGAGAACCTATCGCTCGGATACACGGAAAGTGCCGGGCACCCTGTCTTGCGTCAGGCAATCGCAGACCTTTACACCCACTCCTCATCCGACGGCGCTGGCGCCACCCCCCAGCAACTAACAAGTGATAACGTGCTCGTCTTCAGCTGCGCCGAGGAGGCAATTTACGTCTCCATGCGCGCGCTCTTGATGCCGGGCGACCATGTCGTGTGCCTGTGGCCGTCGTACCAGTCGCTCTACGATGTCGCACTTTCCGTCGGGGCCGAAGTCACGATGGTGGAATTACTCGAAGGCGATGGATGGGCGATATCAGCTTCTCAAATCAAGAACGCGATCCGGAACACTACCCGGCTAGTGATCATCAACACTCCGCACAATCCGACCGGATCAATGCCAGACCACGCCACTTGGAGCAGCATCGTAGAAACGGTCGACAATGCCGGGGCAATCCTCTTCGCTGACGAGGTGTACCGCCTGCTTGAACACGGGGACGGCGGACCACTTGATACCGCTGCTTCACTGTCTGGGAGAGCAATCAGCCTCGGGTCGGTGAGCAAGGCGTTCGGGTTGGCTGGCGTCCGCATCGGTTGGATCGCGACACGTGATGCATCAATCTTCCGCACACTTGAAACGTACAAGGACTACACCACAATCTGCGCCAGCGCACCAGCCGAAATTCTGGCAATCATTGCACTCACCAATTGGTCACACATCGTGTCAACCCAGATAGCGATCGTGACGGCAAATCTTGGTCACTGGGAACGGTTCATGACAGACCACAAATCGCTGTTACGTTGGGTGCGTCCAACCGGCGGCTCAGTCGGCTTTCCCACGTGGTTGGGTGAAGGCAGCGTCGACGAGTTTGCAGAGAACGCCGTTCAGGAAGCGGGTGTGATGGTGTTGCCATCATCCGTTTTCCGGCATGGCAATCCCAGGCACGCTCTGACGAATAACTTCCGAGTAGGGTTGGGACGAAAGACGTTTCCCGGTGCACTTGATCGCCTCGACACGCACGTCCGCGCGCGCTACGGAACCGGATGACGAAGACTAAATCCGGGACTATTCCAGTCAGGAACTCAAGCTTTTCCAAAGATGCAGGCAGGCACTAGTTGCATATGGATGCCATTGCCCATCCTGAGCCGCTCTGCCCACTTCCAACGGGCTTGGACGGGATCCTAGTCCAAGCAAGCGCGCAACACCGTTCTGGATGCCCAGGTCTCCGACTGCAAGGACGTCAAGACGGTTGAGCGCAAAGATCAAGAACATCTGTGCAGTCCAGACACCTATTCCACGAACTGCCACAAGCTGTTTGGTTATGTCATCGTCGGAAAACTGGTCAATCGCCTCCAGGTCAAGTCCACCTTCACGTACCTTCTGCTCCAAGTCCCTTACCGATCTCAGCTTCGCCGCCGACAATCCGCACTCGCGCAAGGTTTCGTCCGGGACGGCATTGATGGTTGATGCCGACAGAGTGCCTCCTACGGCCTCCAGCACCCGGCCTCGGATTGTTGCCGCGGCCCTGGTAGATAGTTGCTGGCCCAAAATTGCCCGGACAAGGTGCGCAAAGTGGTTTGTCGACGTCTCGAGCTCGATCACTCCCTGGGCGGTCACAAGGGGCCCAATAGGCGACGGTAAAGCAGACAGGTATTCATGCGCATCCGTCCACATCACAGTCCTCTCCCATCGGCGAATTCACAGGAAACGCTGAGCCCAACCAGACAAAATTGGAAATCCGGTTTGTCCTGGAACTGGCGAGATACCTCACGAACCGGCCTATAGCCCCTTCGGATGCAGGTACGGCTCAAACCATTCCAAGATATGCCTGAACCGCTCCAGGCGCTGTAGGGGGCGTCCTGTTCGGGACAGTTCGTGGTCCGCGTCCGCAAACCGCACGAAACGGGATACCTTGCCCGCCCGCAAAAGGGCGGTATGAAGTTGCTCCGCCTGCTCAATCGGGCACCGCAGGTCCTGTTCCGAATGGATGATGAGCATTGGCGTCGTGATCCTGGAGGCGAAACTCAATGGGGAGTGGCGCGCGGCGGTGTCCGCATCATCAAAAGGCGAAACTCCAAGCTCACCAGTCGAGAACCAGAACCCGATGTCAGAGGTGCCGGCAAACGACGCAAACGAGTTCAATGCACGTTCCGAACAGGCCGCGACAAACCGGTCGGTTTGGGTCACGATTGAACTCGTCAGGTATCCCCCGTAGCTTCCGCCCATGATCCCCACCCGCTTCGTGTCGATCGCTTGGTATCGGCTTAGTGCATCGTCGACTACTGCAAGGACGTCCGCCGCGTCCCCACACCCCCAGTCGCCGGTAACGGCCCTGGAAAACGCTTCGGTCGAACCCATGCTTCCGCGTGGGTTGGCATAGATCACCGCATATCCGGCGCCTGCGTAGACTAGGAGCTCGTCAAGGAAGCGGTCACCGTACTGCGCGTGTGGGCCCCCATGGATGTTCACGAGCGCCGGGATCGGTCCTACGTTGTCCGCTTCCCCGGATGCCGGAAGCATGACCCAGTAGACCACCTCGTGGCCGTCACGAGTGATCGTGTGGCGGATCGGTTCAATCCTTCGGGTCGTTCGACACCATTGAGCGTTTAGGTCGGTCAATCGGCGCTCGTGCCATGTGCCACCACCCCCAAGTTCGGTGACGAACAACTCTGGCGGGTTTGTTGCAGTGCCAGCGATGAACGCGATCCGCTTTCCGTCATGAGCGACGTGGAAGCCGGAAACTTCGCGACATCCAGCCACGAGGTCGTGGCGCTGCTCTCGTGAAGGCGTTACGGAGCTCGCGCCAATCTCGGAAGCCACCGAGGTGAGGATCGTGGCTCCGTCGTCTTCTATTGCAACGACGATACGGCCTGTCCCGGATAGCCAGGCGGGGCGCATCGACGTTCCGGCAACGATATTGCGGTCAAAATGCGCGGAAGCGTTGTATGGTGCCTGCTGCTCGGCGCCAACCGGTTGCACCCACGCGCGCGCCTGTCGCCCAGTGTCAACCGGGTATCCGTGCCCGAGATACATGACCTGCGTACCGTCGGGCGACGGAATTGGCAACGCCATTGGCCCAGCTGTGGATGTCAGCTTGCGAATAGGTCGTTCGGGGTTCGACGAAGTCCCGTTCAGGCCACCGACGTCGATGCTCCAGATGTCCGAACAGTTATCGACATCGCGGGTGGCATGACGGGCAGATGCAAACAGGACCTGCTTGCCGTCGGGGGTCCAAGCCGGATCGGTGTGGTCAAAGTCCCCATGCGTCAATTGAATGACATCAGAAAGACACGCGGTCCTTTCCCGCAGATCCGACGCGACGCCGACAACGCAGATGTGCCGACGGGTATCAATGAACCCTTCACCGTTCCGTCGATATCGCAAGCTCTCGATCACCCTGGCTGGGCGAGAAGGCGGACGGTCACCAATCACAACCGGCTTGGGAACCTCTCCTTGCGCCCCAACACGGTCAACCCGCGCAACAAACACCATTGAGAGTCCGTCCGGCGACCATTCGGGCGCGGAAACTCCTCCCGGGCACATGGTCAGCCTGACTGCTTCACCACCCGCCATGTCCATCATATAGAGTTGGGCGCGTTCGGCAGCCGAACCCGTGAGGGCAGGGCAATTCCGCTCGGA
This sequence comes from Thermoflexus hugenholtzii JAD2, assembly GCA_945907765.1. GTDB lineage: Bacteria > Chloroflexota > UBA11872 > UBA12225 > UBA12225 > UBA12225. Next base: position 750 of record CAMDTO010000026.1, on the reverse strand, counting down.
GAGAAATGCGATCCGCTTGCCGTCTGGCGACCATCTCGGTGAGTGATCACGACGGAACCCGGAGGTGAATTGACGAGGGACACGACCATCGGTCCCCACTATCCAAATCGAGGAGATGTTCTCGTCCCGCACCTCATCGAGGCGCGTGAGGGTGAATGCAACAATCGAACCGTCAGGAGACAGAACTGGTTCGCTGATCCACGCAATCTTCGTGATGTCTTCTGGTGCGAATGACCTAACCGCGGTCGTACCCGTCAGTGACTCCGTCATGACGGGCATTCTGCCACTTGGTGTGCACCTCACGCGACAGTGCGTGGCACCAATCCAACTTGGGAACTTTCGGGATTGCGATCAACCCGAGAGGTCGGTAGTCAACCTGCCCAGTCAAGTTGCCCGACATTTGGGTGGTCCGACCAATGGCACGCGGGTCACTCCTCGCCCATCATTGACCTGTCCGGTGAGGTCCCCCTGGCCCACCGGATGCGTCGGTCCGAGAGGTACTCCCTGCCTAGCGGAAGCGCACACTCGCCTGACCCGCCCCGGATGCAATGTCCAGTAGCGTCCCGTCAAGTGTGTAAGTGATCGTTTGCCGTTCCGTTCCCTGGTGGTGGTTCATGGTGTGCAGGTCATCCCGTGGTGGTGGGGAGGGGCACGGGGACGCACCCGGACCCGTCATCCCCGGCGAGGCGTCCCATTGAGCCCGTCCCGAGGTACCTTGGGCCCGCCTGCAACTCATCGTGCTGCTCGGCC
>CAMDTO010000025.1 GCA_945907765.1 Thermoflexus hugenholtzii JAD2 | reverse complement strand
ACTACGCCGGTACTCACTTGTTGAAAGATCCCTGATACGCGCCGGGTTTCCTCACGCTCGGGATAGGGTGGCCTTTGCGTAAGTTCGGTGCGTCGTCGCGGCTTTAGGCAGCAATTCGCCAACGGGTTCGTGTTCGTGGGGCTGGCGGGGCGTGGGTTGGGCGTCGCTTCAGCACGGTAGTCCGTTCGACGACATTCCAAGCATTGCGATCGCGTTCGGAATGCAACTTGGCGCGCTTGCCGAGCAGTCGCTCCAACGGCACCCATGCGATGGCAAGACCGTAACACGCTAGTGCAAACATGCTGCCAATGACCTTCGTCACGAACACTGGAGTTCGTGGCCGAAGGCGTTCCATTCCGCCTGGCGCCAGGCGGACGAACCGAGGCGTCTCGGGCAAGGGCATGAAAGCCTGATGGGCATCACTGGCAATTGCTGTCACTTCGCGTAACTCCGGTCGTCGGTACCTGTCCGTTGCGATTGTGTATGGCCTCAGACACTCCAAACGATCCACTCGACAGAATGTTGCAGTTAATCTCCGGGACTTTGCGGGGGGGCCGTGTCCCAGACAATCCGAATGGATATCCTCGGTTCATGACCATCAATCCAGAAGGAGACCCGACCGGGCAGGCGAATCCTTCTGGAGGTCGTGACGAGACGGTTTGGCGTCGCCTAGCCGAGGCCCGTCTGCGAAAGACGACATTCATGGGTGAGCAAGGCGACGTCTCCACGCCTGATGTTGCCGTGTCGCAGGGTGTTGCCGTGACGCGGCTTCTTGACCTGATGGCTTCGCGACACATCGGGTTCGAGATGCGCACACATCACGAGGCGCGGCATGCACGGCATCTTGCTTCAATGTGGGAGGTCGCGCTTTCGGCGACGGTCCGCGCCACGCTGATGGCGATGGACGGTAGCCCGGTGCTTGTCGCTGTCCCTGCTGATCGCAAGATTGATGCACCGGGTGTACGGGCACGGATTGGGGCGGTTGCGATTGCAGTCTTGCGTGGCGACCGAGGGGTTGGCCGCCTTGGCTGGGTGGGCATGGAAGGTCAGCCCGGGGCGTTGCCCTGTCTCCCAGGCATGTTCGGTGCATCCCTGATGATCGACCCCGAACTTACGGGTTCAGAGCCCATCATTATCGGTCTTGGCGGCGGGCAGTCTTTCCGCTGCGACGGCACCCGATTTGCAGAGGCATGCGGAGCCACGGTCATCAGGTGTGTCGGACGGACCCGCCTCTTGCCAGAGGGCGGTATGGTCGTTGACCCGCCGAGCTAGATAGCGGCACGAGTGTGCGCGACTGCGTGGCGGGACAGAAAACAAAAACCCCACCTTCTCGCGAAGGTGGGGAAACGCCCAGGCAATGGCTTATTTTCCCAGACCGTCTCCAGTCTAGTATCGTCAGCGCTGAAGTGTTTCACGACCGTGTTCGGGATGGGAACGGGTGGGTCCACTACGCTCGGATCACCAGGACACCTAAGGTATAACAGCCCCTGCAACGCGGTGCAAGAAATTGATGGAAACGCGTTCGGGTTCGGTCAAATCCAGCGGCGTGGACAGTTCCCGTGCCATGAGTGGCGGTCACGCATCCGGTTCGACGCGAACGAGGATGCCGATGGTGCGGATCACGGCAGCTACGGCTTCAGCACGTTCGAGGGGCCCGACGTAGGGAACGGTTGATCCAGTCTGGTGGATCTCGTTGGCATGCGCCTCGGCGGTGGCGCGGCTCATGCCGGCAACTGCGCGCACCAGAACGGTGATCACCTCGTCAAAAGTGTTGTGATCGTTATTCACGACCACAACCCGATACGGTGGGAGAAGTCGACGCAGGATGTCCGGGTCAAACCCCTCATCATTGGTAGGGGTTGAAGGTTCAGCCGTCGGTGAGGATGGCGACGTGGCTGGACCGGTGCGCCCACTGTGTGTCCGGTCATCAGGGTAGGCCACACTCGAATGCGTCATCGGCCAGCAAATGGACTGCAGTGGCGGCGCTGGGGTGGCCGCCACACGGGAAGCAACGGTCATCGTGGGCGTCGACGGTGATTTGGGGGCCACGTCACTCATAACGCGCGCCTGCTAAGAAATGTTCAGCACGGCAGTCGAACGAAGTGATCACCAAGTGCTTTGCTAAGGTTCGCCCCATGATGCGTGTGGAAACCGACCTGTCACCAGCGACTTCCCGAATTGGCACTTGAATGCGCCCGGTAGTCCTCATCATCCTCGATGGGTGGGGAATAGCCCCCGCTGGTGATGGTAACGCGATCACACTTGCGAATACCCCGAACCTGGATCGCCTTGAGGCTGAAGGCCTCACCACGGTGCTCGATGCGTCAGGACTGGCGGTTGGTCTGCCTGAGGGTCAGATTGGCAACTCCGAGGTTGGTCATTTGAACCTTGGTGCTGGGTTCAGGGTAGTGCAGGACCTGCCGCGGATCGATGAAGCCATCGCTGATGGGCGATTTGGTGAAAACCACGCTTTGCTTGGAGCGATCCGTCACGCTCGTGATGCCGGGCGCACGCTTCATCTAATTGGGTTGTTCAGTCACGGGGGTGTTCATTCCCACGCGAGGCACTTGGAAGCGCTGCTGCGCCTCGCATGCCGTGAAGGAATGGCTAGGGTTGCCGTTCACCTGATCCTTGACGGGCGTGATACCCCGCCTCGACAAGCGCTGGCCGACTTGCCCGGACTGGAGGCCGTCCTCAAAGCGACTGGGGTAGGGCGCATTGCAACGGTCATCGGTCGCTACTTCGCAATGGACCGAGATCGTCGGTGGGACCGGGTGTCGCAGGCCTACAGCGCGTATGTGATCGGGAGTGGTCCGGTGTTTCCATCAGCGCGCGAGGCGATCGAGAGCGCCTACGCGAAAGGTCTCAATGATGAGTTTGTCGCACCTTCAATCATTGGAGGCGAACCTGCCGGGATCATCAACGACGGGGACGGTGTGGTCTTTTTCAACTACCGCTCGGACCGTGCGCGCCAATTGTCTCAGGCACTCATCGTCTCGGACTTTGAGGGTTTCAATCGGTCACGCGTTGTGCGGGACATTCATTTCGTTTCGATGAGTGAATACGAGGCGGACCTTCCGGTCAACGCGATCGCGTTCCCTCCCTTGCACGTTGAGCGTCCCCTCGCCCGCGTGATAAGCGATCTAGGCGGAACGCAATGTCATATCGCCGAGACCGAAAAATATGCTCATGTGACCTTCTTCCTGAATGGTGGGCGAGAGACGCCATTTCCGGGCGAAGACCGAGTGTTGATCCCTTCGCCGAGCGTAGCTACCTACGACCTTCAGCCGGGGATGAGCGCCGAGGGTGTCGCTCACGCCGCCGTGCATCGAATGTCGACCAGGCATGACGACTTGGTGGTCATGAACTTCGCGAACTGCGACATGGTCGGTCATACCGGCATCCTGGGAGCGGCCCGTCAGGCGGTCGAGGCCGTGGATCGTGCCGTTGGTGCAGTTGTTACGGCGGCACGGGCGGATGGTCGGGTCGTCTTGGTGACGTCCGACCATGGCAATGCCGAAGTGATGATCGATCCCGAAACTGGTGGGCCGTTTACTGCGCACACGACAAACCCGGTTCCGCTTTACCTCCTTGGTATGCCAATCGGCACACGACTGGTTCCGCACGGTCAATTGTCAAGTGTTGCGCCAACGATCCTTCGGCTGATGGGGATCTCCGTGCCCGACGAGATGACGTCACCTGACCTTTTCGATCCTGGTTCGCTCGCCACCTAAGTTCGCTCCTCGGTGAATTGCCGGACCGGAGGCGTGTGCGCATCTAATGGACTACCATCCAAGCATGTCTGAGATGTTCGACGTGGTAGTCCTTGGCCTCGGAGTGATGGGTGCGTCCGCGGTCCATCAGTTGGCCGGGCGTGGTGTACGGGTCCTTGGTCTGGATGCAAACCAGCGTGGGCACGCGCTTGGATCGTCCCACGGACGGAGCCGGATCATCCGGGAGGCCTACTACGAGGCAGTCGAGTATGTGCCCCTCGTGCAACGGGCGTTCACTCAATGGCGGGAACTTGAGCAGGAGACCGGTCTGGACCTCCTGCTCATGACTGGATGTCTCAATATCGGAGAACCGGGCACCCATGTCGTAGATGGGGTAATCGCGAGTGCCAGGCGCCATGGGTTGCTATCTGAGGTTCTTCATGCAGACGCAATGCGTGACCGATTTCCGGCGTTCGCGTTGCCTGAAAGCCATGTCGGGGTCTTCCAACCTAATGCAGGAGTGCTGAACGCCCATGTTTGCGTTGGCGCGCTGCTTGATGCCGCAGTCGCGCGTGGAGCCACGACCCGTCACGGGGAAATGGTGAGCGCTTGGGATCCGGATGGTGAAGGAGTGATAGTTCGCACTCCTCGAGGCGCAATCCGCGCGTCTCGTCTCGTCATCACGGCTGGCCCGTGGTCGGCCTCAGTCCTGTCAGGACTGGGCTTGCCACTTCAGGCCGTTCGTCAGTACGTCGTGCACTTCGAACCTCGGGATCCTGAGCGGTTCTCTCCACCCGGCTTTCCGGCTTTCATCTGGGATGTGGCGGAAGGAGAGGTGTATGGAATTCCCTACTTGGCCGGAAGCGGGTTCAAGGTTGGCGGGCATGACCCGGGTGAACCCTGTACGCCCGAAACGGCCCGGCGTCATGTCACTGTCGATGAAATCGAGAGTGTCCGGAAGATTTTCGAGAGGTGCCTGCCGGGAAGCGCCACCACGCTCTCGATGACCGCGACCTGTCTCTACACCATTACCCCGGATCGCCATTTCATCATTGATCGCCACCCGGATCATCCACAAGTTTCGTACGCGGCCGGCTTCTCAGGCCATGGCTTCAAGTTCGGCCCTGCCATCGGCGAGGTCCTCTCTGACCTCGCGCTTGACGGAAGCACCCGGCATGACATCGCGTTTCTGGGTGCAAAACGCTTCGCTACGTCGTTGTGACCTGAACCTCTAGAAGTTCTCTGGCGTCTGCGAAAGAGGACCCTACCGACGCGGCGCGTACGCCTCTACGAGCGCCTTCTCGATCTTCGCGACCATGGTGTATGCCGGATCGAAGACGTTCCCGACGTCGTACCTCACACATTGCCCAAGGAGCAGGGACGATGCACGCGTGCTGTAGCCGTAGTCCTCCCCAAGCCATTGCACGAGTTCGGTGGTAGCGTGCTGAAGCGCCTGATCTAGAGGGCGTGCATTGCCGGCTGCCATCAACCAGGTCCCATCGTCGGCGCGTGGCCAGAAGATCGGCTGATCCCGGCGATGGATCCACGCGGTGAATGTGACATCCAGGGAAATCTCGATTCCTGTGCCGGCGATTTCGCCACAGCCTTGGGTGGCATGTCCGTCTCCGAGTTGGAACAGGGCGCCGGGGACGAAGACTGGGAGGTAAACGGTCACACCTTGACGAAACCCACGGTAATCCATGTTTCCGCCGTGTGGCCCGGAGGTGGCGCACGAAATTGCCTGTCCCCGGTCCGGCGCGACCCCAAAGCATCCGACCATTGGATCGAGCGGGATCTTGAAGTCTGGAAGATCAGGTTCAATTGGGTCGTGCGACGCAAGGGTGGCTGTCCAATCCTCGGTATCGACGTTCCAAATGGCTCGCCCACGTTCGGGTGGAAGCTTGAAGACGAAATCGGGGTCGACAACATGAGCAGCGAGCCGCCCACTTGTATGCCCGTACGCCCGGTTCGGCACAACCCGATCGAAACGCACGGCGATCACGTCGTCAGGGTTGGCGGAAGTAATGAAGAAGGGCCCCGTCTGTGGATTGCCGGGAATGTTGACCTTGTGGCCGTGTTGATCAACACCGGCGCTGTCAATCGTGGTTGTCACAACCGTATCCCCGGGCGCGATACGAAGCACCGGCTGCCAAGATCCGATTGAGACGTGGTATTTCGTCGGGTGGAAGGTATGAAGGGTTGACATGCGTGACGGTATACGCGATCCCGCGCGACACGTCCACCTGAAATCAACCGTCCGTCGGTGATCCCGATCTACTCGTGCGACCGGCTAGCCCACTGGTGACACGTCAGCGATGGCGGTACCGATTGCTACCCGGTCACCCACAGCGACGAGGTGGCGGTCAATCCTGACCCGAACATCGACTGGGATTTCGATGTTGACCTTTTCGGCCTCGACCTCGGCGATTGCTTCCCCGGCATCAACGATAGCGCCTTCAGCGGCAAGCCAATGGGTCAAGGTCGCCTCGGTTACGGATTCACCCAGGTCGGGAACGACCACCACTGTGTATTCGGAGCTGCTCATGGTCCACCCTTCCGTTTCGGTCAGATGGTCGCACATCGATGCGGGCGACCCGGTTTCGAGACCGGCGGTGGGCCGCCTGCAGGGCCGTAGACTCGTTACGATTTGAGCCTTTCGACGCGTCGTTGAGGTGACTTTCAATGAGTTCTGGCCGATCTTTGGCCGATGGAGGTTTTCAGGTGTCGCCAGTTCACCAACATTCGGGGCGCAGGAACCGACCAGACCGACGTGGAACCACACGAGTGATTGATCCCGAGACGCACTCAACCGGTGGGGCCGTGCCGGGTCGGTCGCCGATCAGAAACTCCAGCGAACACGTGGATCCAGGATCCGGTGACCTGAAGTCATGGTTGCTCATCATCGCCGCGATGGCGTGCGCTGTACCTTGGTTCATTTATCTTTCGGTTGGTGACGTGGTTGCTGGGCCTCCGATAATGATTGCGATCATGACTGGGGGTGGGATTCTTGGCGCTGCCTTTCTCCTGTCATGGGCTGCCGAGGTCTTCCAACTTGACGTCTCCCAGGCGCTTGCGCTTGCCCTGCTCGCGCTTATCGCCGTCCTTCCGGAATACGCAATTGACGCGGTGTTTGCATGGAACGCCGCCAGCGACCCAACCCAAGCCGCATACGCTGTCGCAAACATGACCGGATCGAACCGGTTGCTCGTCGGATTCGGGTGGGGCGCGGTGGTCCTTGTGGCGTGGTTTCGGTCTCGGGGCCGTGCAAAGCTTTCACGAAACGCGGCCCAGGCCACCGATGATGGAACCGTTGTGAACGGGGTTGTCACCCTGCCGCCGGAGCAGGCATTGGAACTGGTGGCCCTGGCCATTGCCTCCGTCTACTCTTTGGTCATTCCATTCAAGGGCCGGATCGACCTGTTTGACGCTGGGTTTCTTGTCACGCTCTTCTGCGTCTACGCATGGGCAACGTCGCGCTTGCCTTCCGGAGACCCGCATCTGGTTGGTCCGGCTGCGACGGTAGGAAAGTTGCGACCTTCAGGTCGACGCGCGGTCATAGGTGCAATGTTCGTATTTGCAACCGCTGTGATTTTCATGAGTGCACATCACTTCGCAGATGGTCTCGTTCGCACCGGGAAGTCATTCGGCATTGACGAGTTCGTCCTGGTGCAGTGGTTAGCCCCTCTTGCATCGGAGGCCCCGGAGTTTCTTGTAGCCCTGCTCTTTGCGTGGCGCGGTCTTGCCGGGGCGGGATTGCGCACCTTGATTTCATCGACGGTGAACCAGTGGACGCTACTGGTTGGAACACTTGGGGTGGTTTTCAGGATCGGTCAGTATTACGCCGTGAACCCGACTGTTGGCGCAGGGTTGCCTCTTGACATGCGCCAGACCGAGGAACTTCTTCTGACAAGTGCGCTGTCACTGTTCGCGCTCGCAATGATTGCCAACTTCGAACTGAGCATCCGTGGGGCTGCTGCCCTGCTCGGTTTCTTCCTCTTCCAACTTGTGGGTGCACAGATTGCAACCGATCGAACTGCGTTTCAATGGGTGATGATCGCCTCATTCTTGACCGGCGCGGTCTATTTGATTTCGACATCTCGGGACCGGCGCGAGGCACTGATGCGCGTACCAAGCATCTTGAGGTCATCACTTGGTTTTGGGACAACAGCCCGCTAAGGAAGGGCTGCACAAGGCACTATTCGCGTCCCGTGGGAGGCGCACGTTTCCGGCGATCGTGGCCCGTGGGGCGTCCTCCAGCCCCGTTTTCGACCCGGAACCGGCCTTCCGATCGCCTCCCTGACCCGCTTGCGTGGCATCCGGTGCGCACGCGGGCATGCAGCGGCTCACCCCGCCTGCAGCGTGTTCCGCGCCATCCAGAGGTTGGACAGGGCGAACAGCGTCACCAGGTGCGACCCGTTCTTCGCCAAGCCCCGGTACCGCGCCTTCACGTGGCCGAACTGCCGCTTGATGACCCGGAACGGCTGCTCGACCTTCGCGCGGACCAAGGCCTTGGCCCGCGGGACCACCGCCTCGGCCGACCCTGGCGCCAGCAACCGACGCTTGCCAGGTGGCATGGCCACCATCCACGCCACGCCCCGGTGTCCCGAGTCCCCGTGGACAACCGCCTCGTCACCGTGCCGGACGGAACCTGCCACCGCCAGGTCGTGCACGTTGGCCGGCGTCGCCACTACCGTGTGAACGAGGCCCGAGTCCGCGTCGACCCCGATGTGCGCCTTCATGCCGAAGAACCACTGGTTCCCCTTCCGGGTCTGGTGCATCTCCGGGTCCCGGGTCCCCGTCTGGTTCTTCGTCGAACTCGGGGCCGTGACAATCGTCGCATCGACCAGTGTGCCCCGGCGGACCATCAGGCCACGCGCCCCGAGTACCGCGTTGACCTCCTGGAGGAGGGCCACGGCCTGGTCGTGGCGCCAGGGGAGGTGGCGAAAGCGCAGGATGGTCGTGGCATCCGGGATGCCGGTGGCGCCGGGGTCGATGCCGGCAAACGCCCGGTACACGGGGATGTCGTGCAAGGCCTCAAGGGCGGCCTCATCAGCAAGCGCGAACCACTGCTGCAGGAAGTGGACCCGCAGGAGCACGAGGATCGGGCACGGCGGGTGTCCCGTGGCCCCCGCCGGGGCGAAGGGGGCAATCCGGACGACAAGGGCGTCCCATGGGACGACGGAGAGCATATCCTCGAGGAATGCCTGCCGGCGCGTGCGCTTGGTGGATCGTTCGAAACCGTTCGCGAGGTTCAACTGGTTCATGCCACCATGATTCCCAGTCAGGCCCCGACCCCGCTACCTTTTGCAATCAATCCCTAGGGTCGCCGTCTCATTACTGTCGTAAGTCGCGCCCCATCCTTCGCGGAGACGGAAGAGGGGCGTGCGCGTCGGTGCGATTATTATTGCCTGATGCGAAACATGGACCGAATCATGATGCCGTGTCACGAATGCACGGTGTGTTCAGTTCGTTCGCTGTCGAGCGAACGGTTCTGATTGACCTGTCATCGCACTGCGTTGCCGGAAGTCAGGAACAGGCCCTGCCCTGCCGAGCAAGGGCTATCCGCAGCACTAAACATCATTTCCGCCATTGGGTAAGGCGTGTCTGATGGAGGCGGTGGGGGCACCCTCGTCAAACTTCAATCGACAGTGTGTGGTGAGACACGTGCGCCCTACTCGCTGCGCGATGGGTGTCACTGGCGAATTCAATTCGACTAGCTGGCGGTGCGGTCGTGACCGTACTCAAACCATGAAGGATTGAATGACGGTTTCCCGGATGCAAATCAATCGAGACCGGCTGGATGCCATCCCGCCGGCCTCGATTGATCAATGAGCCGAAGTGCTAGTACTTTGGTGCTGCGGCCGCTGCCGGTGCAGACGGAGCTGGTGCTGCTGCGCCAGCCGGTGCTGCCCCATATGAGTCCGCGGCTACTGCCGCTGGTTTGGCGCCCGCAGCCGGTTCTGCGCCGTGAGCGTCAGCAGCACCGGATCCGTGACCGCCGTCCATGCCGCCGGGCACACTCTCGGAGATGACACGGCCGTACAAGGGCTGTACTGGACGGTTTGTGTTCCCCTTGAAGAGCCCCTTGAACTTCTCAACTTGTGACTTCGAGATGGTAACGGGCTCCTTCATCACAATCCATGTGACCGTTTCGGAGCATGGGGGAGTTGTCAGTGAACCCTTATACGTGTAAAAGGTCCGGTTGTCTGGAAGCGCATCGAGGATGCTGAAACCTCCCGACCACTCGCCCTTCTTGCCCTCTTCAGCTGGCATCGAATCCCAGAACTGATCGAGGATTGGATTGTCAGGGCCTATCTTGAGCATCACCCCGATGACTGCCAGTCGGTTCGCGTCGGCCGCGTGGACGAAGTGAACCTCCATGTCGGTGTTCATGCCCACCAACGTGTGCTCACTTGGGGAGTGGAAGTGCCATTGCTTGAGCTCGTACCAGACTTTGTCGTAATTCAGCCAGTTCCCGCGCTCAGGCGTCGCCTGGATGGTGTGACCGTTGTTCAGGACCTCAAGCTTCTTTGTGTCTTTGTACGCAAAGCGCAGTTCCTCAAGCCATTCCGCCTTGAGCAACTTCGCTGGAGCGATGTCAATCGGTGACTGCGTACGCCCGTTTGAGCACGCTGACCAGTGTGGGTCAAGCTCTGCCCAACGATCTGGGCCATCCTTGCCAGCATAGGACCAACGGGCGTGCTTGGTCACCTCGGCTGAGGTGGCTTCGCCAAGCATGACGCCACCGATGCCGCAACCGACTAGGGAAATACTCAGGATGACCGCACTGGCGACCGCGCCAAAACTTGAACGGTGCTTCGTGCGTGGCGCCATTTCGGCACGCGCGACGCTGCCACTGGTGCGCGACTCGTGGTCCGGGGTTCTCGCCATCACTATCGATGCCTCCCTTTACCCATTCGCTCCGCACAAATCTGGCCTTCAAGGCTGTCGTGCGAACGGGCTTATGCAACTCCGATAAGAGTTGCGTGAGTATCGCATGACCGGGTATGCCCGTGCATCTGTCAATCCGTTCGGGCGTCGATGATCACCGTGAGGGGGTTGCGGCGTCGTATGGAGTCCTCGACGAACCTCCCACTAAAGGAGGGAAGGGGGCGTGCCAGCAAGCCTCACGATGAGTTCGTGAGGTGTTTGGCTGGGCGTGCCCATGAGTTTCTTCCAGTTGTTCCCGAGCTTTGTACAACGACCTGTATGCGTTCGTGCTAGTGGTTGCCGGCAATGGTAATCACGTACACTTAGAAAGCGTCTATGGCGTGCACGCACGCGGGCGCGGAGGTGTTGGAACCATGACTGTTGAAGAGATTCTTGAAGCAGCTCCGGGAACACTGCAAGCAGCGATGCAGCGGGCACGTGCGATTGCAACCCGCGCATCCCAAGAGCGACATCAGGCTGAGCGTGCCTACGAACTCGCGCTCGTTCGCCTTGAAAACTCGCGTGCAAATGAAATATCTGCCCGGGAAGGCCTTGAGACCGCAAAGCAGGCGATCACCGATGCGGAGTTGCGCGTTCCTCTCATGACTACCGAGGTCATTGAGGTTTTGGGCGCTGCAGGACTTAGTGCATGGCATCGCGGAAGTGCTGACGGTGCCCGAGTTGACCAGAGGGATGCTGCACATGTGTTCCTATGGCATGCGCCGGCTTCACGTCCTGAAGATGCGAAGGCGTGGCGTGAACACGCAACCGAAGTGCTTGCGCGGTACGAGGAAGTCCTGACTGCGCACGGTTGCATCGTAATCAAGGACCCGGAACGTGCACTTTGGCGGATCGTCCGTCGCCTCAGCGTCCTCGACGACGACCAACCTGCACGTCAAGGGTTCTAGACGCACACTCGCGGGCGTGCCGAATTGGCAAACCCGCGACTTTTTCTCATAATACTTGTGTACGATACCGTTACTCGACGGTTACTTCGCCAAGGTAGACACGGTTCTCGCCATCGATCACACCTGATTGTGGCTTGGTGCCATCAGTTGGCCAACTCGGTTCCTGTCCGTTGCCGGCCGCCGTAACTCCCATTCGTTCCATGGTACCCAAGTTGTACATGCCCACGACCAGCCGGTATGTTCCGGTTGGGGTTCCTGACGGCACATTTATGTCGTAGCGGTCAGCGATGAAGTCACCGACACGCCAGCCAGTTGTTGGCTGTGCGCCGTTTCCAGGTCTGCTGTCACGCTGCGCAACGCGTAGCCCTCCGGTGCGATCATTGCCCGAAATCAGGTGCGCAAAGACTGTCAGGTCCTTTGTGAGACCTTGCTTGGTGGTCCAGTACAGAATGACTCGTGCGTCAGATCCCGCGCGTACCTTCGGGGTGTCCAGTCGGAACCCTTCCAGGCGGATCGCGGTGTCGAGCAACGGTGTGGTGCCGTCGAACACGGTATCGGGTTCGGGGGGTGTCCAATTGATTTGGAAGAGCTTGAATCGACTGTGATCCCCAGGCTTTGGGATATCGATCAGCTGGCGCGCGGTTGGGTTCAGAGAAATGAACCGTCGTTCCTGTTCGCCTCCGGGGGCATCGGTTAGCGCGTAATAGATCGGTGCGCCTCTTCCCGCTTGGAAAGAGGCACGGTCAGGATCCGCGGAAAGGCGGTCCGCGACCGCCCTCGTCTCGTCGACGTATCCGAGGGTGATGCCCGGTCGCTCTCGAAGGTAGGCAAAGATTGCGTCCCTCGGCATCCCTGTCGCAGTGCGCGTGATGACGACGATCCCAGTTTCCGGGTGGTCCAAACGGGCCTTCTCCAGAAAGGCTAGGAGTTCTGCAAGACCGTATCCCGCATAGTTACTCTCGATGTACTGGAACCGGTCAGTGATGTAGCGCCGGTCGTTCATCCATGGCGCCTCGGCGGGCAAGTTGATCAAGGGCCATACGAACGCGGTGCAACTGATGGTGATTGCGCCCGCCCAAAGCGATGTGATTGCCATCGGCAAAAGGTTGGCGAGGCGATGTGCCCAGTTCGGTTTCACCGGCGCCAAACGAAACCCGCGCACATGGACCACAGCTCTGGCGGCCCCAATGGCCGTTGGGATCAGGGTGCTGACCAGGACGAAGACGACGTAACGGGAATAGATGAGCTTGGCGGTAAGTACAAAGGCAGCGACCGGCACAACTATCCATACCGCCATGATGAATGCAGATTGACCGCGATTCGCTGCTATGGAGGAAATGTTTCCTGCACCCCGTTCAGCTGGACCGAACAAGGCGAGCACTGCTGCGACGGTCGCGAGGGTGAGGGGAAGACCGATGTAGGTTTCAAAGGACCCGGCGACAAACACCGCATTCGCCCACCAGAGGGTCAGTGGAAACCTCATCACCTCCCCGAGGGTCAGGCTATACCGCCCGAAGTTTCCATCGGCGAGGTTGTCCACAATCGGGCTCAAGTAAAGGACTGAGTAGGCGCCGGCGCCAAGGAAGGCAGCCTGTGCCAGTTGCCACCACTGCCTTCTGGACGCCGGATTCCACGCGACGGCCACTACGGGCACAAGACCGACAAAGAAAAGTGCGGAAAGCTTCGTGAGGACTGAGACGGCGATTGCAAATCCGACCAGGATCATCCGTACCCACCCGGGACGCTCGGACCAATGGATGGTCGCCAGCAGCACCATCAGCGACGCGGTGGTGACCAGCGTGTCATAGAGGGCCATGCGGTCATGCACGACGGCAACAGGTGTGATGACATAGAGTGCCCCGGCAATCGGCCCAGCGAGTCTTGATGTACGCGGACCCCACGGTTGACCAAGGTGCGAGGCAACCGACCATATGAGCGCGACATTGACCGCCCCGCACGCTACCGATGTCAGGCGTCCCGCAAGCAGCCGGTCGGGAATGGTGCTCAGGAACGGGATCATGAGCCACGCAAGGAGGGGTTGCTTGCCATCCTCGAGCGAGGCTAGCCAGTCTGAAAGGTCTCGCGCGTACCACGCGCGTACGCCCCAGTCGATGTACGTCCCTTCGTCACTGACCATTGGAAGCGTGCCAAGCTTCGCGAGCCGGATGGCGAGGTACGTCGCAGCGAGGAGAACCGCGAGTACGGGTGGCCAACGTCCATCGCTTTCGCGGTGTGCGGCAACGACGACGCTTGACGTTTCGGGGTCGGAACGGGGATTGAGGATCGTCACCGGCTTGGCCTGCCAGCGTAACAAGGGAAACAACTTGGTGGGTACCCCGGAGTCATTGCGAGGATCAGTCCCTGAGCCAGTAGCGCACGAGCGTGAACCATGCGTGGAAGGCATCCGGCCACCGGATTTTCTTCCCTTCATTCCCGCCCCGTCCGTGATACCGGATCGGCACCTCAATCACTCGAAGGCCACGACGCAGCACTTTGGACGTGACTTCCGGACAAAACTCGAATCGTTCGCACCGTAAGTTCAGCGACGGGAGGACTGATGTCGCAAAGACCTTGTAACAGGTCGCCTCGTCGGTTATCGATCGGAAGAACAGTATTGACGCGGTCCATGAAAGGATCTTGTTTGCAACCCAATTAGTTGGGTGCATGCCAGTGGGTCTGCCCAAGGGTCCGAGCGCAAGGAACCGCGACCCATAGACGACGCGGGTTTGACCGGCGAGGATCGGAGCGATCAGGGCGGCGTAGTCATCAGGGTTGTACTCCAGGTCCGCATCCTGGATGAGCACGACATCACCCGAGACCCGTTCAAGGCCGGTACGAATTGCTGCACCTTTCCCCCGGTTCCGGGCGTGACGCAACACGTGTACGTCTGCGAATGTTGAATGTCCCGTTTCCCCGATGAGGAAGTCGACGCCTCCGTCGTTGGAGCAGTCATCTACGACAATTATGTCTAGCGAGACCGGAGTGCCGTTCCAGGACAGTGACTGGGCCCGAACCCGTTCAAGGAGTTCCGGCAGGGTATTGCGCTCGTTGTAGACCGGGACGATGACCGATAGCTGGTGCATGCCCCCAGGGATGTGACCAGTGTCGACAGCGGCCGCTCCGCTTGACCTCGGGTCGGATGCCGCGCCATCGGAGGTGGTCACAACAAACCCCAACGGATGGCGCGTGCCACAAGTGCTTGCGAATCCTTGGCTCCATGCCCACGAGGGCCCGCGCTACCCCGGCCTAATTACTACCAAGGCAGTCAGGAATCATTCGGAGTGGGTGGTGCTGACCAGGCGATTTCGTGGCCATGGGTATGGAACAGGGTCGGCAGGTTCCTTACGACAACGACCCCGATCCAGATTGCCGACAAGCTTGCCCAGTAGTCGAGAAATCTCGACGTTCCGCGACGCGCGGCCCACCAAAGGTCGAAGCCATAGGCGCGTTCTGGCGCCTCTGGCACCCTTTCCGGGAACGCCGTGGCCCACGGGTACCGGTCTCGGTACGGATTATCTGGTGGCTTGTGAGAGGAGCCGAATACCTCGAAAAGTGATGCTTGGAGCAACCATTGGTGTCCCAGGAGTGGGGAGAACGGCGGAACCGTGCGTGCATCGCGCACGTCGACGCCTCGGCCCAGTTGGTTCCCTACGACGCTGTAGTAGGCGCCATAGTCAATTGCCACACCGAGCATGTTTACGTAGAGCCCGAATCCTCCGACAGATACCGCCATCAGTCCTGTGAAGGTCTTGACGCTCCAGTGCCACTTCGGCCAAGCAAGCAGTGGCGCAATCCACCCAAGCATCAGGAACGGAACGGTGACGTAGAGGTACCTTGGACCCCAACTCCAGTCCCCATGCCACGCCCACCATCGCGAGAAGTACCAGAGTTCGGTGGCGAACACGGAAAGTACGACCGACGCAACGAGTGGCCTTCGACGAACCAACCAGACTTGCAGGAGACCTCCGATCGCAGCAGGAAGGGCGAACCACACGAGTCCCTTGCCGGAACTCCATAGGAGGTAGCCGATTCCGTCGAAGAGTGGGGTGGTGAACCCGGTCGACGGTTCAGCGCCATACCCGAACTCGAACGGATTGCCAAAGCGGAACCAATTCAGCAGTGCCTGACCGGCTCCGGCGCCCGCAACCGGCAGCCCGACCGAGGCAAGAAGTGTTAAGGCGCCGGTCACTCCTCGTCGTGTAGGCCTGGAAGTGCCGGCCAGCGTCAGGTGCCACGCGGTGACCAGCACGGGAATTGCAATCGCCGGCGCAAGAATGAGGGACGCGGCCTTTGTCACGAACGCCACACCGATCGCGGACCCGATCGCGAGGCCCCATTTGATGATCGATGTTGGCTCCAGTTCAGCGGTGGACCGAATTGCCAGCACCTTTTCATGCAGGATGAGACCCGCAAGCAGTGAGGCAAGCAGGGCGGTTGCCTGCAGAGGTTCCGCGAAGTCGGCCCGGGAATAGGGCCACAGCAAGGTCGTTGTTGCAGTTGCGATGGCAATCCCGGTTGCACCGCGTGAGCCAATTCCATTCAATTTGGCAATCATCCAGAGAATGCCGACACCAACGGAAGTAACCAGGACATTTGTCAGGCCTACAAGAAACCGCGCCGGAAGGTCGGGTGCTGATTGGGGCGGTGCGATCACTGCTAGCAGGCGGCCGGCCACCACAAACGGGGCCTGAACGACCGACTGCCCCAGACCGTATTTGCTGAAGTAGCGGCCTCCGCGGCCAATCGCTGCTTCAGGCCTCTGATCAATCGAGAGTTGTCCGCGTTCCACGATCGCGCGGGTGGTCTGGAACATCGTCTCACCGTCGCCGCTGACCACTCTTCCCGCCATCGTCAGCGCGTAGAGCGCAAAGACCCAGACGACGAGGCGGGTCACGGTCCGTCGGTCGGCTGCCGTGACGTTGGTCACGCCTTGTCTCCGGTGACGGAGTGCGGGGCGGCCGGGGTGCGAGCATCAGGTCTGCGCCAATTGGTGAAGCAGGTGGTTGTGACCAAGGCAATCAATGTGAGGAGAGTGACTGCGAGGCCCACGATGATGGAGGTAGGTGCAAACCAGAACCGGATCACGTGCGAACCGGGTGGGACCACAACCGACCGGAAAAGCCCGTTCGCCCGGATGATCGGTGCGGGTTGGCCGTCGATCGTGGCGTGCCATCCGGGATAGTCGGTTTCGGTCATGACCAGCAGCGCGGTACGGTCCGACGACGTATCCACAGTGATTTCGTTCGCCATGTACCGCGTGACCTTGGCGATTCCAACCGGCCGCGCAGCTGGGGCGGTGCCACGTTCCGGAATGCCGTCAATGGCCTGGTGGACACTTGCCGTGTCCGAAAGGTCAGCGGATGCAAGAAGGGTTGTTGCCCGGTCGTCATCCGGTTCGACAATGATGTTCCCTACAAGAAGCGCGCGCGACGCTGGCGGCAGGTTGTTGTCGTGCCACCAGGCAGCTCCAGGTGCGTCATCGTTGGTTCGCCAGTTGTCGCCCGGCGACCCGTTTCGTCCGTCCGAGATCACGGCACCGATTCCGAGGGAGGCGTACCTGGACGCATTTGCCTTTCCACCCGCTTGAACACCCAGGGTCAGGTGTGCGACCGAGGGTTCTGCGGCTTGAGGAAGAAGTAGCGCCTTGAACCTCGCGTAGGTCCGCAATGGGAGGAGGCCGCCGTCGTAGCCGTCGATCGTCGCCAAACCGTAGACGGCCCCGAGGTTGGGCTTGAGGGCATCCTGCATTGCGCGGTACCGAACCGTTTCACTGTCAGTGAAACCCGCCCATCGTGCAAGCCGGGTTGCATCCAGGTGCTGCTCGACAGTGAGGCTTAACAATCGTGCCGGCGAGGCGTCGGGGGCACGGGTTGCGAGGGTCTGCATTGCGTGAGCGGTGACGGGTGGATGTTTGGTGTAGAGACGTGGTTCGCCCCCGAGGGCGTACTCCATCCGATGCCCGGCGAGTAGTAACTCTCCACAGATCAGTCCGACAATTGCGCATCGAACGAGTGCATGAATGGTGCCGCGTGCCTGCCCCAGGAATGACACCAGAGCAATTGTCGTGCCACCGAACCAGAACCACGTGAGTGCGACGCGTCCCGGTGGTAACCATTGGACGCCACCGACGAGAAAGGTCCGCAGTACCACAAGACCGATCACCGCGCACGCGATGGCCGTGACCGATGCGATCTGGGCTGACTGATCGGTCGAGTGCGCGAGAAGTTGCCGGGTCGTCTTGCTGCTACGGCGCGCGCCCAGAGCGTCCAGGCCGTGCGACGCGAGACCGGCGACGGCGAAGGTCCAGATCAGCAACCAGCGTCCCGGTGCGCGGAAACTGGCGAACATGGGTACAAAGCGATGGAGCGCATCGAAAACGGGTGTATAGACACCGACGCCGAGGATCAATGCACCCAGCGCAATTGCCCCGAGGGCGAACATCTGTCGCCGGGCGCGTGCCGCACCAAGTGCGGCGAATGTGAGGGGGATGGCGACAATTCCTGTGTAGCCGGTCACTTCCTGAGCGGGGAGGTTCCAGTACGTCGGAAGAAGGGCTTCAAGGATGTGGGTCCGGTCGATTGCGTAGCTTCCGGCCTCGTCGAGAGACATTCCGCCGACGCGATAGCCGTACTGGCTGAGTTCCAAGGTTGGCACCAATTGGGCCGCAGCGAGGAACATTCCAAGCGTGGTGATTACTCCGAAAGACAGGAGGTGGCTTCCGCGGACTGGCATACGTGCCGGGGGCGCGATTGTGAAGATCACAGCTTCAGCGCCGATGGTCAGGAGTGCGTAATACGTCTCCTGGGTATGACCGGCCGTGAACAGGAGAGCGATGACAACCGCACCGGCGGAAACCCGTAGCGATACCTTGCCAAATCGGTTCCAACCCCGGGTCTCGGGTTCTGTGGTGGTCGGGCGAAGCAGTCGGCCAATGTGGTTTGCAGTGCCGTGGACCGTCAGGACAAGCCAGGGGAGCCACGTTGCGGCGTGTATCTGGTTCAGGTGTCCCATGTGAGCACCGATGAACCCGCTTCCAACGAAAATCAGTGAACCAGCAAGGGACCCAAGATGACCCAAACCCCATCCTCGTTGGGCTAGAAGGAAGAAGCCGATCCCTGCTAGGAACAGGTGGACTGCCTGACTTGCCGTGACCGCGCGTGCGAATGGAGCCAATAGGAAAATGATGTCTAGTGGGTAGAGGACAGCCATCTGGATATTGGCGAGGAACGGTGCACCGAAGAACGTGTCGGGGTTCCAAAGGGGAAGTTCGCCGCGAGACAGGGCGTTTCGCAGGAAGGTCTTTGCGGGAAAGAAGTAGACAAAGAGGTCGTACGACATCATCGCCTGCCCACCGAGAGGCACCCGCAATAGGATGGCGGTGAATGCGCCAATGAGTGTGATCGCCACGGCAGACGGCGCGAAACGGCGCCAATCCATGGTGGTTCCGGACGCGGACGCTCCCATCGGCGTCTCCACCGACCCGCGCTCCGCAGACGGTTCCAATGGGTGGGAATCGCTGGTCACGGGTGGTGCCACTCAGACGAACGGTGGCATTCGCGTGAGTGCTTCCGCCCTGTGCTGTTGAGGATGTAGCGGCGGAGGGGTGGTCGCATGGCTCCTCGGTCGAGAAGGGCACCGTTGTGACGGTCAGGTTTAGCCCATTCTCTGGATTAGCGGTCAAAGATTCCCGGGCCGATTCGTCTCTTGGTCACCGTTTCAACGCGTGGACCTGCCCTCGGGATTGTCCGAACACGTGACCGCGCTTCCGGACGGTGACTCCGCGCCAACGTGATCGTTCCACCATTCGCCAATGAGATGGAGGGCGGCCTCGAGGCGGTCGCGGTTTCCAAGACCGTAGGTCCACGCGCTGGAACCGGATGGATGAGGCAGTGGAATACAAGTGGTCCCGCCGCTATCGATGGTCTTGCCGATGACTTCCGAGAGAACACTGCGACCGGTCATCGTATGGAGTGCCATCTGGCCTATCGGGATGATGAGTGAGGGTCTCAACAAACTTCGTTCGTGTTCAAGCCACGGACGACACAGGGATACTTCGATCCGGGCCGGGACCCGGTCGCCTCGCCCGGTGGCGGATGGGCCGGGGTAGCAGCGGGTTACGGCAACGATCAATGCCGACGACCGCAAACCGGCCTCGTCGATACCGGCCCGGGCAAACCAGTTGAACAGGGTCCGACCAGCCGCGCCGATAAATGCTTGGGTTCCGGTTGCCTCGGTTCGACCGGGCGCCTGACCAACGACCAGTATCCGTGCCTTGCGGGACAGGAGGGTGGGAATGTCTTCGCTGCGAGCCGGAGACACCGGGACCCCGGCAACCGGGAACCCGGCGCTGTGACATCGGCGGCATGCGCTGAGCTGCCGGGTGTGGAGGCGTAATAAATCAATAGTCATAACGTGTGACCCGTAGTTACGATCACGAAAGTGCTGTATGGGCGCACATGCACCAGAAACACCGACGCGGTGGGCCTGGGGGACCACCGCGTCGGTGCGAGTGAGGAGAAGGAAGGAGAGAGAATCAGTCCATGCGGAGTACGGGGTGCTGGTCGGCAATGGTGTGTGCTGCCGCACTCCCGGGGTTGGTGAAATCGGTCTCGCAAACTGGGCAGTGGTACTGGGATCCGTGCCACCAGACAGGTTGCTGACGCAGGACCGCCAACTTCACGTCGGTAACAGACATCAGGCCAAGCGCGCGGGCACGCTGGGAAACCCGAGGCACAGTGTCCGCGTCGACGACGCGACCGATGCTTTGCATCCGGCACTCCTGACCATTTCGGTCATGCACGGCAATCGCCGCGCAATTCAGGGACCGGACAAACAAACGCGGACCGAAGGAATAGCCTCCGGCCCGGGCCGCTACTCCTCTTTCAGGTGCCGACGGGGTTAGCTGACGGGTTCGGGCTGAAAGAGCTGCCCTACCTTCCGTGTATCAGGAAGGATTCACCCCAGTTGCGGGTCCCCCGTTCTCAGGAAATGATCCCAAGATTAGGCCGTTATTCGGTTTGTCCGCTACCGGATCTTGCCGGCCTCTAACAGTCTATAAGGGTCGGTCCCGCATGTCAACCGTACCCCACCAGGGGATATCATCGGTTGACGACCGGTGTGCAACCGGGGAGAGGACGAAAGGACATGGAGATGGATGGCCAAGGAAACCCGGCTTCGCCGCCTGTGTCCGACGAGGCACCTAGGCAGGTATATGTCTTGCACCCGGATGACAATATCGCCGTCGCTTTAGTTGACTTGGTGCCGGGCCAGGTCGTCACGGTTTCGGATGGGGTCGGCGTGGGCTTGGTGTTGACCGTCACAGGGAATGTTGTGTTCGGGCATAAGATTGCGACGAGGGCGATCTCGGTTGGCGGTACCGTGCGCAAGTATGGCGAGGATATCGGACTTGCCACTGTGCCAATACATCCTGGCGATCATGTGCACACGCATAATATAGAATCACAACGCGGGCGCGGAGATCTGCACCGGTCCGCCGGGTCCTAGCCTAGTGGGCGGGAACGCCGACAAGAGCTCCAGCTGCATCGAAGACCATTGGCATCGGGTCGCTGAGGATTTCGAGGGCAGGTTTCGCACGGACCTCGGGTAGGAGCGCTTCAGAGACCATCAAGTCCTTGAGGCGAAGCGTGCTGTGCGCGTGCACCAAGCGTACTGATTCAGGTGAAACGGACCCGCCAGACGTGCGGATTGCGATGCTGATCGCCTCGCGGTCATTTGGCATGGTCATCGGTACACGCGCGATGTCGGGTGCGTTCGCCGTAAGGCAGTTCATGTACATCGCCGCGTAGTCAATCCGGGAGACCAGGTGGTTTGTCGTGACATCAGCCCAGCCGATGCCAATGGCATTGCCCCGGGACTCATCGGTCACGTCGCGGACCACGATGCGTCGGTAATCGGGACTGCGTTCGCCACCGAGGCGTCGCCACATGCCGATCACGTTCGGGTCCATCCCGCTGCCCGAAAGGTCCTTGCCAATCCAGTCGAGGATCAGGACATCGGCGTGATCGAAGGGGATGAGTGGTAGGACGGCGTTGCTTGCCACCAAGAGGTCGCGGTCGGCGTCGTGAAACGATCGCGGATCCACTGCCTCGATCCGCATGAGTTGATCTGAGGCGTTCTCGACGACAGCGATGCCGAGGACGACCTTGCCGCTCGCGATCCCGACCTTGGCGGCCTCGGGGATCGTGCGGGCCAAGCCGGCGCGATGCATGGTCTCAGCGCCCCGCTGCTTACCCAGCCCTACAGCAAGCATCTTGCAGAGGCCGCTCTCGATCGGCGCCTTGAACGCAGTATGCGCCTTGACCCGACCGAGCACCACGACACCGTCGCTTTCCCACGTGATCCGATCCATGTAGACGGGCACTCCAAGGTCGGTTGAACCGACTTCGACGACGTCCATGGATGCCCGGATTGGTGCCCCGACGGTCTCTTCCGTGATACCGTAGCCGTGCAGGACTTCGGTCTGGCCTTCGGCGGTCGCACCGCCATGGCTCCCCATTGCTGGAACGATGAATGGGTGTGCGCCCAGTGCCTTGAGCGCCTCAACCGTCCCGCGGACAAGGGCCGGAAGTTCGCTTATGCCCCGGCTTCCGACCGTGATCGCGATGCGCGCGCCAGTGGCGATCCGCGTCGAAATGGAGGATGCGGCGATGGCGCCGCGCACATGGGCCTGTGCATCGGTGATGCGGGTGGCATCAAACCGTTGCCGAACCCTTGCAACGCGAGGGAGGTGGACCCCGGTCGTGAAGCCGGTCACAGATGGCCAGGCCATTGCATGGCCTCGGACTGGATCACTCGTCATCGGTTTCCTCCACGCCTGTTGCCTGACCAGATGGGGGTTTGTCCGACCCATCATGCAAGCTGTTTCCCAGGCACTGTGGACTGTATCGCGGCCGTGGGTCCGGCACGCGGACGAACATGACCGCCTCCGGCCGAATGGCTGCGGAGGCGGTTTGGGTTTCGGGCGAAGGTGGGTTTCGGCCAACCCCGGTTGAGCCGGCGCTGGCTTAGCGCGCGTGCGACGTGGTCGAATGACCGATTGTGGCGATCAGGCTGCCGAGTGCGTGCTCGACTGGGGCGTGGACACCGGCCTGTGACGTTGCAATGGATGTCTGGACCGCGTCGATGGCGCGTTCTAGCCACCGGTGCGTTGAACTGTGCCTCTCTTCAGAGAGGCCAACGTTGTCGAGCTGTTCACGCGCGGCGTTCAGAAGCACAAGGCTGATGTCCCACTCCTCTACCCGAGCGTGACTGGCGGAGGCCTTGGTAAGGCGTGCAATCCGGGCGATCTGTCCGGCGATCACAAGCGCCTGTGTCGCGATGTCCCCGGCGGCGGTGTCGATACGCTCGACCACCTCAGCGGTGGACAAGGGAGTATCGATGCTGAATGGTGAAGCTGAGCGACTAAGCACCTTGGCTGTCCTTCCTGCGGAGTCTGGCCGAAGCGTTTGGCGCACTTGAGCGGCCGCACAAGTTGCCCCGCAATCTCGACCTTCGTCAACTTGAGAAGACGTAAGAACTCGTCTTGGGTTGTGGTGCTGGGCAGATTTAACCCCAAGCTGGCCAACGAGGCGGGGTAATCCTCCTCACGCACCGGTTCAGGAAGTCGGAATGCTTGGGGGTTGCGAGGGTCGCACGGGTGGGAGAGGCACCAGGCGTGACGGCCTCGGACCGCCTTGCCAGAACCATTGCCCAATCGCGGCTGATGCAGCGCCGAGCAGGACGGCGCCGGCGACGACAATCCACCATGGGACAGGTGACGCCGGTTGCACCGGCACTGCGATCAGGACACCACCGGCCATTACGGCTGCGGTGCTTCGCCGTGGCAGTGCCCCGCGGGCGATTGCGCCAATCCCAAACAAGACTGATCCGGAGGCAAATGAGATGCCGGCGAGACTGGCCAGTCCAGCGAGTGGTGTCCCACCGAACAGGGGACCGTTCAGTTCGAACACTCTGGGGACGATTGTGGCGACAGAGGCGAACACCAGTCCGTCAGCGAGTTGGGTGGCTGCTTGGAACGTGCAGCCGATGAAGAGTAGAGAGATTCCGGCCACGTCAACGGATCCGAGGTGGCCGACAATGCCCAATTGGAAGCCGGTTGCTGCCGTAAACCCGACGCAGAGGCTGATGAAACCCAACGCTGAGATCACGTGCCATGCAACGTAGGACGATGACACGATCTCACTTGGCGAGGGTGGATGTCGGTCATGCGGATGACCAAGCGCGCCGGTGCCGACGAGGATTCCGCCGATGATCATGCAAAGTCCGGCCAACCGGAACACGCGCTCGGCAGGCCACGGGGTGACGGCAAGATGCCATGCCCGCTCCCTCAAGGTCATTAGCCGGAAATCCGGACCAGCGCCTGCCTGGTTGTGACGGCCTGTCCGGCCCCAACGAGGATCTCGCTGACGATCCCGGAGTGGGGGGCAGTGATGGAACTCTCCATCTTCATTGCTTCAAGGACCGCGACAACATCCCCTCGCCCGACGGTCATCCCGACTTCGACGGCGATTGAAACTACACGTCCCGGCATTGGAGCATTGATGGTGACAAGCACCGGGCCGCTTGCGTCGGGCCTCGCCCGGACCAAGCGGGATGTGCGTGCTAGCGAATCTTCAACGTGCACCGTCAGTTCTTGCCCTCCGACATGGAACTTCGTGGGAGCGCCGCCGGGAAACGCATCCGCTTCTGTCTCGGGATTTATGATGATCTCGACTGACCGACCACCAAGCACCGCGTGCCAATGTCCTGGACCTACCTGGACGACGTTCGATGCTCCCGCAGGAGCATGTTCCGACCCATCAAGGGCGTGTTCGACGCCGTCGATGAAGACCGCGTCACTTGACTGAACGCTCACTCGGAACCTCCTGAACCCACTGGCTCCTGCTTCCTAGACCCCGACTGTGGCGACGGCACGAGGCAGGAAGGCTTGCTTGGCATTGGGCGGGGCGTTGACGACAAGTTTGGCATGTCGGTTCGACCATGTTGGCTATCTAGTGAACGCTGGACGCCCGTGCACCTTGGTGCCCGTCCATTCTTGGTATGAGGTGACATCTTGGGTGGTGGTGTCCACTGACCCACATGCTCGATCTGCTCGCTTGTGTCCGGAAGGGGTGGTCAACCGCGCCGCAAGGCTTCGCGCCGGGCTAGTTGGCCCCAGTTACTGACCGCGGTGGGATTACCGGACCCGGGGCGACGGGACTTCAACGCGAGTGCCCGTACCTCTGCAGACACCATGCGGACTGCATTTGTCACCTCGGGTGCTAGTTGTTCGTGGCTCGATTGGGTGGGTTTCCAATGATCGGCCACAAAGTCGGTGGAGACGTCGCCACTCAGGAAAGCTTCGTGGCGGAGGATCCATCGATGAAACGGCAGGGTGGTTTCAATGCCGGTGATGACGTGCTCGTCGAGTGCCCGGCGCAGGCGAGCGATCGCGATTGCACGGGTCGGACCCCATCCGATGACCTTGGAAAGCAGCGAGTCGTAGTGGACCCCGACTTCAAGCCCGGCCTCACATGCGCTGTCGACGCGGATACCCGGCCCGGCGGGTTCGCGAACAACCCCGATCCTTCCGGCTGACGGTGCCCAGCCATTCGCAACGTCCTCCGCACCAATGCGTGCCTCGACGGCATGAAGTGGCGCCGGGTGACCGTGGGTTGCTGGCTCACGCCAGCCGGATGCCGCCAGTGCCTCCTGCATTGGCGTGCCGGATGCAAACCGGAGTTGGGCGTGAACGAGATCCACCCCGTGAACCAATTCGGTCACTGGATGCTCCACCTGCAGACGCGCATTGACCTCTAGGAAGTAGGTCTCGTGAGATGCGGGATCGAAAAGGAACTCGACGGTGCCAGCACCACCATAGTTCGATGCCTTGCCAATTGCGACGGCGTCGGTGGCCAAGCGTGCCCGGATGGCATCGGTGAGACCGGGTGCCGGCGCCTCTTCAAGGACCTTCTGGAACCGACGCT
>CAMDTO010000024.1 GCA_945907765.1 Thermoflexus hugenholtzii JAD2 | reverse complement strand
TCAGCCGGATGGTGGTGGAACTTCCTGCACCGGGAGGAACGCGCCCGCGGGTTCGATCATGTGGAGGACTTGTACTGCGTCGGCACGCTTTCGACCACACTGCAGGAAGGCCAGACCCTTGCGGTGACCGCATCCGTCGCGGCGATTGGTCGGGTACCGACCCCGGAGATGGGTTCCGGTCCAGCAGTTGTCACGAGCGGTGAAACGAAGGCACCGGAAAGGGTCGTCCCGGTTCGCGTCGACACCGACGGCCAGTTCCTCGAGCAACTCCGGCGGGCGGCCAATGACTTCCTGGTCGTACGGGATTTCAGTGATCTCAGCGACCAGGGGCCTGCAGCAGGTCGAACCGTGATTGCCGGCTACCACTGGTTTGGCGATTGGGGTCGCGACACCATGATCGCGTTGCCGGGACTGGCACACCTCACCGGTCGGGTCGCCGAGGCGTGCGAGGTCCTGCGTGCCTGGGCACGGGTGGTGAACCGGGGCATGCTGCCAAACCGGTTTCCGGACAGCGGCGCACAACTTGGCGAAGGCGACTACAACACCGTGGATGCGACCCTCTGGTTCATCCACGCCATCGGACGGATTGACACGATGGCGGACGGGGCGCTGATCGGCCCGTTGTGGCCAGTCCTGACCGAGATCATCGATTGGCATATGGCTGGGACCCGCCACGGCATCGGTGTCGACCCAACCGACGGACTTCTGCGATGCGCCGACGGACAACTGACCTGGATGGATGCCCGGGTCGACGGCGTCGACCAAACGCCTCGGGCCGGAAAACCAGTGGAGGTGAATGCGCTGTGGATCCACGCACTCACCCTGATGGCACGCTGGGCGGACGGGCGCGGCGACCGGCACGCCGCGGATCGCTATGCGGTCGAGGCAACCCGCGCATCGGAGAGTTTCCAGAACCGTTTCTGGTGCGGCCCGACGACAGGTGGCTGGCATCGCGTTGACGGCACCGCCGGGTATTTGCTTGACGTACTCGACGGACCGCTGGGCACTGACGCATCCCTGCGACCCAACCAGTTGATCGCGGCGGCGCTGCCGTCATCGCCATTGACCCGGACACAGCGCCGCCAGGTAACTGAAACCGTTCGGGCACACCTTTGGACCCCCCGGGGCGTCCGCACCCTCGCCCCAACCGATCTGCGGTACCGGGGCAGGTGTTGGGGTAGCGCCCAAGCGCGGGACACCGCCTACCACCGCGGAACTGCCTGGGCATGGCTCCTCGGGCCGATGGTGGATGCCTGGATGCTCAGCCACGAGACTGGGGCACGAGACTTGCTAACCCCATTCACGCCACACCTCTGGGATGACGCGGGTGTGGGCACGATCAGCGAAATCTTCGATGGTGACGCCCCACACGCCGCACGCGGTGCGATCGCGCAGGCATGGAGTGTTGCCGAGGTCGGGCGGGCGTGGATCGCTTCCGCACCGCACGCGTGAAATCAGTTTCCTGACGCTCGCGCCTCGCTCCTTGCATGGGTGTTTGACGTTCCGATGAACGAACGGTATGCTCGGGTTGCAAGTTGGTGACGATCTTGGATCGATCACCAAGTGTCGTCGACGTCGGCATCGTGTCTTGCTCAGGGTCCAAGGACCGGGGGGTCCGTGGGGTGAGTGACATGAACCCTGCCGGTTGTTCGCAGTGGGGGGCACATGGCGGCGGTCACCGTACCGGGATCGAGGCGGGCCACTGGCGTCGGAGCCCTTGCGCGCAAGGAAGCACTGTGGTTCTACGTGCTGATATCGCCGTGGATTGCAGGGTTCATTCTCTTCTCTGGTGGTCCGACCATTGCGTCTGCCTACCTGAGCCTGACGCACAACGATCCGGTCAACTGGCCACCAACGTGGGTTGGCCTCTTGAACTATGACGTGATGTTCCGGGATCGCCTGTTCTGGAAATCCCTGCAGGTCACCACCTATTACACCGTCCTTTCGGTGCCGCTCAGTGTCGGGTTCGCGACCTTTCTGGCGCTGGTACTAAACGAGAAGCTGCCGGGCATGGCGGCTTGGCGGACCATCTACTACCTGCCAAGCATCGTGACCGGAGTGCCGGTCGCCCTGATGTGGAACTGGATCTTCCAGCCCCAGTTCGGCCTGGTGAACGGCCTCCTCTATGACCTTGGGGTGCCCTCATCGATGCTGCCCAAATGGCTGAGCGATCCGCAATGGGCGGTCCCGACCTTCGTGATCATGAGCCTCTGGCAGTTCGGCGGACCGATGCTGATCTACCTTGCCTCAATCCAGGGTGTGCCGACCCAGCTATATGAGTCAGCGCAGCTGGACGGCGCGAGCAAGCTCCGCCAGATCTGGCATATCACCTTGCCAAGCATCTCTCCGGTCATTTTCTTCAACGGCATCCTGGCGATCATCTCGTCATTCCAAGTCTTCACCAATGCATTCGTGATCACTCAGGGCGGGCCAAACTACGCGACCTACTTCATGGTATTCATGATCTACCAGAACGCCTTCACGTACATCTCCAACATGGGGTATGCCGATGCACTGGCCTGGGTCCTGTTCATCATCATGCTCGTATTCACGGCAATGGCGTTCAGGTTGCAGCGCCACTGGGTCTTCTATGAAGCGGTTGTGCGGTAACCCGCGGATGACGCCACGCGCACGGAGAGCAATGCGATGACGGTTGTGGTTTCCTCCACCGAGAAGAGACCGGTGATGCCAACGGCACGGTCGCTGGGACAGGAATTGCCCTTTTTCCGGCGCCGGAATGTGCGGGAAGGAATCTGGATTGGATCGCTGACCGCATTGGTCACCTTCGGGTCACTTCTCCTGCTCTTCCCGGTCTATTTCATGATCGTGACATCGCTGAAGACCCAGGGCGCATCCTTCCTGCTGCCGATGAAGTGGTTTCCGGGAATCCAGTACGTCCCGCAATGGGAGAACTACGGTGAAGCCCTCAGGTTCATGAAGTGGCAGACGGCCTACACCAACACCATGGTCGTCGCCGTCCTCTCGATGGCCGGGGATGTGGTCTCGGCGGTGCTGGTGGCCTACGGGTTCGCACGGTTCCGCGCACCGGGCAAGAACCTCCTGTTCGGACTGGTCCTGTCAACCCTGATGGTTCCCCAGATCGTGCGTCTGGTACCGGAATACCTCGGGTTCTCGCGATTGGGGATGTCCAACACCTTCTGGCCGCTCATCCTGCCGGCGTGGTTCGGCAGTGCCTACAACATCTTCCTCTTGCGCCAGTTCTTCACGACCATCCCGATCGAGATGGACCAGTCGGCCCAGATCGACGGCGCCGGTCCGATGCGGGTGCTCTGGGATGTGCTGCTTCCGCAAATCCGGCCCGCGCTGGCGGTCGTGCTGATCGGGTCATTCACCTACAACTGGAATGACTTCTTCAGACCGTTGATCTACATCAACAGCCCCAGCTTGCGCACCGCCGCACTCTCGCTTTCGTCATTCCAGGCGGTCTACGGCGGAACACCCTTCCACCTGCTCATGGCTGCTTCGCTGGTCAACATCATCCCTTTGGTTGTGCTCTTCTTCACGCTTCAGCGGTACTTCATCCAGGGCATCGTGGTGACTGGAGTGAAGGGCTAGGCGAGCGTTGATCTTGAGGTATTCGAGGCGATCGCCTCTGCGAAGCGCGGCGAGGAGGACCATGAAGGCACCGTGCTGGTCTGGCCAGGCCCGGACCCCGTAACAGGGGAAAGCAACACCGCGGTCGCGAAGGCAACGTCGAGAACGGCGGCGCCGGATGGAACCGCACTCGGCACTAGTCAGGAGGAACCACATGTCCCAGACGTCTAGGCGTCACGTACTGTTTGGCGCAGGGGCTGCCATCGCGGGCGGCGTCCTCGCAGCCTGCGGGAGCGAAGTTGGTGGCGGCGGCGCCGCTGCTCCGGCCGCTGGTGGCACGTCAGGTGGCGGCACTGGTCAGGTCAACTGGCTCGTCCGCTCCGGCAAGGAAGAGAACGGCGGCCAGGAGAAGGTCTTTGAGCCAATGCTCAAGGAGAAGCTCCCAAAAATAAAGGTCGAGCGCATCGTGGTGCCATCCGACCAGTACATCCCGAAGATCAACGCGATGGCCGCCGCCAACGAGACCCTGGAGATCTGGGGCTTCGGTGGCAATTACTACGACTACTGGTGGCGCAAGCTGCCCCAGGACCTGACCTCGTACATCACCGCGGACAAGTGGGACGTCAACGCCTACTTCCAGCCGGGCCTGATGGACCGCTACAAGATCAACAACAAGTACTACGGTGTATCACAGCTCTCGACCTTCGGTTCGGTGCTGCTCTACAACAAGGATCTCCTCGACAAGGCCGGCCTCAAGGCTCCGCCTGTTGACTGGAATGACGCGTCCTGGACCATGGACAAGGCGCTCGAGTATGCGACGAAGCTGACCAAGGATCCGGGAACACCGAATGGCACCTTCGGCATGAGCCTTGACCTCTGGGCCAAGATGACAAGCCTTCCCTACCTCTGGGGTGGCGATTCCTGGACCAAGGAGCACTACACCGACTTCATCTCCCCGAAGACGAACTTCAACAGCGAACCAGTGCTCCAGGCGCACACCTTCCTGCAAGACCTGATCTACAAGCACAAGGTCATGCCGGATCCGGCAACGGCCAAGTCCCTGGGCCAGCTCGGCAATCCGTTCCAGACCGGCAAGATTGCAATGGCGCTGGACGGTGGCTGGCTGTACTGGACGTCGTCGGCGATCAAGGACTTCAAGTTCGGGTTCGCGGCACTTCCCACCGCCAAGTCGAACAAGAACATCAACTTCAACGACTTCTGGATCATGGGACGCTGGGCGAAGAACAAGGATGCCGCATGGCAGGTCATGCGTCTCCTCTCCAGCGAAGAGGCAACGACCAAGTACGCCGAGATCACCTTTACCCCGCCGACCCCGCGCAAGTCGCTTGATGGCTTCACCAAGGCGCTCGCCAAGGCCTCGGGACAGTCCCTCGAGGACCTCACCAAGGTCCTTACCGGGGCAATCGACCCGAAGCGCTCGCAGGAGTCACCCGACCACCTGTTCCTTCAGCATCCCAAGCTGGACACCACGTACAGCCAGGAGCTGGACGCCCTCACCAACAACAAGGAGAAGGCGGCGGACTGGGTGCCACGGGTCGGGAAGATCATGGACGAGACGGCGAAGGCCATCTACGATCAGTTCAAGGACAGCCGTCCCAAGGACTAACCGCCTACCGGACTGCAACCGGGTTGCGGGGCACACGAAAGTGGGTCCCGCAGCCCTGCACTCGTTCGCCAACGTGCCCAAGGAGGTTCCCGCGTCATGCTTGTGTACTCGTGGATCGTGATCGGGACCGTATTCGGGCTGGTTGCCCATTACATTCTGGGCAAGGAACGCGGGTACGACATGTTCGGGGAAATCATCGTCGGCATCTGCGCCGGAGCTTCTTCGGGAACGATCGCCCCGATTGTCCTCGGGGTACGGACAGGCAGTGTCGACATCCTGAGTGACGTTGGTCTCCTGTGTTCGGCCCTTGGCTCGCTCGCCGCCCTCGGGGCGCTTGTCTATTTCACCCCTCGCGTCGCCACGCCCACAGCGACCACAAACTCTCCTCCAACAGACGCGTGACTATTGCCTTGATGCGAAGCTGCCCGAACCTGGCCACGCGACCGGACACATTCGCCGCCTTGACCTGAGCGGTGCTACCGTAGGCTGGATTGCAGTGAGCGGATGGCTTGCCGCTCGCATTCAGCTGCCATTTCGGCATGACCGCAAGTGGCTAGGACCCGGACCTCTATCGTGGCAGGAACCCCACCGCACAACCCTGACGAGCGACACCCGATGGGGTTTCCCAGCGGCGAGCGCGATGCACGCGAGGCCCTGTGGTCATCGCCGAGGCAGTCCGCGCGTCCCCGGAGCACGCTGGGCGGACTCGCCTTCTGGCGTCGTCGGCCAGACCCACCATGGGTGGCAACCGACGTGCAAGATGCATGGATGGCCACGCGCCCGGTCCCAGCAGCCGCACCCCCTGGCACGAGTGCTGAGTTCTTGGGGGGATTGCCTGCCGGACGCCTGATCGTTCACGGGTTCGTGGCGCTCGTGATCCTCGGGGTCATCAGCACCGGAGGGTTCCGTCGTCCGACCGACAGTCTCGAGGGACTGATCGGCACCGATCCCGCCAACCTCCCGATGCAGACCCGTCTTCTGCTCGGGCCACGAGTGTCCCTGATCGAAGCCCGGGACAGTCTCCTGCGTCCGACCCTGTCGACCACCTTGAATGCCTCCTCCGCACCGATCGCACCACCGGCCGAAATCCTGACCTACATCGTGCAGGCCAATGACACGGCTTGGGACATCGGCGCACGGTTCAACGTCGGCATGTACAGCATCCTGTGGTCGAATGGCCTGGACGAAGAGGATGTGGTCCGTCCCGGTCAGGAACTGCGCATCCCGCCAGTGCCCGGGGTGGCGCATCAGGTGAAGGCGAACGACACACTCGACACGATTGCCCAGCGGTACCGGGCCGAACCGGCATCGATCGTCGACTTCAATGGTCTCAAGCCGGGCGAGCCGCTTGTCATCGACAAGTGGATCATCATTCCCGGCGGCGAACTGCCAATCTCGGTGCGTCCAGACCCGCCTCGCGCAGCCCCCGCGCCTGCGCGGGCGGCAGCACCGGCACCAGCCAGACCCGCTGCACCGGCACCTCAACCCGCCAGGCCGGCGCCGGCCCCCTCACCACCGCAAATCGCTACCGGTCGTCTCCAGTGGCCGACACGCGGGTCGATCACGACCTATTACTCGGGCTGGCATCCCGGCATTGACATCGCCGCCCCGTTTGGCACCCCGATTGGTGCCTCGGATGCTGGCCGGATTGTCTATGCCGGATGGGACCGGCAGGGATACGGCAACCGGATCATCGTGAACCACGGCAACGGGATCACTACGACCTACAGCCACCTTTCGGCATTCCTTGCCCAGGTGGGACAGTATGTGGCGAAGGGACAGGTGATCGCCCGCATGGGAAGTACCGGGAACTCAACTGGCCCCCATCTCCACTTTGAGATTCTCCGCAACGGCAGTTACTTAAACCCGCTCGGCGCACTGAACTAGCGGATTTGCCCCGATTGGAGGGCATGTCCGAAACCCTGTCTCAGGATTGGTACACTGGTCGGCAACTATGAAGGTCATTTTGCTCAAAGATGTCGATAACCTCGGTCGCGTCGGGGATGTCAAGGAAGTGTCGGCTGGATATGCCCGCAACTTCCTGCTCCGTCAGGCCATGGTCGTCGAGGCAACCCCCTCACAACTCAAGCGCATTGACTCCCTGAAAGTCCAGCGCAAGAAGGAAGACGACCGCCGGCACGTTGAGGCGATGACCCTTGCCGAACGCATTGGCACTCTTTCGGTCACTATCGACGCGCGTGCGGGCGACGGTGGAAAGCTCTTCGGAACCGTGACGACCGCAGACGTCGTGGCGGCACTCAAGGCGCAGCACGCGATCGAGATTGACCGACGTAGCGTTGAGCTTGACGGAACGGTCAGGACGGTCGGTGATCACACCGCATCCATCAAGCTTGCTGGTCAGGTTCAGGCATCCCTCAAGCTTGAGGTCGTCGCCACCCAAGCATGACAGGCACGGGCACCGTTGGGCGGGAATGCCGGTGACGGCCTTGCCGCCCCCAGTGGGTTGTGCCGGGTGCCGCAACCCGGGTGACCGGGGTGCGTTCCGCCAGTAATGGCCGATGAACGACTGCCGCCGCAGAACTCCGAAGCCGAGCAATCGGTTCTTGGCAGCATCCTGATCGACCGGGATGCGATCGTGCGCGTTGCCGGGTTCCTCCAACCTGATGATTTCTACCGGGTTGCCCACCGTCAGATCTACCAGGTGGCGAGGAACCTGTACGAGCGCAAGGAGCCTTGTGACTTCGTCCTCGTCTGTGACGAACTCGAACGGCGGGGTGAACTCGCCAACGTCGGTGGTCCGGGCTACATCACCAGCCTGATCAACATGGTCCCGACGGCCGTCAACGTCGAGTACTACGGACATGTTGTTGAGCGGAACGCGGTCCTGCGTCGCCTGATCTCGGCAGGCGGGCAGATTGCCCAACTTGCGTACGACACCCAGCATGATGCCGAACTTGCAGTGGACAAGGCCGAACAGGTCCTGTTCAACCTGACGCAACGGCGCGGTTCACGCGATTACATCGCGATGTCCGACTTCATGCAGGACTACTTCACCCAACTTGACGAAATCCACCAGCGCCGCGGCCAGCCAATTGGGGTGCCAACGGGGTTCACCCGGCTCGACGCGCTCACCGGTGGCTTGCAGAAGTCTGACCTCATCATCCTTGCCGCGCGCCCTGGTGTCGGCAAGACCTCGCTCGCACTGAATATCGCCAGCAACGCCGCCCAGCACAACAAGGTAGGGACCGGCATCTTCTCCCTGGAGATGTCACGCGACCAGTTGGTGCTGCGACTGCTGTGCGCCCACACCGGCCTTGACTCCCATCGTCTGCGTACCGGCAATATCGAGGAGGGTGAGTGGGCGAAGGTCGCAGAGGCAATGAGCGTCCTCGCCGACATGCCAATCTACATCGACGACACACCAGGCATCTCGGTCATGGAACTGCGGACGAAGGCGCGCAGGATGCAGGCCGAACACGACATCGGATTCATCGTGGTCGACTACCTTCAACTCATGCAAGGGCGGGCATCCGACAACCGTGTGCAGGAAGTCTCAGAGATCAGCCGGGCGTTGAAGGGGCTTGCACGCGAACTCAACGTACCGGTGCTCGCGCTATCGCAGCTTTCACGTGCGGTCGAGAACCGTCCAGGCAACAAGCCGCAACTCTCGGACCTCAGGGATAGCGGTTCGATCGAGCAGGACGCGGACGTGGTGATGTTCATTTACCGTGCCGAGATGTACGACAAGGAAACGGCACCGAAGAATGTCGCCGAAGTGATCGTGGCCAAGCACCGAAATGGTCCGACTGGTGACATCGAACTCTTCTTCTCACCACGCCTGACCCGTTTCAGCGACCTGGAACAGCGGTACACGTCCCCATATTCCTGAGCGCACGCACGGTCGAACCGACTGCGCCAGGGTCCCGGCATCTACAATCTGCGGTGCCGGAAGGACAATTTCGCCGCACGTGGACGACCAAGTAACGCTCATCGTGTTCGCCGGCCAAGGCGGAGGAACCCCGACTGAGCGTCTCGTCGCCGGCGCGCAACACGCCGCGGCCCACGACTTGATCGATCTTGGGCTCCAGGAACCCCTGATTGGCCAAGTCATTCTGGCAACCGACGCGCCGGTCCTCCAGGAAGCGTTCGCCCACGAACCACGCGTGACGGTTATCACCGATCCACCAGGTGAACCCTTTCATTTCGGTGCGAGACTGCGTGCGATCGTTGACCGGCCGGAAGTCCGGTTCCCGTTGTACTTCAGTGGCGCCGCCGCCCCGTTACTCGAGGCGAGCACGTTGCACGATGTCTGCGTTCGCCTTCTGGGCGGATCAGCAACGGTCATCGCGAACAACCTTTGGTCCGCCGACTGGTTCGGGATGGTTCCGGGATCCGCTCTTCATCGGATCGCCCTGCCCGAGTCGCATGACAACGCCGTCCCCTCCCTGCTAGCGAGACAGGCGGGACTGACGCCCCAGATCGTTGATCCGGCAATCGGCACGATTTTCGACCTCGACACGCCAGCCGACCTGACCATCCTCGCCCTGCATCGCGGAAGGCGCACGCACGTCAGCGAGTTCCTGGACGGCGTGGCACTGCCCCGGGAACGCTACGGGGCAACCATGCCGTTCCTGATCAGCCAGAAGGCGCACCTGTCGCTGATCGGCCGGGTGAACACCTCAATCTGGGGCAAGGCGATGACCGACATTCCCGGAGCCAAGCGCCTCTTTGTCGAGGAACGTGGCATGGTGGCCTTCGGGAGAGACACCGCCGGCGAGGTCCGGTCACTGATCGGCCACCTCTACCAACAGGTGGGGCCTCACCGGTTTTTCAGGATTATCGGAGACCTTGCTGATGCTGTCTTCTTCGACTCGCGCGTGCTTTTCCAGCATCTGGGCCTGAACCTCACACCTGCCGACCGGTTTGCGTCGGATCTTGGCGATGTTGACGCGATTGCGAACGAGGTTGCCCGGGACTTCACGCGCGCCGCGATTGAATCACATGTGCCGGTCATCCTTGGCGGACATGGTGTCGTGGCAGGGTCACTCTGGGCGCTGACACAGGAAGCGTGGGAACGTGCGGATGACGGGACATTGCCAGACTTGCCAGACTTGCCAGACCGCCCGACCCTAGCCTGACCCTAGCCTGACCGTCACCGCACGGCAACCGGCGCACCGATCCCAGAACGGAGTCGGGCGGTACACTTTGGTTTCACCAACAGACGCATTCGCCGGTCCACCGGACCTGTTGATTTGCGATGTTCCGCACCATTCGGACCGTGTCCCGCCCGCATGCG
This sequence comes from Thermoflexus hugenholtzii JAD2, assembly GCA_945907765.1. Classification (GTDB taxonomy): domain Bacteria; phylum Chloroflexota; class UBA11872; order UBA12225; family UBA12225; genus UBA12225. The sequence continues at coordinate 15,386 of CAMDTO010000024.1, read as the reverse complement.
GGTGTCGAGATCGCGGATGGCACGGGACCACCGGGTACAAGAGGCCGTCCATGGTTGCGTTCATCAAGAGACTCATCGGTATCGGGAACGACACCAGTGTTCGCCGTATCCAACCACTCGTCGCACGCATCAATGCCCTCGAGCCAACCTTCACGGCGCTCACCGACGACCAGTTGAGGGAAAAGACCGCCGAGTTCCGCAAACGCCTTGGAATGTCGGTTGCACACCAGGACCTTGGCAACGACGCCGGAAATGGCGCGACGCCGTCCGCGCCTCCGCCTGGTGCCGAGACGTTGGACGACCTGCTTCCCGAGGCCTTTGCTGCCGTCCGCGAGGCGGCCCGGCGCGTGATCGGAATGCGTCACTACGATGTGCAGCTGATCGGCGGGATGGTCCTGCACCGTGGCCAGATTGCCGAGATGCGCACCGGCGAGGGCAAGACATTCGTGGCCTCGCTACCACTCTATCTCAATGCCCTCGTTGGCAATGGGTGCCACCTCATCACACCCAACGACTACCTTTCGCGTGTCGGCGGTGGGTGGATGGGACCGGTCTACCACCGGCTTGGCATGACCACAGGGGTCATCTGCCACGAATTCGCGGGTATCTACAACCCGGAGTACACCGACCAGACCCCTCGCGGTGACGACCGACTGATGCACTGGGAACCCGTGTCACGTCGGGATGGTTACCACGCAGACATCACCTACGGGACCAATCACGAGTTCGGCTTTGACTACCTGCGAGACAACATGGTCTACGACCTTGGGCAGATGGTGCAGCGAGACTTGCACTACGCCATTGTCGATGAAGTGGACAACATCCTGATTGATGAAGCGCGGACGCCACTCATCATTTCCGGACCTGCCGACGAACCATCGGACACCTACGCAAAATTCGCAGGCATCGTGACCCACCTGCGCGAGGAACGCGACTTCACCATCGACCTCAAGGCGCGGTCGGTGATGATCACCGAGGAAGGTATCGACCGGGTCGAACGTCTTGCTGGCGTCTCGAACCTGTACGCCGAAGAGAATTACACCCTCGTCCATTACCTGGAACAGGCGCTGCGTGCCGGGGTCATCTTCCGTCGTGACCGCGACTACGTCCTGCTTCATCAGGGGCAGGTTCTGACATCAGGACAGCATCATCCGCAATCCGAGATCGTGATCGTTGACGAATTCACCGGGCGGCTCATGCCCGGCCGCCGGTACTCCGAGGGTCTGCATCAGGCGATCGAAGCCAAGGAAGGCGTTTCGATCCGGCGCGAAAACCTGACCCTGGCAACCATCACCTTCCAGAATTATTTCCGTCTCTACCGGAAACTTTCCGGGATGACGGGCACGGCAACGACCGAGGCCGAGGAATTCCGAAAGATCTACAACCTCGAGGTCATCCCGATCCCGACAAACCGGCCGATGGTTCGGCAGGATTCGCCGGACCTCATCTTCCGCAGTGCGACCGGCAAGTATTCGGCAATCCTCGAGGAGATCGAGGAGATGCACGAGATCGGACGGCCCGTCCTTGTCGGGACGACTTCGGTTGAGAAGTCGGAAGACCTGTCACGCCGCCTCCGCGAGCGAGGCATCGTCCATCAGGTCCTCAATGCCAAGTACCACGAAACCGAGGCTTCGATCATCGCCTTGGCGGGACGTCACCGGGCGGTCACCATAGCCACGAACATGGCAGGCCGTGGGACCGACATCATCCTGGGAACCGCGGACGACCACGAAGGTACTCCGGAAGTGATCCGCAACCTTGGCGGGCTGCACATCATTGGCACGGAACGCCACGAGTCCAGGCGCATTGACAACCAGTTGCGGGGTCGCGCCGGCCGGCAGGGTGATGAGGGATCGTCACGGTTCTACCTCAGCCTTGAGGATGACCTGATGCGCCGCTTCGGGTCGGACCGCATCATCGGCTTGATGGAACGTCTCGGCCTCGATGACGATGCACCGATCGAACACAGCATGGTGAGCCGGAGCATCGAACAGGCGCAGCAGAAGGTCGAGGGGTTCAATTTCGATATCCGGAAGCACACCGTCGAATACGACGACGTGATGAATACGCAGCGCAAGGTGATCTATTCCCAGCGCCGCCAAGTCCTCGGCACGAGGAATCCAAAGCAACTCATCCTGCTCATGGCTCGCGACCTTGCAACCCGGACCATTGAACAGCATGCGCAATCGCCACGTCCCGACGAATGGGACCTCGAAGCGATCCACGCTGGTTTCGCAAACATCCTGGGACCGGAACTCGAAGTTGATTCCGACGAACTGCACGGACGCAACCGGGAAGACATGGCCGAGATCATGCAGGAGTGGGCTGAGGAACTCTATGGCGCCAGGGAGACACGCTACTCCCCAGACCTCTTTGGGTACGCTGTCCGAGGCACGATGCTGCGCGTGATCGACGGCCTGTGGCAGGAACACCTCACCGCGATTGACGACATCATCGCCGGGATTGGCTTGCGCGCGTACGGGCAACGTGATCCGCTCACAGAGTACAAGGGAGAAGCGTACCGCCTGTTCCAGTCACTGGTGAAAGACCTCCAGGCGAACATCGTGGCCACGACATTCCGGATCCAGTTCTCCATGGAAGCGGTTCCCAACCAAGTGGTCGCCGACGAACCGCACACCGAAACCGGTGCTGAACCAGGCACGCAGGGTCTCAAGTCGGGAACTCCGACACGGGTGACCCCGGCAGCAATCGCAAGCTTCACGGCGCCACCGAGGTCGATGGCGCGTATGGTCACAAACAAGCCGGTCGACGTTGAAACACCAGGAATGCAGCGGACCATTTCGGCACACGCCGAGGGACCGGACGGACGGCCGATGACACGATCGGAGCGCAACCGTCAGGAGGCACTGGCCCGTCGCGCCCGCCAGAAGGAACGCAAGCGAGGAGGGTGATGGACGGCGCCGCGGTATCCAGATCGGGACCGCGATGCTCGGACCTCTCTTGTGTTTCGGTTGAGCCGGCATTCCTGGAAGATTGGAGAGGGGACCCACAAAAGGCCCTCAGCAACGTCGGATCACTTTGCGGTTCCGTTTATCCATCTAATCGGAACCGAGAACGATGGCCTGTTGGCATCCTTGGGTCTGACCGTCATCGCCTCGCGTAGACACGATCAGCGCAAATCTCAGGTAGTTTGCCTCACCCTCCAGTCGGCGATTGCACGTCGCTGTCCCTCAAACGCGATGTTGGCTGGAATCTCCTCGGGCGGGAACCATCCGCAGGCCATCGCATCATCGCCAGCGACCGGCATAGCGGAAGGTTCGCTCAGAACTGCCGGGTACACAAGCAAGTAACTCGGGTTGCGCGGATCGTCGCGTCCAAAATAGATCAGCGGACTTCCCGTGACCTTCACGACGAGACTGCACTCCTCGGCGAGTTCACGGACGACCGTATCCGCCCCATCCTCGCCATACTCCACGAACCCGGCCGGCAACATCCAATCGCCCTGGTATGGCGCGTGCGCGCGCTGCACCAGAAGCAGGCACCCAGCACGCACGACTGTCGCAGCGGCGCCGACAGCATTCTTGGCGTAGTACGTCCACCCGCACGACGGACAGACCGGACGGGGCCGATCGGCAAGGTTCACCTCACCCATCGGGTTTGCACATCGTCCACAGAACCGGGGACGACCAGGATCCGGGAGGCCGCTCGGGTCCAGCGGGGTTGATCCGTGCACCGCATCCATTCGCATGTTCCTCAAGCGACCTGACGACGAAAGCATCAGGCCATCCTACTGATAGCCGATGAGGGTGAGGTGCGCTGCCGGTCCCACCGCCCGCGATACAATGGCCAAAGAAACTTGTACCGGAGTTGTCCGGACCCTGGGGGAGACATCATGGCGCTGAATCGACGCAGGATCCTGCACGGAGCATCGATGGGCGGACTCTTGCTCGCCGCGGTTGGTTGTGGCGATGAAGCGGCTCCGGCAAAGCCAGGCGACGCCTCCAAGCCCGGTGCGAATACCGAGGTCAACTCGGCGACGGGCAAGGGCACTCCAACCGTGGCAGCATTCACCGGCGCTCCACTCGAGATCAAGGCATCGGACAAGGAGCTTCTCGAAGCCGCCAAGCCGGAAGGCAAGGTCCTTGTCTACTCGACGACCGACAGTGCCAGCGCCAAGCCGCTCATTGCCGATTTCAACGCCCGGTATCCGGAAATAAAGCTTGACTATCAGGACCTGAACAGCACCGACCTGTTCAACAAGTTCACGGCTGAAACCGCCGCGGGGACGGAAACCGCCGACGTCCTGTGGTCATCGGCGATGGACCAGCAGATGAAGATGATGCAGGACGGCCTTGGCGGTTCGTACCAGTCTCCTGAGGCAGACAAACTGCCCCAGTGGGCCAGGTACCAGGAACCAGGAAAGACCGCGTGGGGGACCACCCTGGAACCGTTCGCATTCGTCTACAACAAGAAGTTGCTCCCTGCAGACGCCGTCCCGAAGGACCACACCGCGCTCATCAAGTTGCTCACTGACAAGACCGACCTTCTCAAGGGCAAGGTCACGTGCTATGACCCGGAGAAGAGTGGTACCGGCTACCTTGCAAACAGTCGTGATGTGACAAACTTCCCGGCATTCTGGGACCTCGCTGCTGCGCTGGGCAAGGCCGATGTGAAGCTCTACACCAGTACCGGGACGATGATCGAGAAGATCCAGTCCGGCGAACACATCTTTGGCTTCAACATCATCGGATCCTACATTCTCCCCAAGCTGAAGACCGACGCGGAGACCTTCGGCATGGTCTTTCCCCAGGACTACACCATCGGCTTCTCCCGGGTGGCGTTCATCGCAAAGAAATCAAAGCGCCCGAACTCGGCCAAGTTGTTCCTGGACCACCTGCTTTCCAAGCGTGGACAGGACATCCTTGCCAAGCAGTCACTTCTCTACCCATCGCGCACCGATGCGGAAGGTGAAGCGACAGCATCGGGTCTCCAGAAGGAACTGGGCGACAAGCTGAAGCCAATCCCGGTGTCGAACCAGGTCCTCGATGCGCTCGACCAGACGAAGCGTCTTGCGTTCGTCGAGAAATGGCAGAAAGCACTGGGCCGCAGCTAAGACGCGTGCCACTTCCACTTGCCGCCGAGGCTTGTTGACTAATGATGGCAACGATCCCGGCGACGCTTGCCCGAAACCGGATGCGGAAACTCCCGTCCGGCAGGTATGCGGTCGTCGCGATCGTTGCCATTCTCGTTCTGTCACCCTTGCTGCTCATTGCGTACCAAAGTGCACTGAACGGGCCGTTCTTCGCCGAGAGTTCGCGCCTCGATTCCGGTGCGTGGCAGTATGTGCTCGGCGCAAGGCAGTTCTGGCGTGCGTTCGGCACCTCAGCTGTCGTGGCGACTGGCATGGTCGGCATCGGAGTGCCTTTTGGCGCGGTACTCGCCTTCATCATGGTCCGCACGGACATTCCCGGCCGTCGCATCCTGGAGCCGGCTGTCCTCATTCCGATCTTCCTTTCCCCCATTGTGACGGCGTTCGGGTACGTGGTTGCAATCGGGCCGGTCGGTTTCATCTCCCTTTGGGTGAAATCAATTGTCGGATCGGTTCCTTGGAACGTCTACGGGTTGCCATCACTCATTGTCATCGCCGCGCTTACCCACGTCCCCCACACCTACCTCTACGTGTCGACAGCGTTGCGCTCCGTCAATCCGGAACTCGAGGAAGCAGCACGGACGCTCGGCGCGCCACCGTGGAGAGTGGCTCTCGACATCAGTCTGCCACTCGTGCGCCCAGCGCTGTTGTTCAGTGCATCACTGACCTTCCTTCTCGGGTTCGAACTCTTTGGCCTGCCCCTCGTACTCGGTGATCCTGCCGGGCTCCTCGTCCTCACGACGTACCTGTTCAAACTCACGACCCTCCTCGGAGTGCCGTCCTACCAGATGATGGCAGTGGTCGCCCTGAGCATCGTGGTAGTGACACTCCCGCTCGTCATCATCCAGAGGCACCTGCTCGGACAGGCAAGCCGGTTCGCGACAATCCGCGGGCGCGGACTTGCACTCCGGCCTCTCAAGCTCGGACGATGGCGATGGGTCGCGCTTACCATCGTGATGGCGTGGCTCTTGCTGACCGTCGCCGTCCCTCTGGCGGGCATCCTGCTCAGATCGGTTGTCAAGGGCTGGGGCGAAGGCGTCTCCCTCTCAAGAGTTCTGACCCTTGACCACTTCCGTGGGCTGGCGGATTATCCGAACCTGATCCGTGGGATCGTGAACACGATAGCCCTCGGCGTGATCGGTGGCGCCGTCTCGGTCGCGTGCTACCTCGTTGTCGGCCTGACGCAACACCGATGGGCATCCCGCGGAGTCGCAGTGCTCGACTTCATGGTGCTCATCCCCCGCGCAATCCCCGGACTGGTCGGCGGTCTCGCATTCCTCTGGCTGATCCTGTTCATTCCGGCATTGCGCCCCCTCCGCGATTCAATGATTGCGGTCTGGATGGCCTACTCAACCGTCTGGTTGGCGTACGGTCTCCGGCTGATTTCCACAGCACTCCTGCAGGTCGGTCCGGAACTCGAGGAAGCCGCCCAGACTGCCGGCGCATCGCCAATGCGCGTCCGATGGGAGATCACCATTCCACTTGTTCGCCTCGGACTTATCGGCAGTTGGTTGCTGATCTTCATGATGTTCGTTCGTGAATACTCGACCGGCGTCTATCTCTTCGGGGCCGGGACCGAAGTCATCGGGTCACTCATCGTTTCACTCTGGGGCGCGGGAGGCCTTGACCTGATCGCCGCCCTATCTGTCGTAAGCGTTGCCATCGTCAGCGTGGCGCTCGCAACTGCGTTGCGTCTGGGAGTTCGCTTGCATGACTGACCAGACCCCAATCCTGACCATCGAGTCCGTCGAGAAGTCATTCGGCACCACGGCGGTCCTGCAAGGCGTATCCGTCACCCTCCACGAGGGCGAGGTCGTGGCTCTGCTCGGCGCCTCCGGCAGCGGGAAAACCACCTTGCTCCGTGTTGCCGGCGGGCTTGAACGTCCGGATGCCGGCCGGATCACCATTGGTTCGTCGGTCGTGTTTGACGCATCCTCCGCAGTAGACATTCCTGCCGAAGGTCGCAACCTCGGGTTCGTCTTCCAGTCCTATGCGTTGTGGCCCCACATGACCGTCGCTGCGAACGTCGGCTACGGGTTGCGCCTTCGGGGTGCGTCGGCTGCTGATCGGGAAGCCCGCGTCCTCGCCGTCCTCGAACGCCTCGGACTAGGCGCGCTGGGCAATCGCTACCCGCACCAGTTGTCCGGGGGACAACAGCAGCGCGTTGCCCTCGCACGTGCCGTGGTGTACGAGCCACCAATCGTCCTGCTTGACGAGCCGTTGTCAAATCTGGATGCGAACCTCCGTGAGGAGGCCCGTGCCTGGCTCAGGGAACTGATCGTCACGCTTCGCTTGAGTGCCCTGTTCGTGACGCACGATCAAGTGGAAGCGCTTGCGATCGCTGACAGAGTGGTTTTGCTCAACCGGGGGATTGTTGAACAGGTCGGAACGCCGGAAAGCCTCTACGGGGATCCGAAATCCCTCTTTGCCGCAACATTCCTGGGAAGCAACAACGTGTTTCTGGTGATGCTCGACCCGACTTCCAAGCAGGCGGACGGGACGGCAATGGTCAGTTGCGGGCCGCACCGCATCCGAAGCACGCTCCAGTCAAATTCTGGAGCCACTCCTGCTTCCACGGCCGCCATCAGGGTGGAACGGGTTAGCGTCAATCCTGATCTGAACGTGGGCCCGGATTGGACGAGCCTGTCGCTCCAGTTGCGTACATCCCTCTATATGGGTGAACGCTGGGAACACGTGTTTGACCTGAACGGTCACGCCTTTCGCGCGTGGGGAACGAGAAGACTGGAACCGGGCAGGCATTCGGTGCACCTCCCAGTCGAAGGCGTCTGGGTGTTCTAAGCCCAAACACATTCGCACTTCAAGCTACTAGGGTGCGGGTGCGGCGCTCGGGGCTGTCGGGATCGACAGTTTGAGGAAGGCATCGCCCAGAGGGGAAATGCGCACCACTCCCGTCGCGCGGTCGAGGAGCAACTTGCCCTTCGCAAAGTATTGCGCGAGGTTGTCACCTTCGACAACCTCAGGAGTGACGGGCTGGCCAAGCATCGATGCCCCATTGACCGCGTCATAGTAGCCAAGGAACCCGAACGAGACGTAGCGTCCGGCTTCGGCGAAGTACCGACGCTGGTCTGAGGACCCTTCGTCAGGGGTCTCGCCAAAGGTCATGCCCGAAGCCGCGACGTACTCGGATCCGAGGTTGCCTATGCTCGCGGTGCCCGTTGTCGGATCGATATCGAGGCGGACATTCTGGAAGAGTTGCGTCCCCGACTCACTTGGAGGGGCAATCGGCAGGCCGGTCCACTGGAAGCCACCCGCAGCGGCGATGCCATCGACCATGGGGATCGAAAGCGGCTGACTAGTCATGGGGACATAGCGGTTGCCATCCGAGGTCGGGACGACAAACGGTGCCTGCACCAGAACTGCCACGATTGAGGGAGACGTCAGCGGGGCGTGCAAGAGACGGTGTTCAGGGTCCTGGGTAGTTGGCAGGGGCACCCACTTTCCCGCGAGTTCGTCCCATCGGCCCAGGAAGACACCGAACTCGCTGGTGCCACGAGGCAGATCCTCAAGGCGGTAGACGATGCCGAGTTCGACGCTCTTCGGCACGGCACGGAGTTCACGTCCGGTCGCGGCGTCGGCAATCCTGACGTCATACGGCGTGCCGGCAACGGCGAGGAAGCTGGCCTCCTCGGGGTGCTGCCCGCTTGGCAGATCATTCAGGACACTCGTGTCCGACAGCGCGATCCGCACCTGGGAATAGGTAATCGTGCTTCCGTAGCGGACGATGCCCGGGGCATCGGGACGGGCCACCGGCACAAACGCAACGTCGACATCGGAGGTGAATGCACCGCCCGGTATCGAGACGCTTGCGAGGCCATCACCAGCTATGGTCACCCCGCCACCAATTGGAATGCGGGTCTTGACCATCGGTGCGGCAGCGGCTGGCACGCGCGTCGGCAAGGTACTTGTCGCCGTGGGTGAAGGGGTCGCCGTCGCGGTCGGCGTCTTCGTCATTGTCGACGTCTTGGTAGCGGTTGGCTCAGGAGTGCCCGTAGGTGCTGGAGTTCCGGTAGGCCCGGGAGTAAGCGTGACGGTTGGCTTCAGCGTCGCAGTTGCGACACCGACATCACTTATTTCCGCAGCAGGAGTTCCGTCCGTATAGAGGAGGTACGGCCCGGAAAGCGTCCCTGCCCAGATTGCCTTGGAACTTGCTGGGAACAACACACGTGTTTCCGGCAATGCCGTTCCCTTGGCGGTCCACACGAAATTGCCGTTGGTAGATGGATCCCACGGTGCCTGCTTCACGGTCGTGCGCCCGTCGGATGTCGCGGCGATGGTCATGCCGGACGAGGTGGTGTAAAGCGCCGTGACATGGTCGGTTATGTTGTTCGAGATTTCAATCCAACTTCCTGCCTGACGACGCAGGATGCCGTCAGAGTTGGTACCAGCGAACAGGGTTCCCTGGATGGTGCCGAAGCGGGTCACCGCACCATCCAAAGGATATGGATTGCTTGGTGCAGACACCGGAATGGTGCACGTATCCGCGCTGACGTTGCACTCCCAAAGACTGTTCTGGTCACCGACCACGAGCACATCGCCAACCCGAACCAATGCGGAGATGGCTGTGGTCCGTCCAGTAGAGGGGATCACCATCGACGTCGCGGTGGTCACATCCACCTTGAGAATGGCACCGGTCGTCGTCCCGAGGTAGGCGATGCGCGGGCCGTACATCGAAATCGTGGTGAATGAGCCAGACGCCGGTACCGCAACTGGGCTCACATTCCATGCCGGCGTCCCGATCTTGAAAACATAGAGGCCGGATGGTGCCACTGCAAACAGGCTCTGTGATGCTGACTCAAACACAATGGCGTTGATCGCTCCCGCAGGAAGCCCGATTGACATCGGCGTCCAGGTCTTGGATGAACCATCGGCCGTGTTGCTGAACACCCCATCTGACGTCGCGGCGTAGATATTGTCCCCGCCAACAACCATGTCATTGACGGTCAGGTTCGCCAGAGGGCCGTACGCAGGGGCGGCGGTCACTCCGCCCGTTGTGCCACCGGGAACGAGGACGACGGACAGGACAAAGCCGATCGCCACGATGATTGACAGTGATTGGCGTCGGGCGCTTACGGCTGAAACAAGGTTCCGTGCTCCGTGAAGCGCACGGCGGATCAGCCCCCGAGGACGGACTTGGGCGCGCGCCTCACGTCCCGCGGGCCCGTGTGTAGCGGTGACGGATTCACGCACGGCCTACTCTCCCCGGCGCTCATCGCGCCTTCGTTGGATACCTGCACATCTCGTGAACTGGCCAAAGCCCTCACGGCAGGAGAAGTTCCGGTGACACCATAGCCTATCCCCGCCGGCTTGGTTCCGACAGGTCATACCCTCGGGCGAATCCTCACGGAGACACGTTCACTCAAGGGTAACAATGCCCCCGGCGTCGCTGCACATGGTACCTGCCGGACTGCCAGTTTCACGCTCTCAATCCGGTTGCATCACCGGAAGCCACACCGCCATCGCACCGGCGTCCCGGTTCGCCCACGCGAAATAGGGCACCGCAGTAAGCATGGCGGCACGCCAGTCCCTCGGGGCGGGAGTGCGGTGCAGGGGCGCCGTGGGACCGGCATCACCACGGATCGCGCCAACACCGACCAGCGCATGCGGACAACCCGGCAACCCGGCAAGCGACCTCACTTCCCAAGGCGTCCGAGAATCGATCGCAAGCGCCGAGAGATCGAACCCCGGATGATCGGCAGCCTCCAGGCAGTGCACGACTGGCCCACGCATCAGGGCGACCCGACCGGTGTTCGACGCGACGCGCGGATGCGCCTCGATGAGGCGAGTGCCCATCGGCAGGGTCAGCACGATGCGGTCACCACTCGCGAATTGCCGGGTCACCCCACAGTACGCGCCAACAGGCACATCTTCGGAGACCTGCGCACCAATGGCAACGGAGGCGCCATCCGCCCATGAAGGAATGCGGAGGTGCAGGGTCACTGGCACTTCCGGGGCATCGAGGACATCGATGGTGACCGTCCCGTCCCACGGATACGCGGTCTCAACCGCACACTGCACCCTCCCCGCACCCGGAACCATCACATCAACCAGCGCAGATGCATACGTATGGAGATGCAGTGCGCAATCCGAGACTGACACGAGATATCCGGGCAGGCTCATCAGCAGGCGGGCGATATTCGGTGGGCAACACGCCGTCCCAAACCACGGCTGCCGCCGGTGCCGGCCTCGATCAGATAGCGGGTTCTGATAGAAGTACGCCTCGCCATCCAGGGACAATCCGGCCAGGATGCCGTTGTAGAGTGCCGTCTCCATGGCCTCGGCGAACCGCGCCTCACCGGTTCCGATGAGGAGTCGCCACGACCACATGAACCCGCCAATTGCCGCGCACGTCTCGGCGTACGCCGTGTCATTCGGAAGTTCGTAGTCCTCGCCGAACGCCTCGCCCTGCCATCGTGCTCCGAGGCCACCAGTCACGTACGCCTTGCACGCAAAGGCACTCTCCCAAAGCGCGTGCGCGGCCACGCCAAATCCCATGTCACCGGTCTCCATCGAGACGTCCGCAAGGGCGCAGGCGAGGTACGTGAGACGAACCGCATGGCCGACGGCTTCGGACTGTTCCCGGACAGGAAGGTGGTCCTGATGGTAGGGCGATCCTCCCACAACCGGTGGCTGCTGGCCACGCATCTCCAGTAGGAACACCGCTTCGTCGAGATAACGGCGGTCGCGGGTCTCCCGGAACAGCTCGACCATCGCGAGTTCGATTTCCTGGTGGCCGTCGGTGCCTCGTCGCGAAGTCGGACCGAACGTCGTGCAGATGTGGTCGGCCAACCGGATGCTGACATCCAGCAGGGTGCGCCTTCCCGTGGCGCGATGGTGCGCGATGGACGCCTGGATCAGGTGCCCGGCGCAATACATCTCGTGCTTGTTGGTGAGATCAGCCCAACGGTCCTCTGCAAGGTCGAACATGAAATACGTGTTGAGGTAGCCGTCGGGCTGTTGGGCACTCGCAATGGCCGAAACCACCGATTCCAGCCGGTGCTCAAGTTCGGGGTCAGGATGGGTCGCGAGCGAAAATGACGCTGCCTCTACCCATTTGTACACGTCTGAATCATTGTAGTAGCGGCCGTTGAAGTCCCCGTCGATCGCCCCAGCTGCCCGATGGAAGTTCGCAATGCGTCCAGTCGCCTCAAGCTGGTCATGCTGCTGCCGAAGGGTGACCTGACGCACCAGATCAAGCCGGGCTTCCCAGAAGCCACCCCGGAGGCGGACGGCGTCAAGTGCAACCGGCAACAACCGGGCGCCCGGGGTGAGCGAACTCTCGAGGACAACGGTTCCGGTCACGTGACGGCCTTTCAGTCGGTTGGTTCAACTGGCCCGGAGGCAACGACGCTCACCGTGGCGAGCATCTCGCCTTGCGGGCGACGAAGGACCCCGAGGAGTGCGACCAGATACAGCAGGCTATTGAGCCCGAAGACCAGACGCAAGTCAAACCCGGCCAGTGCACCGGTGATGAGGGGGCTAACCGCCGTTCCGAGCAGCGTCGCACTGGAGATGACTCCGAATGCCGTCCCCTTGGACGCCGACGGTACCAGGGAGTTCGCCAGGCTCATGACCAGCGTCACGGTCCCGCCCGCGAACAGCCCGATCAGGACGCGCAGGATCAGGAACTGCATTGGCGTCTCGACAAGTGCCATTGGCGCGCACAGGCAGACCCCAGCGACAAGTGACGCGACGAGAAGCGGATGCACCCGCCAGCGGGATGCCACCACGCCGCCAAGTCCGGCCGAAACGCCCATCGCCGCCGCTCCAAGAGAGACAACCAATCCGGAAAAGGAAGCGACCTGGTTGTCAGGCGTGCCGAGATGGGCGACAAACAACGGCAGGATTGGCCCGTACGAGCGATCGACCATCTGGGTAAGGAACAGTGCGCCAAGGATGGATCCGAATCCGGGCAACGCTGTCGCCAGGCGGAGGTCGCGGATCCCATCCCGGGTGCCATGCCAAATGCGCAGGAGAAACCCGCCCACCACCGGAGGGTTCACTCCCGCGTCATGGTTGTTCGGTGAAAGAACCGTTCCCGGTGCGAGTATGGCCCGGTCATCGTCTGCCAACACCAGCAACAGGAGGAACCCGACCGCGACGACGCCCGCCCCGGTGAAGAATGACGCTCGCAAGCCGTAATGGTCGGCGATGAAACCTGCCAAGACCGGGCCGGCAATCGTGCCGAGGATCTGCGCACCCTGAAGCAACGCGATCGCAATGCTGGCGCGCGCCGGCGGCGTGACCGTCACCAGGTAGGCAAGCGTCATCGAGTAGAAGCCACCAAAGATGCCAATCGCCGCCCGGAGGATCACCACGTGCCAGATTGAGGTCGCCATGGCCATCAGCGTGTAGGCCACCACACTTACCGCCAACGCCCGTTGCACCATCCGCTTCCGGCCGTACCGGTCCGCAATGATCCCCCAGAGTGGCGACGAGAATGCCGACAGCAATGGAGCGATCGCGAACAGGACACCGCCGAGAAGGGCGGTCTGCCCGACATCGGTCACACCCAGGAACTGGGCATAGAGGGGAAGCAGGGGAATGACGAAGTTGAAACCGAAGAACGCGATGAAGACAACGGTCGCCATCCCACCGGCATTTCGCCACCACGTACGTCCGTGATAGACCGGGTGCGGGTCAGGAACCGGCGGACCTGTGCCCTGCCCAGCGGGCCGTGCCTGCAGTGGGCCAGGCACGGCACCGATCGCGGAAGTCATCCCGGTGCATTCTACGACCGGGTGCTAGTGCCGGATGAACCGCGCGACCGGGGTGATGCCACCGACGACCCGGTTGCCGGGCCGAACCAGAACCTCAACGGTCCCTGCGGGAGCAAGCAAGTCGGTACGGGACCCAAACCGCAACATGCCGAGACGATCACCCGCGCGGACCGCTTCACCGGGCCACCGCCAGGTCACGATGCGTCTGACCAGGAACCCGACGATCTGCACGACAACGATTGGGACCGTACGGCCAGCACCCTGGGTGGCTTGGGGCATGCGGGCATTGAACCCGAGGAGTTGCCTTGCGTTCTCACCGGCGCCAGCAACAAGGAAGGCGGGGAGGGCACGACCGGGTTCCTGGCGACGGGCCACCAGATCCGCGTCGACTGGTGCGCGGTTGACATGGACATCGAGTGGCGACAGGAAGATCACGACCCGGGTGGCACGACCCGTCAGGTGCCATGAACTGTCAACCTCGTCGACCGCCGTCACCAAGCCATCCGCCGGACTGTAGAGCGTGCCTTCAACCGCTGGGCACTCCCGGTCCGGATCGCGGAAAAACCACGCCACCCAGACGGTGAACGCCAAGCCTGCCCAACCGGCCCAGCGGCGCCATGTCGCGGCGACGGTGGCAATGACGGTGGCTGCGACAACGAATGGGATGCCTTCACGAACCGCGCTCTGGTGGCGGGACGTGGCCGGGGGACGCGTGGTCACTAGTCGGCCGATCCCGCGCGCTGCATCCTGAGTTCAATGGCCGGGCCCGAAAGGAGATAGATGCAGCAGATGCCCAGAAGTGCCTTCGGTTCGATCACCAATAGTCCAGGGATGAGGACCACCGCGAAGACCCAGCGCATGGGCGACGGCAGGAACTTCAGCGCGGTGTTGAACTTGGGGAACCGAATGGTCGTAACCATCAGGACCGCCAAACCACTTGCGGCAATCACGATCAAGCCTTGGGGAAGTTCAGGTGCGTAGACGCTGAGGAGCGCGAGGCACGAACCGGCCACCGGGGTCGGCAGACCAAGGAAATAGCCCTTGGTCTTCATGAGCGGGAAACGGGCGAGGCGGACGGCACCGCACGCTACGAATGCGATCGTTGTGGCGGTCCCGACTGGTCCAAAGTTCCGGAGGTCGGCTTGATACGCCAGGAACGCCGGGGCGACAACGAATCCGATCACGTCGCACAGGGAGTCGAGCATCTCGCCGAACGGCCCTTCGACGTGCAGGGCGCGGGCAGCGGCACCGTCAAGCCCGTCGAAGAAGACGGCCACCAGGATCAGTGTCGTCGCGAACAGGTAGTCGTTCGCATTGCTTGCAAGGATGGAAAGCACGCCGCAACTCAATCCGCAGAGGCTAAGCGCCAAAGGTATGAGGGCCGCGCGCGAGAAACCCTGATCTGACGCATCCGAAGTCGGGGTCATGGTCATCCGTGGCATCCTTCCCATCGTATCCCCAATATGAACGGGCCGTCAATCCCTTGTGATGCATCCATGCGCAGAGTTGGTCGGATTGGCCGGATCCAGTGAACGCCG
>CAMDTO010000023.1 GCA_945907765.1 Thermoflexus hugenholtzii JAD2 | reverse complement strand
GGAATCATCCGCAGCACCGGGACCCAGCCACAGGCCTCATCACGACACCCTAGGTGTCGTCTCTCACGACATTGGTTACAGGGACTGAGGAGAATGGGATGAAGGCCTCGCCCGGTACGGTGCTGGGTACTGACACCACACCCGCCAGGGAGGCGTTCGGGTGCAACACTGTCACCCGCACGCCAGATTGACCAAGCACGGGCGTGCTCGGCTGCTGCACTTGGTCGCGTCGGGGAAACCGGTCGCCGATGCGTGCGCCGATGCCGGCGTCTCGCGGACGACGTACTCCCACTGGAGGCAGCGTTTCGCCCTCGTGCTGCGACTGCCCCGCGCCACCGTCCACCGGGCGACCTTGTCCACATCGACACCAAGAAATCCGGACGCATCATCGGCGGGCCGGGACACCGGGACACCGGGACACCGGGACACCGGGACACCGGTTGACCGGCGATCGCCGGTCGCGCTCCCGCGGGGCGGGATGGACGGTGATCCACGTTGCCATCGATGACGCGACGCGCGTGGCGCGCGTGGCGTACGTGGAACTGCTCCCCGACGAGTGCAGGGAGACGGCCTCCGGGATCCTGCGCCGGATGGATGCGCACTTCCGTCGGCTCGGGATCCCGGTGCAGCGGGTACGCACGGACAACGGGAGCCAGTACGTCTCTCGGGTATGGAAGGCGGCGTGCGCGGACGTGGGCGTGGGTGCCCCCCAAACCCGGCCGTACCGGCCCCAGACGAACGGGAAGGTCGAGCGCTGGTTCCAGACCGTCCTGCGCGAATGCCTCTCCCTCCACCCGCTGGCGAGCGAGGACGAGCGACAACGTGCACTGGACGCCTTCGTGGAGTACTCCAACAATGACCGACCGCACCTCGGCATCAACGGCCTCACCCCCCTCTCCCGCCTCGCTTCCCTGTCAACAACCTTGTGAGAGACAACACCTAGGCACGTGCGGAACGATCACGGAGTCTTCAGGCCGACGGTCTAGTATGCTGCCTTTCGGGCACGAGGTGCCCGCTTGCGAGCTGGTGTGGAGGCTCCGTCACTGGTTGGCTTCTTCTCCGCAGATGCAGTGGCGCTTGACTTCGCCTGCAAGTCACGCGCCTGTCCGATTGAGCCGATGCGACGGTCCAACCCCATCGTGTAGTGGAGAATTGGGTCAGTCGTGCCGGTCTCGGCGCACCGTTTGGCTACCCATCGCTCCATGCGTTCAATCAGGAACGCCACGACCTCTGGTTCGCGGTCGGCCACGTTCACCTTTTCATCCGGATCCGACGGGAGGTGATACAGCTCGATTGGCGGGAAGTCGTGAAAGTCTGGTTCCATCGCCTGGATCAACTTCCACTCGTGGGTACGCCACCCGCGCTTGCGCATCCAGGTGCACTCGGTCAGATACAACTCGTCATGGTTGTCACGGCGTTCACCATGGACGAGCGGGACCACACTCTTTCCATCCATGTTGAGGGATGCCGCAAGTTCGTGCTCGCCAAGCAGCTCGAGAATGGTTGGCAACATGTCCTGATGAGCGACGTTTCCCGGAATGCGTACACCCGCAGGCAATCTCCCCGGCGCCTTGATGATGAGCGGAACGTGGATGTTCGTCTCGTAAAGCCCGTGATGGTCGAACCAGATCTGGTGCTCCAGAAGGGACTCCCCGTGGTCGCCAGTCAAGATCACAATGGTATTGTCAGCAAGCCCGAGCTCTTCTAGGCGTGTGAACATCCGTGCCAGACATGCATCCATGTACGCGATGGCGCCGTCATACTGGGCGATCACATACTTGCCGTCAGTGATCCCCGGAGGCATCCACGACCGGAAGAAATCAGCAAACGGTGCGAAGTCGAACACCTGCTTCATGTTGTCAGGACTTTCGAGGTGCCGCGGGTCACACTCGTCCTCACCCGAGTAGAACATCCGGTCGAATGGCGCCGGAGGCAAGTACGGTGAGTGAGGGTCCATGTGGCGCAGGAACAAGAGGAACGGCTGCTCTTCCTTGGCCCACTTCTCCAAATGCGGGATTGCCTTGAGGTTCATCTGGTGAGCCTTGTCGCCCGGACGCTCCTCCCATGACATCCACTGCCTGTAGTTTTCGTAGGTGTCAAATCCTCGGTATCGTGCTTCCTGGTCCGGACCAGAGAAGCCAATGCACGCGGACGCATACCCGAGCGGTCTTAGGAGGTTAGGTAGCGTCTGCAAGTTCGCCGGGAGCGGCTCGTTTGGCTGCAACGCCACCATCCGGGTTGACATGACATCCATGCCGGTCAGCATCGCGCAGTAGGCAGGAGTGGTCGGCACATTCGGAGCGAAACACCAGTCGAACTGGACGCCCTGGGACGCCAGGCGGTCTATGTGCGGGGAGGTCAGACGCGGATATCCATAAGTACTGAGGTGATCCGCCCGCAACGTATCAATTGCAAGGATCAGAAGGTTTGGCCTCTTGCCCGATGTAGTCGCTCCCATTGCTTCGCTCCTCATGGACGGTGTCGGTCGGTGCGTGAAGGCCAACCGGGCGGACCGGTCGTTCGTGACTCAGTGACGGCAGGGTCAGGCGATCTCCTGCAGGCATCGATTCAAATATCCCCGGGTCTCGGCCGCGATAGCTGTAGCACGCGCCAGTGAGTACCCCTTCGCACCAATGCATTCGAAACTGAGGGGGCCTCTATACGGTGTCTGGCCGAGCGACTTGATCACCCCGGAGATATCAACCTCGCCCCGTCCGGGAACCTGCTGTTCCGGACTGCCAGGACCCTGCTCGACTCTCGATGGGCAATCTCGGAAGTGGCTGTGGACAATCAGATCACCAAAGGACGTTGCAGCCGTCGCGACATCCTCCGGGACCCTGTGCAGGTGGCTCGGATCGAAATTCAAACCGAGGTGGGCAGAACCGACTTCCCGGTGTGCGCGCCGCGCCGTTGTCGTGTCGTGGACCGCTGCACCAACATGAGGTTTGAGAGCAAGTCGAATGCCGTGGCTGCCAGCGATACGCGCGAGCTCCGTCGACAGCGTTACCGCCTCGTCAAACGATGTCTCATCACCGGTCTTGCCCCCGGATCCAATTGCAATGACCGGGATGCCGAGGGCTGTCGCCATCTGACAAGCCGCCTCGATGCGTTCTGGAGTGCTCGGCGTGACTTCGATTGAATAGAGGCGCAAGCCGAGGTCACCGGCGATGTGCCGGACCTCGGCGAGGCCCGTCTCACCCATCTCCAGGTTCACGTGTTCAACCATGCCCGGGATGCACGCAAGTTCGGCGCCGTCATAGCCCGACCATGCAAGCGCCTCGAGGGCTTCACGAAGTGTGTGATCGCGGAACAGCACGGTGTTGCACGAGAGCGGGAAGCGTCGATTCGTCATCGCGCGGCCTCAACCACTTCGGGGACACCGCCTTTGTTCGCCGCTTCGGCAAGGATGTCTGTCACGGCAACCACCGTTCCGGTCTCATGCGAACGTATGGCCGCCTCGACAACTGCGTGGGCACGGAACCCGTCATCGCCGCTTCCATCGATGGCAGATGGCTTGGCCCCAGCGGCAAGTTGCTCAAGCCAGCGACCGAGCCTTGTTCCAAAGGTCTCACCGAAACTCGTCAATCCACCAGCGTTGTGGACGTGAGTCGATTCCTTGCTGTCGTGCGGGAACCAGTGAAAATCGACTGTCGAGTTGTCGATCACGATCCGACCCTTTGTCCCGCCAACCTCGGTCCGTTCTATCGAATGACGATCAGGGCCATGCATGTCATACGAGCCAGTCAGGTGGCCAAGCGCTCCTGAGGTGAAGTGCATGTTGATCGAAGCATTCGACCACCCGTTGCGCCCTGGTCCACGCTGGAAAAATGCCTGCACCTTTGAAACATCCCCCGCAAGATGCCGCATCACATCAACGGAGTGGGAATGCAAGGCACGCAAGTGGAAGTACGGGGGCTCATCCTTTGGGTTGCGAATCCAGAGATTCATGTTGACGAACAGGACCTCGCCAAGTGCGCCCGTGTCAATCTTCGATTTGGCAAGCTCGGTCGCCGGCGTGAAACGGTGGTTCAAGTCAACGGCCAGGCAGACGCCCCGCTTTCGAGCCTCCCCAACCATTTTCGCTGCTTCAACCAGGTCGTTTGAGATCGGCTTCTCAACGAGCACGTGCTTTCCGGCGGCCAGGCATTGCATCGTCGGCGCGAAGTGATGCGACCCGTTCTCGGTGCCCGCGGTCGCAACCGAAACCATGTCGAGGATTTCGGTCGAGAGCATTGTTGCCACATCGTAATAGGCTCGGATGCCGAATTCGGCTGCAGCGGCATCGGCCCGGGCATGATCCTGGTCACAAATCGCAACGAGATCGGCGATTGGATTGGCCTTGTAGGTCCGAGCATGCGTGCGCCCGATACCACCGGCCCCGATGACGGCCGTGCGGACAGTTCCCGGCGTTCCGCTCACGGATTTCTCCTTGGGTTGACGATGTTCTCAGCAGGGTAGCCGATCCCGCCAATCACCGTGGGTGACGGTTATCCGCCAACACCAAACCCATGGAATGCGTCACGCAAATCGGGGAAACGCCTCCACCACTTGAGGGTTCCCCTCCCACCTACATGGCGCGCTGCCGATTCCCGTGCGGGAACTCTCAAGGGATTTTTTCAAGCCTGACCCGTGTATCGAATCAACGGGGGACAAGGTGCGCATCGAAACGCCTTATCACGAACAGGACGTTACGTAGCCGGTGTCAGAAGGTCTCCGGGCCACCTCTGGCAAGGGTTGACAAGACCGCATTCCGCCCATCGAGGCACCCCACCACGATTCGTTGTAATTTCGGGAAAGTAGTCAGATCAACCCAAACCCTAGATTTCCAGGAGCGTCGGCGACACAAACCAATCAACCGCCGCGATCTCATCACGACGGCGCGCATGGACCTTCTCGTACCTTCCGAGATGATCCTGATCGTATTCACGAGGCCACGCGGGGTCAAGACCCTTGGTTGAGTCAGCAATGATCGCGCCGGTCAGGTTCACCCCTTGGGCGCCGCTGAAATCAGCGCCCTCCAGGTTCGCTCCATGCAGGTCAGCAGCCCAGAACACTGAGTCCTCATGGATCTGATCGATGAAGAAGGCACCCTGCGGAATGCTCAGGCGGCTGGCCTGGAGGTTGGCATTGGTCAGGTTGGCATCGCGGAGGCTTGCGAAGGTCAACTCGGACTCGGACAGGTTCGCGCCGGTGAGGTCTGCCTGCTCGAAATCAGTATCGACTAGGCGCGCACCAACGAAGCTGGCACCGCGAAGGTTCGCCCCCCGAAGGCTAGCCAGCCAAAGGACTGCCCCGTCGAAGTTCACGCCTTCGAGGTTCGTACCACGCAAATCAGCGCCGCCGAGGTATGCGTTCCGGAAGTCCATGTGGGTAAGGTCCCGGCCACGAAGGTCTTGTCCGCGGTAGTTGTCAAACATGGACTAATCATAACGCCACCAACTCAAAAGAACCACCATTTGCGGTTGTATGGCCTTGGAAACTCATTCCTCCATGTCGGTTCAGCGAACCGTCATTCGTTGGCGTGACGTTGACACAGACCTGAACACAACGGCATCGGCGATTCAATGAAAAGTCACACAGAAACAATCAATGCTTTACTTCGCGACCCTGACCCTATGGCCATGCGACTACCCCATACCGACCCCAAGGCACGAGCTTCGTCGGTCGCTTCCACGCCACAATCCGTGCAATTTTCGGGCGACGTTCGGGATGACTTCCGGTTGTAGTGGATAACGCTTCCGTTTATTATCATAATCGGAAGCGTACTTTTCTCACAGGGAAGCGCCTCTCTAAGGGCCTAGTTCGGATTCACGAACTAGGCCCTGCATGCTAGATCGACGGGGTGTCGAATGCCTGCACAGTGGTTGGCGGAACCCACGCATTCGACCCCTGATTGAGTTTGGAACGGTAAAGCGCAAAAGCTTCAGCCAGTGCGTCCCTGCGTTGCACCTCGCACTCGCACCGCCACGGAATAGAGCGACGTGCAAGCCGTCATGAACAGCCGATTATCGCCAACCCCTCCGAAGCAGAGGTTCGCGACCGTCTCCGGTGCGATGACCGCTTTGTCCCGACGTGAAGGCGCATCAGGCGTCATAATCCGGCCTATGAGGTGTCCATCTGTCCCGAAGATGTGGACCCCGTCGCCCGCGCTTGACCAAAGCCTTCCATCCACATCGCAGCGGATTCCATCCGGAAGGCCATTCCCACTTTCGCAGAACACGTCACCGCCGGACAGCGTGTTGTCGGCATTTACCGTGAAGCGCCGGACATGCCGTGGCGCACCCGAATCCGCGATATAGAGCAAGGTTCCGTCTGGAGAGAAGCACAACCCATTGGGTCGGTCAAAGTCATCGACTACCGAAGCCAGGGTATTGGTCTTGGGGTCGAATCGGAACACGTGATTGTGGTCGAGCTCGCGCCCGACTTCTCAGGCCGGCAATCCGTACGGCGGATCGGTGAACCACAAGGCTCCATCGCTGGCGACAACCACGTCATTCGGAGAGTTCAACTTCCTGCCTCCGAACTGGTCGACAACGGTTACCAGTCCGCCGTGCCCGTCTTCCCGCGCGACCCGGCGCCCACTATGCTCACACGAGATGAGGTGGCCTTCGTGGTCACGTGTGTTCCCATTGGTGTTCTCCGTTGGCTCACGAAATGTGGTGAGGCCATGCGTTGGTGACCAACGATGCATGCGGTTCTTTGGAATATCGCTGAATACCAGGAACCCTCCGTCACGATCGGTCCATGAAGGGCCCTCGATGAACCCGAAACCTCCCGCGATCTTCTCTACTCCCACCGTTTTGTCAATGATGAGATCAAACTCCCGGTCATTCACGATGACAAACGGAGATACGTCACCCATAATTTTCGAGCTTCCTTCAGGGACCGCGAGACTGACGCCCCACATGGTCACACCCGTGTCACGATACCTTCCGACCTAGCCTTTGACCGCGCCAGCTGTGAGACCGGCAACGATCCTTCGCTGGAATATTAAGACGAGGATGACGAGCGGAATCGTGGTTGCGATTGCTGCGGCTGAGATCTCTCCCCATGGGGTCGCTGCCGCGATGTCAGAACCCTCGAACTGCGCAACTGCAACCGGCGCCGTCAGCTGCTCGACCTTGCTCATGAAGGTGCGCGCGAACAGGAACTCATTCCACGATGCGATGAAGAGAAGGATTGCCGTCGTGAACACACCAGGGGCGGCCAGAGGCCCAATCACCTGTGTGAAGGTCTGGATGCGTGACGCCCCGTCGACGTACGCAGCCTCTTCAAGTTCGCGGGGGAGGTCGCGGAAGAACGCCGTCAAGGTCCATATGCAGACCGGGAGGGTAAATGTCACCCCCGGCAAAATCAGGGCCAGCTTATTGTTGATCAGGTCCCAGTCACGGAATTGCAGATACAGCGGACTAATGATCGCGATCCCCGGGAACATGGAAACGGCGAGCACCAGAGCAAGGACGATGTTCTTGCCTGGAAACCGAAGTCGGGCAATCGCGTAGGCACAGAGCGAACCAAGGCTCAGGCTTACAACCGTGACCGAACTCGCGATGATCGTGCTGTTGATCAGTGCCCCCTGGAACCGGGGCAAGGTGACAACGATCCTCCAACTCGTCATATCGACGGGGTTTGGAAGGTATGTCGTGGGATTGTAGAAGATCGCGTTCGCTTGCTTGAGACTTGTAACGACTGTCCAATAGAACGGCGCCAAGCACCAAATGATAATCACTGCGATCAGCAATTGCATCATCACCAACTGAATGGGGCGGAGACGGCGTGATGAACCCATGGCGTTACCGCTCCTCTGCTTCGGAGCCAGCAACCGGCGCCCCGAGCATCCTTATGAACACGAATGCCGTACACAGGATGATCAGAAATGTCGTCACGGCAAGCGCCGATCCAGCACCGAATTTCAGGTCGGTGAATATGACTCGATACGTGTAGAGGCTGAGTGTCTCGGTGGCTTGACCCGGACCACCACCGGTCAGGACGATCGGGAGGTCCAGCATCCTGAATACGTCGATCATCCGGAACAGGAGCGCAACAAGCAGGGTCGGCCGGATCAGCGGAAAGGTGATCCGCCAGAAACGGTCCCATGCCGTGGCCCCGTCGATGGCTGCGGCCTCATACAACTCTGCAGGGATCATCTGCATGCCGGCCGTAAGCAGAAGCGCAACGAATGGCGTTGTCTTCCAAACATCGGCGCCGATCATCGCCCAGATCGTGAAGAAGGGACTGATGATCCACGGTTTGTAGGCTTCAATGATGCCAAGGTCATAAAGAAGGCGATTAAACACGCCATAGGTGGCGTGGTAGATGACCTGCCACATCCTCGCGGACACGACGGTTGTCAGGGCCCAGGGAACGAGAATGGCAACCCGGACAAGCCCGCGTCCCCGGAACGCCTGGTTCATTACCAGCGCAAAGATCATGCCGAGGATGAACTCCGCGGTCAGCGAAGTCAAAGCAATCGTGCTGGTCACCCTCAGAGCGTTGAGCCATCGCGCGTCATCGGTCAAGATATCGAAGTAATTCCCTAGGCCAAGGAAGACCCACGGGGTATTGGCAAATCTGAGGTTGATTTTCCAGAGGCTGAGCCAGAAAGCGTGGCCAAGCGGATAGAACGCCACCAGGAAAATTGCGAATACCGCTGGCAAGACCAAGACCAAGGCAAACCGGGCCTCAAGAACTTCCTGTGTGGACAGTCTCCTGATCGCTTGCCGAACTGGTGGATGTGCAGGAACCGCATTCACCTGATGATCCCACCTTTAACGTCTTTGAGGTCGTCCGCCGGAACAAGCGCCAGGCCGCAGGAGCGGGAATGGTGATGCCCGTGAACATCAGGCAGGAAATCCTGCATCCACGGGCACCGTCTCACATCGAGGGTAGGGCGGTTATCCCTTCATGATCTTTCGCATGCCGTCGGCCATCTCCTTGATGCCCTGTTCAGGTGTCACTGCCTTTGTCGTGATCTTCCCGAAGACTGGCTGGATGACATTCGCCGACATCTGACCGTAGAAGGGCGTAACCGGCCGAGGCTTCAGGTTCTCGAATGTGACCTTGAGTTTTTCGGCAAACGCGTACTTCGCCTTGACCTCTGCGTCGTCGAAGACCGCGGGACGGCAAGGAGGTACACCCAAGGCAAGATATCGCGCCTTCTGCTGCGCCGGCGATGTGAACCAACGGATGACCTCACCGGATTGGTCAGGGTTCTTGCTGAACTTCGACGTTCCAAGGTTCCACGTGCCAAGACAACCGGCACCAGCCTTGTCACCCTTGAGCGACGGCAGCGGAACGACGTCCCACTTGCCCTTGATCTTCGAGTCGTCGCGGTCGTTCTGGGTCAATCCCGAAGTCCATTGGCGCAAGAACACGGACTTGCCTTCGATGAACGGGTTCTGTGCATCGGCACCGGTCTTGTACCCCAATGAGCCCTCAGGAAGGATCTTGTCGGTGTACATGAATGAGAGAAGGCGCTTGAACGAATCGACGCCAGCCGTTCCCTTGTCGAGCGTGACTTCGAGCTTCTCGTCCATGAGGTCACCTCCGTGTCCCCACAGGTACTCAAACCAGGTGATGATGCCGCCTTCGGTCTGGGACATCTGAGCCGAGAAGCCCTGGATGTCAGCGGTCTGCAGCTTCTTTGCCTGCTCGAGGAGTTCGTCGTAAGACTTCGGTGGCCCCTTGAAGCCACCCTGTTCCACAAGATCCTTGCGGTAGTAGAACCCCGGACCGTTGTTGTACCACGGTACTGCGAACAGTTTGCCAAGGTACGTCGCACCGTCAAGGGTGCCCTTGTAGAACTTGGTTCGGTCGTCTGCGAGGAGCACTTTCTCGGCGTCGAGTGTCCAACCCGCAGCGGCGAACTCGGGCACGAAAGGGACATCCATTGACACGACGTCAGCCGATGGATCCTTGGCATTTGCGACAAGGATGAACTTGTCCCGGAGATCTGAGGTCTGCTGGCCCTGCTCCTGGTAGTCAAGCGTGATCTTTCCGCCCGCCTGCTTGTTGAACTCCTCAACCTGCTTCACCGTGTAGCCAGTGGTATCCCGCCCGGTAAACCACGTGATCTTGACGGGAGCCGCAGCTGCAGCTGGCGCAGCGGTCGGCGCTGCGGGTGCGACCGCAGCCTTCGTCGGTTCTGGCGCCTTGGTCGGTTCAGCCTTCGCTGCGGGTGCCGCGGGCTTCGCCGCTTCCTCACCACCACACGCGATCGCGACTGCGCCGCCAACGACGGCACTCAGCCACGCGAACTGTCGGCGCCGGGTCATTCCCGGCACGCCTACTTCATTCATCAATTTCCCCCCCAATCAAATTGCGCTCAACCTTACGCTCGCGCCCTCAATGGGAGCGCAGAGAACGTCCATGAACGGTCGTAGACTGACACCGGACATGCAGATTGACCGTCATAGTGTACGACACTGCAACAGGGTTGCAACCTGAGCGGATGGTTTGCCCAGACGGGTGCGTCCATCCAACAAGCACTGCCAAACCCCGGGAACAACTAGGGACTGGACTGTCCTACGCGCGCGCAGCCGGAATTGCTACGCGCACCGACAATTCCTCCAATTGGCTTTCAGTGACTTGCGACGGAGCACCCATCATGAGGTCCCGGGCAACCTGGTTCTTCGGAAATGCGATCGCATCGCGGATTGTGGACGCGCCACAGAGGATCGCGATGATCCGGTCCAGACCAAGCGCAATCCCCCCATGGGGAGGTGCGCCATATTCGAAGGCGTCGAGCATGGTTCCAAAGAGTGCCTGGATCTGCTCAGGTGTGTACCCCATGAGATGAAAGATCCGCTCCTGAAGCGCGCGCGTATGGATGCGCACGCTCCCACCACCAATCTCGAAGCCGTTACAGATGATGTCGTACTGCTTTGATGACGTTTCACCGGGACTGGTGTCGAGCAGGTGAATGTCTGCGTCCTTGGGAGCGCAGAACGGGTTGTGCGTGAAGGTCCACGCCCCGCGGGACTCATCATGTTCCAGAAGCGGAAAATCAACTACCCAACAGAGCGAGAGGACATCTGGGTCAGCAAGTCCGAGTTTTGCACCGAGGTGGTCGCGCAGGCGATGAAGGACGGCGTTCGTGGTCGCCTCACGGTCGGCGACAATCAGGATCAGGTCTCCCTCATGCGCGCCTAACACCTCGCAAAGCTGGCCCATGACCTCGTCGCCGACATGCTGCCGGAACGCGCTTTTTATGCCGTCGGGAAGGCACGCCGCTGTCGCGAGACCCTTCGCACCAAACGTTCGCGCAAGTTCTGTCAATCCATCGATTTCGCGACGGCTCCAACCCGCACTTCCCGGCACAACCAATCCCTTGATGATGCCGCCGGCTTCAACTGCGCCACGGAAGACTGAGAAGCCGCTAGTGCCTAGCAGCGAAGTGAGGTTCGTCAATTCCAGCCCGAACCGCAGATCTGGCCGATCACACCCGTAACGGGCCATCGCGTCGGCATAGGAAATGCGGGGAAACGGCTTGCTCATGATCCGTTTCGCGGTGTACGCCTCGATGCATTCAATGAGCAGCCCCTCGATAGTCCCCGTGACGTCCGTCTCGTCGACAAACGCCATCTCGAGATCAAGCTGGGTGAACTCGGGCTGCCGGTCAGACCGAGTGTCCTCGTCACGGAAGCACCGGGCGACCTGAAAGTAACGATCCATTCCCCCCACCATCAGAAGCTGTTTGAACTGCTGGGGGGCCTGAGGAAGTGCATAGAACTCCCCTGGGTGAAGCCGCGCCGGAACAAGAAAGTCGCGGGCACCCTCTGGAGTACTTGCCGTCAGGATGGGCGTCTCGATTTCCAGAAAGCCCTGCCGGTCGAGGACATCGCGCATCCGCTTGATGACACGGTGGCGCAGTACGACTGCCTCTCGCATCGCGGTCCGGCGCAAATCGAGGTACCTGAACTTCATCCGGAGACTCTCATCAACGCTCGCGTCATCGTTGATATAGAAAGGCGGAGTCTTTGCTGCATTGAGTAGCGTGACCGTTGTCGCGATGACTTCGATGTCGCCAGTCACGAGGTTTGCGTTGGAGGTGCCAGACGGGCGGGCAGCGACAGTGCCTTGCACGCAAACGACGTACTCGTTGCGGAGGTCCTCAGCAGTGGAGTGACCATCAGGGTTCCGGTTGGGGTCGAACGTGACCTGTGTCAGTCCGTATCGGTCACGCAGGTCGATGAAAATCAATCCCCCGTGGTCGCGTCGGCGATGGACCCAGCCGTGCAACACCACCTCGACGCCGGTGTCCACGGCGCGCAAATCACCGCACGTATGGGTTCGTTTCGCAGGCATGACCGACCATGGCAGGTCTGTAGCAGGAATGAATGGCGTTTGATCCGAATTGACCATTGGAGTTCGCGCTTCCATCGTGAATTGTCGATCGGACCGGTCATCCAACCGATTGAAGGGTACCGTGACTGGCTGGGCATTCATCGTCTACCACCACACCGTCGCTACCGCAAGATACGGTCCTTGCCTTTCTGACAAGTTGCGTCGGTTCCGATGGTGTCCCACAGAAGCGTTTCAAGCGATCTGCAGCCCCCGTCTTCTGCGAATCAGCCCGAGTGCCCGTCCCAGGAACTAACCGACGATGATCCTGAGTTGCAGGATGCGCCAAAGGGCTTCGAAAGCAATTGAAGGGGTCATTTTCGACGTCCCACGCGTCCGTTCGCTGAAATGGATTGGATACTCCACCACGCGGAGACCGGCTTTCTGGCATCGCATTGCCATTTCAATCTGGAAGTTATAGCCCTGCGACCGGACTTCATCGAGCGGGACTTTCAGGAGCGCATCACGACGGAAACACTTGAACCCCGCCGTCGTATCGTTCACCTTGAGTCCCGTCATCGTGCGGGCGTACTGGTTACCGCCCCAACTCAGGAGTCGTCGGGTGAGGCTCCATTTTCGGTCCAGGCTTCCACCATCCACGTATCGCGATCCAACCACGACATCATGATCAACCGAAAGACCGACCATAGGGCCAATCGCGGCAATTGGATGCGAGAAATCGGCGTCCATCTCAAAGATCAATTCAGCACCTGACGCGAGCGCGTCACGAAAGCCCGCGATGTAGGCATCACCAAGACCGGTCTTCGCACGGCGATGCAAGACGGTCACCCGGCCCAGGTTGTCTTGCGCGAGGCGGTCTGCGATCTCGCCGGTGCCGTCCGGGGATGCATCGTCTACAACATGGACGCGGACCCGTGGCACGAGCCTCAGAAGCGCCGAGACCATCGGCTCGATATTCTCGGCCTCGTTGTAGGTCGGAAGGACAACGCAGATATCCCTTGGATCACTCTGCGTCCCCGAATGAGCCGGTCGAGCCGGATTGCTTTGCGGGGGATCAGCCGTCATTTCGAGTTCTGAACGGCCGGTACCTGACCATTGGCTGCATCACGGCTCAGCGGTGGAATACCGGTTGCATAGACGGTGGTCTGGCCGTCTCGAAACACCTGAGTAAGCCGTAATTCTGGCTGATCAAACTTTGACAGGCCAGGTCCTCCGTACGCTTGCCTCTCCAGATAGCCAACGACCAGGAATGTCACGCCGTACGTCTCAAGAACCTGTCTGGCTTCATCGACGGACTGTGTGCGATAGACCAGTTCAACGTCCCGCTTCCGTCGTTCAATCTCTGGATTGATGCGGTCACCTCGCCACAGACGTTCATGTTGGTCCCAGCCCAGCACCGTTGGAAACCCTGACTGCGTGGAGAACCTGGAATATTCGCTATAGGGGCCTCCGGACGCCTCCATGACAACCGGAGTCCTTGTTGCAGCGTCTTCAACCCCGTTTTCGGCAAGCCAACGCGCGGCCGCGTAGTCCTCCGGATGAAACTTCCGCATCCAATCCATACCGTCAAGTACCGGCTCGTTTGCAAAGGCGTTTGTCCGCAACCCGGTTACCTTGACCGGGTAGATCAGCATGCCTCCGATAAGCCCGATCCCAACGGTCAAAACCGCCGGAACCAGCAGTCGCGACAGGAACAAAAACCCAGCGCGGGCAACCTCGCTTGCAGACGCCCGGGTCTGGCGAATGACCCAGTACGCAAGCGGCCCGCCGGCCACGCCAAGCATGAGCCATGACTGGTAGTAGAGCTTGAACACCGTGTTCATTCTGCGAAGCGACCCACCGTAGAAGTCACGGATGTAAAAGACCTCACATGCGGCAAGCAGGGCGAATGCCGTACCCAGTACGGCAAGAGCGAACCCGAGCCCGCGCCCACCTCTCAAGCTCCCACGAACGGTACGTCTCCGGGCTGAGAATTGATCGTCGGTGTCAGTGGGTTCAAGCTCATCTGGGGCCACTGCTCGAAGAGCGCCGTAAATCGAAAGCCCCGCTAGCGCCACGGCCAACACGTAGGTGCCGGCGCCACGGAGCTCGAGCGCTGCGACCAGGCCGACAAGAACCGAAATGCCGGCGGGTAACGCGTACGCACGCATTCCTTGGCGGGCTGAACCAGCGATGTTCGCGCCGACAATCAAGAGTGGCGGCACGACCCACGCGATCTGCAAGCCCCAGAACTCAATGAATTGCGAGAGCAGGCTTCGTTGTGCGACAAAGCCAATGGGCATCTCACCCGGGCCCGAGACAACTGGTGGAGTGAATGTCGCGAGAAACGGGAAGACGAGCAATGCTGACATGACCGCGATGCAAAAAACAACCCATCCCGTTCGGGCAAGAATCCTCAAAGTAGAAAAGCCGGGTTCACGTTCGTCCGGGTCTGCATGACGAGGCCAGGCCCCGGCAGTGCCCGCGGCGCAAATGAGCAGGAAGTACGCCGGAAAGTCCCAACTATTTGCAAAGTAGAGAACCGCAATGAGCGCCGCAACGGGCAAGATTTCCCATATCGGACCAAGCCGGGCGAACGCCTGCCTCCACTGCGGGACTTCATGGCCGGCCACCGCTCCCCGGACGCCGAATTCAGGCGATGAAGACGAGTCTCCACCTGCTATCAAGACCCCGGTGGCCCACCGAAACAGTTCCGGTGGATGCACGAGCCACCGGTACGCGATGCCGACCGCAAGCACGGTGAACGGCAACGCCATCACATGCGGATGCAGGTCGCCAAGAAGGAAACTGAAGGCCGGAAACTCGTTGATTGTGTAATCAATGTCCCGATCACCAACCTTGATGACAAGCACCCGTGTCGCATTCCATCCAATCCCACCCCAGAAGTCCTTCTGCCATACCCCACTGCCATCGATGCTTCTCAGGACCGTCCAGAGATTGCCCGCAACGAGGACCAGGAACACAGATCCCAAGCCTGCGGCCACATACGGCCAAGCAGCGTCCAGCGACCACCCACCCCGAGGGAGTCCGGTCCTTGTACGAACGACGAGGTTTGGCCGGGACCATGCACCTGAAATATCTCGGGTGACCGTGTATCCCACGCTGAAGATGCCAAGTGCCGCCAAGGCAAACACCGTGGCGAGGGCCAGATTAAACCCCTCTGCCGGAAGCACACCGGAAAGTTGGATCAACAGGCCGTAAACGAGGTACCCGAAGTAGTAGTAATTGATGGTCGGATTCGGCATTCCCGGTGCAGGGGAGAGCCAAGGGTCAATCGGTGGAAAAGAAGCTGATCTGGTAACCGAATTGAGGAATGCGAAGTCCATGAACTTCTCAGTCCCGGCGATGTCAGATGCGCGCGCGCGGATGAGTAAATACCCAACAAACGCGATCCCAAAGATGGCTTCCTGAAGCAGGATTAGTCCTTGGCGTCGCGCCATGAACACCTGCAAGGTACGCCGGTGCTTGCCCGCGCTCCACCAACTTGCTGCGCCGAGTACAAAAACGACGATCAAGCTTGTCGACGCCTGGTTTTCGAGCAGCCCCGTTACGCCAAGCCACCACGAGATGAACCCGAATGCAACGAGGGCCACCGTCTTGTTCAGTGCGTACCCGCGGTCCGCAAATGGATGGAAAAACCTGAAACTGGCAGGAAGCGTGGCAACGGATATGACCTGCACAACAAGCCACCACCAAATCGCCACGATCATCTGGTAGGCCCCATTTCCCTCACGTCGCAGGTTCGTTGGGCAAGCCACCGCCGCGAGAAACCCGACGGAGCAGCAGTCCTGCCCCGCGGGTTCGCATTTCAGGCCATCCCTCTCGGCTAGGGGGCCGAAATGGCCTGAATGCGGCCATTTCCAGAGTCGACAATGAGCAACGTGGCTCCGTCCGAGACAATCCCCAACGGCAGGTCGAACTGTCCTCCGGCCTTGCCAACCGTGCCAACGATTGAAAGCGCCTCGCCAGACGGGCTGAACTTCACGATGCGGTTGTTGGGAGGGTCAGTCACGAATACATAGCCCTGAGCGTCCACTGCGAGGTATGGCTCGGTACGTGGACCCGACTGCCAACCTTGGATCGGAAACTCGGCCAGGTACTTCCCACTTTGGTCAAGCTTCTGGATGCGACGGTTATTGGTATCCGCAACGTACATATTCCCAAGTGCATCAAGCGCGATGCCGATTGGCTCATTGAGTTGTCCCGGACCACCACCGCCCTGACCGAATTGGGCAATGAACTTCCCCGTTCCATCGAACTTCTGAATCCGCTTGTTTCCAGTGTCGGTGACATACACATTTCCCTGCTGGTCCACGACGATGCCACGAGGCCCCCAGAACCCACCGTTCTGGCCCGTCCACTTCACCAGGAACTTGCCATTCGGGTCAAATTTCTGAATCCGGTGGTTCCAGGTATCTGCAACGAAGACATTGCCGTCGCGATCGGCGGCGACGCCCATCGGCTCCTTGAACTGGCCGTCACCAGACCCCTCGGCACCCCATGCAAGCAAGACCTTCCCTGCGCGGTCGACCTTCTGGATCCTGTGGTTCCCGGTATCTGCAATGAAGAATGCGTTCGGACCTGCGGTCGCTATCCCTCTGGGCAACGTGTACAGACCATTGGCCTTCCCGGTCGTGCCGAACTCCGACAACAGCTGGACCGGGATTGCCTTACCGGCATAGGCTTCCGGATTGATCCTCGGGGCGCTTGGGGCTACCGGCGCACCACCAACCTGGGGCGTGCCAGTTGAGATGCCATCCTTCAGGTAGACGTAGAAATCGTATGAGCCAAGGGGCTGGGTGGGCTCACGATAGATCAGCCATTGCCACAGGCCCGAGCGTGTCTCGGCGTTCGTGATCACATTCCTGAAAGACTGCAACGTGATGTTCCGGTAATCCTCGGGATACCACCACCTCATCTTGTACTTCGTCTTCGTATACCCGTTGAGGAAAGGTGCGTTCTTTTCGTCATCCTCAAGCGCGATCAGGACAATTGGCTTGGTCGCTGGAGCCGTCAACTGCGCCGGATAGTCCACATTCTTGTAGTCGCGCAGGTACCACGAGAACGGCCACCAGGTCCCGGACTGCACGGTCACCCCGATATCACGACTGTTGGCGGTCTGCTCGAGGCTGATTCGCTCGATGTCAGCCATGACTTTCTTCACGTCAGGCGCTGTTTGTGTGTACACCAGAAGGTCACGGGGGGTGTCAGGCCGGTCGAAGTTCACTGGCCAACCGGTGTGGATGCACCAGAAAGAAAGCAGGACAGCGACACCGGTCGTGCTGCGCAGCTTCCACGGGTTGGCCTCAGGATCACGCCACACGTCACCGATGAACCGCGCTGCGACGAAGACCATTGGAGTCGCAATGTGGATCACAAGCCAGGGCATCTTTTCCCCAGCCCAACTGTAAATAGTCAGAGCACCCCACCCCCACCAGAGGAGAAAGCTGGTTACCCACGTCGGTCGACGCAAGTATTCGACCGTCCCCGCCATGAAGAAGACAAACGGCAATGTCTCATACGCGCTGAGGATAAGAATGTAGTAATACCAGGGCTGGTTTCCACGCTGGACGCCATGTTGTTCCAGCCAATACCGGATTCCCCCGATAAGTCCTTCACGGATACCACCAAAGTTCGTGAACAAGCTTGTGAATAACACGATGAAGATCAGGAAGAAGATGACAATGCCACCGGAAAAGGTTCCGAGACCCCAGAAACCCTCGCGGTCACGCCACAGCTGAAACCACGCACTCGTGAAGGTGCCATTTGCACCACGTTCACGTGCGTTGCGTTCAGCAAACTCCGTCGGGCGCACTCGGTCGTACACCATCCCCGCGAACGCTCCGAGGACAAGACCGATGAAGCCGCCTCCGATTTCAAAAAGTTCCTTCTTGTAAATTCCCACAACTGCCGAGAGGAAGCCACCAACCAGTGCACCCACCGCGGCCACCTGGACAATCCTGCGCATCGGAAGAGTCCCGTGCTCCCAGATGGCGGACAAGACCATGAAGGTCCCGAGGAGAAAGAACGTGATGAACGTACTTTCTTTTGTGGCGTAGGCAAATGAAAGCCCGACGCAGAAGGTGTAGTACCAGGCTCGTCTGCGATGAAGAATGAACCCGACAAAGCCAGTCATTGCAAGGAGCGTCCACGTCGCCGTGTACGAATCCTCACGAAGCATCCGGGCAAAGTAGATAAAGGAGGGGGAGAACACGAACATCGCCAACGCGATGATC
Source organism: Thermoflexus hugenholtzii JAD2 (assembly GCA_945907765.1). Lineage (GTDB taxonomy): Bacteria > Chloroflexota > UBA11872 > UBA12225 > UBA12225 > UBA12225. The sequence continues at coordinate 7,393 of CAMDTO010000023.1, read as the reverse complement.
CAGCCGGTGGTCCCGAGCCAACGACGCCACAGGAACGAAATCGCCACCAGTCCGACCCCGAAAAGAGCCGGAACCGCCCGCGCCGTCGCTTCCGTCGCACCGAAAATCCAGAAGCTCGAAGCCACACTCAGGAACTGGAATGGGCCGTGAAGCAGCGGGTTGTACTTGTAGACCTGTCCGCGAAACGTATCCCATGCAAACTTCGCGTGCATGCTCTCGTCATGGTGCATGGCGCGGTCACCAACGTTGTAGAACCGCGATATGAGTGTCGTGATGACAAGAATGAGGACAAGGAGCGTCTGTCCATAGTTCAATCCATACTGCCAAGGTTGCCGCAACCAGTCCAGCACGTTGGGACCAACCGATGGATCGTCGTCCGTGATGACGAGTGAACCACCAGATGCCGAAATGCCACCCTCTGACAATTCCTGTCGCCGCGTGGACTGAGGGACTTCGTCATCGTCAACCCGGGTGGCCCGCGAGGCACGTCGGCGCAAGTCCCAGCGCCCACGCTCGGGTTGTCGGACACCATCCTCCGCCGGAACCACCGTTGGCGACACTGCCGCAGCGGAGTCGTCCAACGACGCAGACGGGCCAGTCAATGGGACCTCATCGGGTTCAAGGTTTGCATCGGCTTCACTTCGATCAGACGACCGCTTCATTGACACGCCCTCACGCTCCTGACCCCCGGATCCTGTTGGGGGCCCGACCTAGCCAATATTCTGGCAATTATCCCGACCAGCCTCAGTGCGGGCCTTCCATGCTGCCTCACTGGATAAATGAGCCTTCCGGCGGAAGCGCCTGCGTCCGACCCTGCCGAGCGGCTTCAGGAAGGAACTCGAAAATGGTCACACCATCCGCTTCATAGACTGCTCGGAACAGGGTAGGAGCCGACGCAAACTTGGCGATACCGGCTGAGGCGTAGTATGCACGTTCAAGATCTCCGACGTAGACGTACCGGACGTGGTACCGAGAGAGGAGTATCTGCACGGCGTCTGTGCTCGTGGTGTTGAACATCGATTGGACGTCACGCAAACGCCCGTCCACCTGGGGTGCGTAGGGACCACGCTGCTGGGCCTGATGCCAGCGCCACCCTAGTACTGCGGGTAGGCCAGTGTACTTCGAAACCCTGGAACCCCATCGGTACTCAGGCACCGATGCCTCAAGGACCACCGGAGTGCCTTCGATATTCTGAAGCATCCACCTGATCGCTAGGTAGTCGGCAAATGCCCTCAGTGTCGCGCCACCAGGGTTCGCCGGCGTGACCTCGCTGCTTGCATCCTGCACCGTCGCCGTCTTCATGTAGGCCATTCCGTCAAGCGTCGGGGGCAACGGGGCAAACCGATCCGCGATCCGGGCAGGCACAGCTCCAAGTGGGTACGCCACAACCGCGAGCATGAGTGCCGAGGCGACCGAAACCCAACCCCAGTGACGCAGCCCAAGTGGCTTCACCCGGTTGCGATCAAACACTCGCGCCAACGCCCAGACAAGCGTTGCACCAGATACCAGCGACCAGAGGATCCACACCTGCAAATAGAACTTGAAGACCGTGTTCATTCGCCCGATATCACCGGAAAGTGCGAAGTACTCGACAAAGATGCCAATGGCAGCCCCGGTTGCCCCTAGCGTTGCCGCGAAGGCAAGTGCAGGTTCACGACGTCGCTCCCATGCCACGAGGACCATCGCCAATACCATTGTGATGAGGAACGCGATCAGCGATGACCTGGCGATGGCGAGGGTCACGAGGATCAAGACGAATATCACGCTTAACGCGACATACCATGTACCAAACAATGTGCTCGACGGAAGCAGGGCACGCTCGTGTCGCGAAACCCGCTCCCACGCATCAAGGTTTCGCAGACGCATCGCGACGTATCGCCCCCAGCCGGTGGACCGCCAGACCGGCCATCCCACCAAGACGACGAACGTAAGTAATTGAAAGACCATTGCACCATGAATGATCAAATAGTCGACCAACGTTGATTTATCAGTTGTCCACAAACTTACTGAGCTATACACAGTTAGGTAATTCGACCAGAAGGGCCGGTACCAGAGTGTGGAAGTGAGGAACATCACGACCGAACTCACCATGACGTGAACGACGTCGGTCGCCGTGACTGACCCGCGCCGTGCGACCCTCGCAATACCAAGCGTGATCACCGCCAAGAGCAGGTGGGTTGGGTACTCCCAACTGTTGATGACATTCAAGGCACCGACGATCCATCCCAACCCTGCACCGACGAGCACGTTCCTGAGAGAAATTACGCCAAGAAGGCGACCGAAGGCTGTCCTGCGCCGAAGATCAGCCAACGGAACGACGTGCGTCGCTATGCCGAGCAGCACCCCAGCCGAAACAACCTGATAGGGAATGCTGATCATGTGCGCGTGAAGATCGGAAAAAAGGAAGGTCCAGAACGGGAACTCGTTGATGGTGTTGTTCGGGATCACCCGGGATGAACGCCAGAAATCGAATCCTTCAAGCGATCCACCTCCAAGAAGGACCGCCGGAACTCCAGCCACCAGAGCTGGCAATCCCGACACCGGCACGCTGCCGGCACCACTCGCAGACCTCGCTAGTCGATCGACAAATTGCCCGAACGCATCGAGGTTTCCAACCACGGCGAGAAACGCGACACCGGCGATCCCACCAAACAGAATTGGCTGATACTTCCTCGCGCCCCCACCTTGACCGACGACCGTGTTCCACCCAAGAACGGTCAGGTTTGAGGCGACCCCAAAGGTCGCACCGACAGTCATCGCGTATACCGTGGCGACGCCGATGTTGAAACCGACTGATGGAGCGACGCCAGTCAACTTCACGAGCGCCCCGATCAGCACGTATCCGAAGTAGTAATAGTTCAAATAGCCGCCCGCGTACCAGGGATCGTACGGCGGGAATGACGCCGTCTTGATTACCGCATTCAGATACGCAAACTCCATCGGCTTTTCACCACCGCGGGCGGGATGCCAGAGATCTGGGTTCAGCGATCTGATCAGGCAGAAAGCGGCAAATGCCCCGATCGTGACCAACTCAATCGTGACGATCGTCCGCCAATTCTCTTGGACCCACCGCACCCACTCAAGACCACTGCGCCTGAGTACCGGGATCACTGGCAACACGCACACTGCGCCCGCGACAACGAGGGATAGGCGGGTCCATGGGAGCACATCAACAGATGCGAATAGCCATCCAACCCAACTCACTGCCAGGAGACCGACCGGGCGCGACAACCCGTACCCACGGTCGGGCAGAGATGGTAGGACTGACCAGACAACTGGCCACGCGATCACTCCCAAGACAGAGAGCGTGACATACCAGAGGACAGGAGCAAGGAGCCATGACCCGGTATCCAATGAAAAACTATCGCCCCAGGTCCCACCCTGAGTGACATTCTCACGAGATGTCGGGCTCAGTTGAAGGTTCGGGCGTCCAGCCATGATGGGCGGAATGTTCTGGACATTGCCAAGTGACACAGCCGTGAGGATCTGTTTCACACGAGCCGCTGAAAAATCCGCATCCTTCCGGAATATCAGCACCTTGGGGTGGTCGTAAACGGTGAATGCCTCCTCAGCCAAATCGTCATTGATCACCCACGGGCCGATCGACGGGTAGCTTGGAATGGTGGCGACAAGCGAAAATCCGAGGTCGCCGGCGAACAGGCGTCGATAGTATTCAGTGGTCATCGGATAGCGTTCGGGCATCCGAGGAATCGACCCATACAAGCGATTGCTCGTAATATTCATGTACGATGATTGAGACAGCATCTGTACGATTGTGTCAATCTTCTTCGGTTCGTCCGGGTCGTAGAGCGGCAGTTGCGGGCCGGCATATTTGCCATGATCGAACCCTGGAATTGGAAGCGGTAACGGATCGTCCCAGTGCTCATTCGCGATTACTGCTGGGGGAGGCACGTTGCGGTAAATCCACATCGACGCCTGACCACGGCTCACCGGGCGCGCGTAGATGCGGGTGAATGCAAAAGCCCACCCTGACGAATAGACCAGAACGCTCACAACCACAAGCCAGCCGGCGAGTGGGGCGATTGCTGACAGTGCGGTCACGTTGAGCCCGGAAAGCCTCAATCTCACTGTCTCCGGCACGTCATTCGAGAGAAATGACATCCCGGTGCGAATCCTGTCCCTACCTTTCCTAAGTGCGTCGAACAGCGAAACCAGGCCCCAAGCGCCGAGGATCACGAAGAATGGGTATGCCGGAAGCAGGTACCGCATCGTCTTGTTGAGCACCGACGAAAAGTAGAGGAAGCAAAGGCCGGCCCAGAAGGCAACAAGCGCGTGCTGCCATCGCTGCCGAGAAGCAGCCAGCCAGCACGCGCCGAAGAAGCTTGCCCAGACCGCGATACCTAAGGGTACCCCTAACCCCCAGTTCACCATGTGTCTTAGCGGAAAGAACAACTTAGACGTCTCGGCCCACTGGATGCTGGGAGGGAGATCGACTGACCCGTCCTGGGACTTTGCCTGGTAGTCGATGTTGTCCAACCACTTCGGGTTCAGGCGTAGGTCAAACAGACTTGGGCCTGCAAATGCATACGGTTGGGCAATCCGGAATACGAGTATCGCGACAAGCGCCGTGAGAATCCCACCAGCGATGACCGCAGTGAGCGATCCATCCGCCCACCACTCTTCCACCACGCTGGCGAACGTCGGCGACGGCTTCTGCACTTCCTCGTCGTCACCGACTTGCTGAGGACGTGCCCGATGTCCCTCCCATAAGTGGATCAGGCCCGCAAATGCGATCACCGGCATGAACACCACCATCGAGAGCTTCGTAGCGAGTGTCAGGCCGAGGAGGAGACCGGTAATTGCGAAGTCGCGCCACCGGGCGAACGCCACAATGTTGAGGCACGACCAGAAGCACGCCAGGACGAGCGTGACGAGAAAACTGTCAAAGACAAAAAAGTGAGCCTGTTGGATATGAAGCACACATACCGCCAGAAGCGCCCCGGCGAGCAGGCCAATCCGGGTTCCAAACATCCTTCGGGCAATGACTGCCACTAGGGCAACCGAACCGGTGTCGGAGAGTGCTGAAAGTGACCGCCCTACAAGATGGATCCGGTCAAACCCACTGGATTGGAATAGGGTCAGTATCCATTTCGTCGCAAAGAGGGGAAACGTTCCGTAGACAAAGAACCCATACCCCACATTGTGGGGGTTAAGACCCGACCGCGCGGAGTCAAAGTAATATTCCCAGATTGGTGCAGATCGGGTTTGGACGGTGGAGCCGTTCGCATTGGTTGCCACAAACCCTGGACGAAGCGCACCTTCGACCATAAAGAGAAACCGCTCATCTGGGTGAAGTTGACTACCGTTGTCCCAATTGACCCCCGTGAACCGGAGCACCGCTGCCAAGGCAATGATGAGCGCAAAAACCCAATTCTCAAGACGACGAGAACGTTGCACGTTGAAAGTGCTTCGCGTTCCAATCGGAAGGCCATTCATCCCGGACGGAACCGCGAAGGTATCCGCCATCGGGGTGTAACCGCCCAGTTCTGAAGCCTCTTCGTTGACCGCGGATTCCTGTTCGGGATGTACGGGACGGATCGGTCCTGGATCATCGGTCGGTCCAGAGGTCACGTTATGCCTTCCTCGCCACAAAGAAGAAGTAGGAACCGTTCGGGACCGCTATTTGCCTTGCCCATGACGCCAGCGCATTCTCAAGTGCTCGCTCCCAAGGAAGGTACCGCCATTTACCCGGCCACAGGATCCATCTTCCAGTAAGTCTCTTCGTCACCAGTGTCGGAACCCCGTAGTAGTGACTAAGGTCGAAGAGTGCCATCTCATCTGGAAGCAACTACGAGGTCCATTTTTCAACTTTGAAGCCCGCCTCTTGGAGGCGGTCCTGCCATCCATCACGATTGTACGTGTGAAAATGAAGGGAGATCCGGTTGAACCATTTTCCGTAGGCTGCACCAGCGGAAGGGAATCCGATACGAGCGAGCATTCGGGACCAGAAAAGTGATCCGGCAAACTGATCGCTTGGAACGGTGATTATTAACTTGCCACCAGGTGCGAGAACTCGATGGATTTCCCTCAGGGTTTCCTCAAGCGGCGGAATGTGTTCGAGAACGCAATTGCTTACAACCGTTGGAAATGATCCGTCCGCAAAAGGCAGTGCCTGGCCGCCACACGCAAGTGCCATTCGGTAGACACCTGCCTGGTGGGCCTCACGAACCGACGCAAACGCTGGGTCGATCCCCACGTCGATCCGCGCTCCGTACGAAGGAACCAGGCAAGCTCCGGCAAAGTGCCCGTCACCGCACCCGACATCCAGTACCGGGCCGATGAGCGGCTCAGCCCCGACCATCAGGCTCTCGACGACGCGGATGATTGCGCGGTGTACGGGAAGGGTTGAGAGATGCTGGCGCGCGATCGCATGCGCGCGCGCGAGAAGGCTTGCCGTGGCAAACACCTGACCATCGTCAGCAATTCTCAGCAGTCCGGGGTTTGAGGCCGGAGCGGTGTCAGCTCCCATGCAGTCGGCCCCAGAAAGCGCGACCAAATACCCGGAAGCCGCATGCCGACAGGTTGGTCATTACGTCAGGCTCTCCACTTCCACAGGTCGACGATCGCGAATCGTCCGAGCAACAGGCCCCGGACGAGACAAAAGGCGCCAGCAAGGCTCAGTGTGCCGAACCCGAGGGCATGCAATCCAACTGCAAGACCGAGGGCGACCGGAGCGGTCACGTTGAAAACATCAAGTGCAAGCACCGTGATGCCGTGATACACGCCGAGCGAAGCGGGCGCCGATGGAATAGTCATGCCCAAGTTTGTGGCGACGAGGACGAACGTCGCAGCATCCCACCCGGTTTCCAGGTGAAAGGCGAGGGTGCCGAGGTAGACCTGGCAAATTGCGAGCAACCAAAGGACCGTACTCGCCATAACCTGAACAGCCAGCAGCTTGCCCGATGACAGACTACTCGCGGCCCGCAACAACTCATCAGCGATCCTTGAGGGACGCACGCGCCCGAGGACCGGCAATGGATCGATCCGCGCTTCCGCCCAGGCAACAAGTCGTTGTCTCACCGACGCGGCGCCGACAAACCCAACGATCAGGACTGCAAAGACCGCGGTCACGCTGATGCCAGCCGTCCGCGCCCAGACGGGGAGCGGAACGATGAGTGACAGCGTTCCTAGCATCATCAGCAGGGCAGCAATGTCGAACAATTTCTCGATGACGATCGTTCCCACTGCGCGACCAGTCGGGACGTTTTCGGTGCGGCCCAGAACGGCCGCCCGTGTGATCTCTCCAACTCTGCCGGGCAGGACTGCAATGAACAAGTAGCCAATGAGCGTCGCCTCGACCGCCGACCAGAACCCTGAACGTGATTCTGGTCGAAGCAAGGCCTGCCAGCGCACCGCCCGACATGCAACCGTG
>CAMDTO010000022.1 GCA_945907765.1 Thermoflexus hugenholtzii JAD2 | reverse complement strand
TGCTCTGCTTTCGACGCTAGCTGTGCCCAATCTGCATCGGCGTCGTTGAAAAGACGAGAACTATCTGTAATGAGTACGATCGCGCCATCTCGCACCACCCCGGACCTGCATGTGTCCGATGAGGAACTCCGTCGCCTGTACCGAATGATGGTCCAGATCCGTCGGTTCGAGGAACGTACCGAGGAGCAATACACGCGCGACCGGATTGGCGGCTACTGCCACTTAAACATCGGTGAAGAGGCCACGGTCGCGGGTACCGTGGGTAGCCTCACGTCCGACGATTACTTGTTCGGCGGGTACCGCGACCATGGCCTCAGCCTGGCCGTTGGTGGATCGCCGCGGGCCGTCATGGCAGAACTTTTTGGCAAGGAAACGGGCCAGGCGCACGGGCGTGGCGGGTCTATGCACCTACTTGATGTGGAACGCCATTTCCTGGGCGGATGGGGAATCGTCGGTGCCCAGATCCCCCTTGCCGTTGGTGCCGCCTTCGCCCTCGATTACGAAGGGCGCCCAGGTGCAGTGATGTGCCTCTTCGGGGATGCAGCAGTCAACATCGGTGCCTTCCATGAGGGCCTGAATCTCGCGGCAATCTGGAACCTTCCCTGCGTCTTCGTCATCACCAATAACCTCTATGGCATGGGAACGTCCGTTGAAATGGCCTCGGCCGAACCTGACCTCTGGAAACGTGGGCAGGCGTACCGGATGCCGTCCGAACAGGTTGACGGACAGGACGTCCTCGCGGTTCGCGAGGCACCCCAACGGCTCCTTCGCCTGGCCCGGGAAGAGCGCCAACCGGCCCTGCTGGAGTGCCTGACCTACCGCTACCGCGGACACTCGGTGGCCGACCCCGGCAAGTCGTATCGTCCTCAAGAAGAGATTGACCGGTGGCGCGCCCGCGATCCGATCGTCATGTTCGAGCAGACCCTGCGCACCCGAGGCATCCTCGATGATGCCGCCGTCGAGGCTGTCCGTGCGGAGGTTGAGGCCGAAGTCCAAGACGCTATCGACTACGCCCTTGCGTCTGCAGATCCCGATCCCAAGGACCTGTACCGACACATCTATGACCCGAAGGGTGCATCCGACTTCGACCGGATGGGCGAGGGCGCGCCGTTCGGTGAGCTGAGCATCCGCGGCACCAACTGGGCAAGCGGGGATTCCTGAACAGGCGTGCATGGCCCCGGGAATGCCAGCCTCCATCTGAGACGTATCCATTCAGGCCCCGGGGGCGTCATAGACTGACAATCATTCGGTGCGCGTCCGCGGAACACGGTTTCGCCGACGCAGGAGTATTCAAGACAATGCCAGAGTTGACTTATCGTGAGGCGTTGCGCCAGGCGCTGCGCGAAGAGATGCTTCGCGACCCAAGCGTTTACGTCATCGGTGAAGAAGTCGGCCGCTTCGAGGGGCCCTACAAGGTCACCCAAGGCCTTTTCAAGGAGTTCGGGCCCCGGCGCGTCAAGGAAGCACCGATTGCCGAGGAAGGGTTCATGGGCATCGGCGTCGGTTCGGCAATGCTTGGCCTCCGTCCCGTTGTCGAGATCATGACCTTGAACTTCATCCTTGTCGCCATTGACATGGTCATCAATCATGCCGCCAAGGTGCGGTACATGTTCGGTGGGCAACTCAAGGTGCCGATGGTCATCCGGACGCCCGGCGGTTCCGGCAAGCAGTTGACCGCCCAGCATTCGCAGAGCTTTGAGGGATGGTTTGCAAACACTCCCGGCCTGAAGGTGGTCGCACCCTCAAACCCCGCTGATGCCAAAGGCTTGCTCAAGAGCGCCATCCGCGATGATGACCCGGTCCTCTTCCTCGAAAACCTCACAATCTACAACCAGCGCGGTGAAGTTCCCGATGGTGATTATGTCGTACCTATCGGTCTGGCAGCCGTCCCGCGCGTCGGCACCGATCTCACGATCGTGTCCCATTCCTATGCGACCGTCCGCGCCCTGCAGGTGGCTGAACGGTTCGCCGAAGAAGGGATCAGCGTCGAGGTCGTCGACCTGCGCAGCCTACGCCCCCTTGACATGGAGACGGTCGTCAAATCGGTCCGCAAGACCCACCGGGTCCTGTGCGTCGAGGAGGGTTGGCCCACATACGGCGTCTCGGCCGAAATCGCAGCACGCGTCTCGAAAGCCTGCTTCGCCGAACTTGACGCGCCGGTAGAGCGGGTCGGCGGTGCCGAAGTGTCGATGCCCTATGCCCGTCCGCTTGAGAACGCCGCGCAAGTCAACAACGAAAAGATCTATGCCGCCGCGCGCAGTGTTCTCGCAGAAAGCGGCATGCTCAAGCGAGGCATCCTGACCGCCAATCGATAGCCCGGATCGGACGGGCCATACTCTGGCCACGTCGCACCGGGTGAATTGCCTGCCGGTCGCGAATGATCCGGCAGGTTCACCATCCCTCGTGACGACAAAGTTCACACCTGACTGACGAAACGACGCCCATGCCAGAAGAAATCGTGATGCCCCGCCTTTCAGACACCATGCAGGTGGGCACCATTGCCCGCTGGGTCAAGCATGAGGGCGACGCCGTAAAGACCGGTGATGTCCTCATGGAGGTGGAAACCGACAAGGCGACCCTCGAACTGCCGTCGTTTCACGACGGCACGCTCGCGCAGATCGTGATCGGCGACGGAGGCACCGCCCCGGTGGGAACGATTGTCGGCATCCTGGCGCGTGTCGGCGAATCGGTGGAGTCCGTCCGTATCGCAACCTCACCGACACAGGCACCGCCCGCCGTCGCTGCGCAAGCTCGTATGGAAGCGTCCCACCCAGTCCAAGCCCCTGTTGCCGGAGCGACGGTAGCCACCAGTCCCGTGGTACACGATGTGCCTGTTGGGGCAGTCAAGGCATCACCCCTTGCCCGCATCCTGGCCGAACAGTCCGGCGTTGACCTGCGAACCCTCGCAGGACACGGCAGTGGCCCGGGAGGACGCATCGTCCGCGCCGACGTCGAGGCCGCAGCCCACTCCCCGGCTCCCGTCCAGCCTGCAGTTATGCCCGTTGTGTCAGCACCGTCTGGGGACGCGTTCACCGACGAACCCCTCAACCGCATGCGTCAGGCGATTGCCCGGGGCATGGGCATTGCCAAACCGGGCATCCCGCACATCTACCTCACGGTCGAAGCCGAGATGGATGAGGCCCTCTCGCTCCGTCAGCAAATCAACGACCTGTCAAGTGCAGACCCGCGCGCGAAAGTGTCCGTGAACGATCTTGTCATCAAGGCCTCGGCACTGGCGTTACGCACCTGGCCGGCAGTAAATGCCTGGTTTCTCGATGAGGCACCTGCTCGCATCCGTACCTGGCACCACGTGAACATCGGCGTGGCCGTCTCCGTCGATGGCGGGTTGATCGTTCCGGTTATCCGCGACGTACCAGGCAAGTCCCTCGGTCAGATTGCACGCGAAACCAAGGACGTCTACGACCGCGTTCGATCAGGAAAGCCTGCAGCCAATGATCTGCAGGGGGCAACCTTCACTGTCAGCAACCTCGGTGCCTACGGCACCGATGAGTTCGCCGCCGTGATCGCCTCCCCACAGGCTGCGATCCTAGCGGTTGGCGCCGCTTCGCCACGCGCCGTCGTGCACGATGGCCAGATTGTCGTCCGCACCACGATGCGCATCACGCTTTCGGCCGACCACCGTGTCGTCGACGGGGCCTACGCCGCCCAATTCCTCAAGGAACTCAAGCGGTTGCTCGAACACCCGATTTCCCTGGTGCTCTGATCTCACCAGAAGCAACGAACCAACACGAGAGGAATGCCACAATGACGGCAGCCGTCAACCCGGGCGCAGGTCAGAACTCCGACGATTCATACGACTTGATCGTCATCGGCGCCGGTCCCGGCGGATACGTTGCCGCCATCCGCGCCGCGCAGTTGGGCCAGCGTACTGCGATCATCGAACGCGAGTGGGTTGGTGGCGTCTGCCTGAATGTCGGATGCATCCCGTCAAAGTCACTGCTCAAGAACGCTGAGATCGTTCGGCATCTTTCTCACGCCGACCGCTGGGGCATCAAGATCGATGGCTTCAAGGCCGATTACGGCCTCGCCGTCGATCGCAGCCGGCAGGTCGTAGGACGTCTGGTCAAGGGCGTTGAGTTCCTCATTCGCAAGAACAAGATCCAGCTCATCCGTGGCCTCGCCACCGTTCCATCGGCCGGGCGCGTAACCGTCGGCGACAAGACCTACGCCGCACGAAACATCGTTATCGCAACCGGTGCCCGACCGCGTGCGCTACCGACCATGCCGGTCGATGGCGAACGCATTCTGAATTCCTGGCAGGCTGTGGAGCACCGCACCCAGCCGGGAACGATGGTCATCGTCGGCGGTGGGTCAATCGGATGCGAAATGGCCACCGTCCTCAATGCCTATGGCACCAAGGTGACCATCCTCGAGGCGATGCCGCACCTCCTTCCTCGCGAGGATGAGAAGATCAGCCAGACACTCGAGCGTTCATTCCAGAAGCAGGGCATCACCTTCCACACCGGCGTTCAGGTTGAACGAGCTACGAACACCGGGTCATCCGTGGAAGTGGTCTACAAGAGTGGCGACACCAGTCACACACTCGTCGTCGACCGGTGTCTCGTCGCCGTCAGTGTCCAACCAAACACCGAAGGTCTTGGTCTTGAAGCATTGGGCGTTGCAACCGAACGCGGATACATCAAGGTTGACGAGCGCATGGCAACGTCCGTGACAGGCATCTGGGCAATCGGTGACGTGACGAACACGCCATACGCCCTCGCCCACGTGGCGTCCGCCGAAGGCGTCCTCGCTGCCGAAGCCATTGCCGGACACGAAACCCGTCCCATCAAGTACGCCGATGTGCCACGTCCCACATTCTGCTTCCCGCAGGTTGCAAGCATCGGTTTGACCGAGAAACAGGCACGCGATGCCGGGTACGACGTCAAGATTGGCGAAGTTCCGTATGCCGCGAGCGGGAAGTCGCTTGCCAACGACGAGACCGAGGGACTTGTGAAACTCGTCGTCGACGGCAAGTACGGTGAGATCCTTGGTGCCCACCTCATCGGTGCCGAGGCAACCGAACTCCTGGCCCAGGTCGCACCGTTCCGCGCCCTTGAAGGCACCACCCACGAACTGGGTGACATCATGGTCGCGCATCCGACCCTGAGCGAGCTCGTCAAGGAAGCAGCCCTCGCTGCCCAAGGACACGCCATCGGCATCTAGTGCCCACCGGCGCCAACACAACCGAAACCCATGGTCGCCTTGGCGTCCCTACTCCTAAACCCCGGTTGCACGGTTGCACCATGCACCCCCTACCACCCATCAGGACGTACGCGATGCGAGGTTTCATCGGTGGAATCCTGATCCTCGGCGCCGCCATCGCAATGATGGTCTACACCCTGGGACCTGACTGGAGCCTGGGCAAAGCCCTCGACACCCTCTCACAGGCACGCGGCCTGCCGGTATCAACCCCCTCGACCCCTGCAGCGTCGCAAACCCGACCTCCGGATGATCGACCCGCGATGGCGCCGACCATGACCGTTGCCATCGCGCCGACTGCTCTACCCGCGCAAACGGGTACGCAGGCGGGAATCCAGACCCTCACGTTCGAGGAAAAGGAAATCAACGACTACCTATCCACCGCATCAATTGGACAGGAATTGGCAAACACCCCGTTTGGGACCGTGACCATCAATGACCTCGGCGTGAAGTTCCGCAGCGGGGAAATCAGCGTTACGGGCAGCGCGCAAGGCGGACCAGGGCGACTCGCCTTCTCCATGACCGGGACACTTGCGGTAAGCGAGGGTGGCGTGCGAGTCCTCGTCAAGGAAGCCCGCGTCAACGACCTGCCTCTTCCGGCGGCGATGCGCACACCAATCGAACAAGCCATCACAGCGCAATTGACCGCCGCGCTGAATACCCAGGGCGTCCGAGTCATTGAAGTCGAACTGCGTGATGGCAGCCTTTCCCTGAAGGGCACGCGCAACGCACGCAGTTGATGATCAGTCGCGGGCCGTCAGCGACCGTCGACGCGGACCGGTACCCGGACGGGCACAATTTTCTCCCTCGGGCCGAACAGGGCATTCGCGATGGCATTCACCACTTCCAGGATTCGTTGCATGCCCAACCTCGGTTCAGTCGCGCTTCACAGTGCGTCCTTTTAGCGTAACTTGTCGAGTACCCATGCGCACAACCGCGGGCATGAAGTACCGACCAAAGTCGTTCGGACGCTTGACGAACCGATTGCGAGCCACCTGGACAATGCCGGACGCACACCTGTTCCGGCCCTCCCGCCCCGTACAATCTAGGCGGAATGCTTGGGCTGTTCCATCCGGGGCATCATCCCCAAACAGGCGCCAAGTACTCTAGTGACGCCACTCACCTCGGGTGGTTGGAAGAGAGCAGCAAATATGGCACGAACCCTTAGCGACGGCCTCATCATTGCGATGATGGAAGCCTCAACACGCCTCACCGCCGCGCGGGGATCCTCCAGCCGCGGTGGAAGTTCCGCACCACCCGCCAAGACAGAGGCTCATGCCGAGGAAAGCGCAGTGGTGACACCAGCGACCACTCCTGAAGCCGCTCCAACCGAGGCGACGGCCGTGAAGCCAGAGGCATCCCACGACCACGACAAGTCAGACGATGGCGACCATCGCTCTGCGGACGAGATCGGAAGCGACTTCGCGACCATCTACCGTCACATCGAGGAAATGGTTCGCGCCTCCGCCGAGCAGGAAACCAAGACGGTCGGTTTTACCGTTCGCTAACCAGCGTCAACTGCGCAGACACTCAAGCGGGGTGTGGGTCCGGATGTCGGATCCACACCCCGCTTGCGTGTCTTGAACCTGCCACTTGGTATCCGGACGGATGTCGTCAGGGGGACTCGATCCGCAGGACGCTCCCTAGGTCGCGAACCGCCGACAGCGTTTCAAACTGGTGCAGGGCGTCTCGCATCCCCGCCTCCCGCGCACCGTGGGTCACGATCACCAGTTCCGCGGTTCCAGCCTTGGCATCGGCCTCCTTCTGGATGCACGAGGCAATGCTGATCCCATGGTCGCCGAACACTTGCGCAATCTGCGCGAGGACACCCGGTTGGTCAGCTACCCAAAGGTGAACGTAATACCGGGATTGGACGTCATCAATCGCCAGGAGCGGCAAGTTGTCAGTCACCCGAAATGGCACGCGGTTCGAGACCCCAGCATTGACGTTGTGGGCAATGTCGATGATGTCGGAAACGACCGAACTCGATGTAGGCCCCGAACCCGCACCCCGGCCATAGAGCAGTACGTCACCCACGAGGTCACCCTGGACATGGACCGCGTTGTAGACGCCGTTGACCCCCGCTAGCAACACGTCCTTTGGCAACAAGGTGGGATGCACCCTGAGTTCGACCGAATCGGCGGTGCCATCCGCGCCCTTGTGCCGTCGACCGATAGCCACCAACTTGATGACATATCCGAGTTCCCGTGCCATCCTGAAGTCGATTGCGCGAAGCTTGGTAATGCCTTCACGGAAAATCTGCGGTGGTGGGACGTGCGTCCGGAACGCCAGTGATGCAAGGATTGCCAACTTGTAGGTCGCGTCAATCGCCTCGACGTCGTTCGTCGGATCGGCCTCGGCATACCCGAGTGCCTGTGCCTCCGCCAACGCCGGCAAGTAGTCGGCACCGTCCTGCGCCATGCGTGTCAGGATGTAGTTCGTGGTCCCGTTGATGATGGCGTGAACCGACTGCACTTCATTGGCAACAAGTTCCTGCCTGAAGACCCCGATGAGCGGGATGCCACCACCGACACTCGCCTCGTACGAGATGTCCACGCCGTATTCGGCAGCGAGGCGAAGCAACTCCACCCCCTCGGTAGCCATGAGGTCCTTGTTGGCGGTGACAATGTGCTTGCCCGCCCGGATTGCCCGGCGCAACCATTCACCGGCCGGCCTGATCCCGCCCATCACCTCGACCACGATGTCAATCGTCGGGTCCTCAAGGATTGCGTCGGGATCGGTCGAAATGAGCTCAGTCGGTACCTCAACCTCACGTGTACGGTGGAGATCCCGCACGACGACCGTGGTCAACTCAATCGGCCGGCCAATCTCTCGCGCAATGATGTCACGGCGCGAAAGCAGCAACTTCGCGACAGCGCCGCCAACGGTTCCAAGGCCGAACATGCCAATCCGAACCGGTTTGACCCCGGCAGCGGCATCGTGTGAGGTAGTAGCCACATTCATAGACATCACTCCCGATGGTACGGGTCGCTGTGCCCGGCAGGCGAGTGGTGTTGACGCCTCGTGCAGTCCTCAGCGCAATGACAGCGACAGGAAAAGTGCGACCTCGCCATCCGGGTAGAGGCGGTCGTTGTACCCGCAGAACCGGAACCCGACCCGCTGCAGGCAGCGAAGCGCCGGTGTGTTTCGCGCCGAGACATCGGCCAGGATCTCGGTAGCACTCCCCAAAGAGGCCCACCGGCGGGCCTGTTCGAGTAAGCGCACTGCCAGTCGCTGGCGACGGTGGGCGGAGGCGACCGCAAGAGAGGTCAGATAGACGATCTCACCGCCATGCGGTCGCGTCGCTACGAGGTACCCGGTCACCTGCCCAACCGATGCCGGCATATTGGCAGCGTCTCCCGCCACGGTCTCGATGTCCTCGGCGACCAGCCACAGAACTCCCGGGCGCACCACCTGGGGTACTGACTGAGGTGCCGTCAACGAGAGCGGCTTGGGCAACTCGATCTGGCGAAGGATGATCCGGATTTCACGATCTTCCTGCCGCGTGTCTAATTGCCAGACATCCTTGGTGATGTACTTCGTATCAACTTCGCCACACTGGCCGGCATCCGAATCCATGGCGATACGAACCCGAACCTCGGTACGACGTTCCCGCCGATCCACCGGTGCGGTAGAGTGCGCCACCATCGCAGAACCCCGACTGGGCAACGCCGATCTCGCAGCCGAGATCAGCGGAACTTCGGCACGCCGATCACCGGACGTTCCCGCCGTTTCGCCGGCGAATCCGGCGCCACTCCGGTACAAGGCCTGCGCCGAACGAACGTCCCGCGGTGGCGGCTGCCATGGCCCTCTCACCTGACGGAGATCGGGCACCTCTTGCGGAGTTACCGAACGGACAGATACCGCACGGGCGGCACCGGCGATCACCTCGCGCACCGTCCGCGACCGCAACCTTCCTGGCTCGGGCCGTGCTTCCGGACGCGATGGCGCTCCGCCACTCGTCGACCGTACTGGCCTTTCAGGCGCAGGTAGTTCGCCTGTGGGTCGTGGAGTTGGACTTGCCAACCCTGTGCGATACCCCAATGGTCGGCGTTCGGTGGTCGGGGAACCGCCCAGGCGCACACCTCGAGGGTCACGGATAGTGTCGCGAGGGACACCACGCTCACGAGGCCTCACGGTTGACGAAGCTTGTGGCCCTGGTGGAGACAGGACCGGACGTAGTACCTCCAACCGCGCTACTCTGGTCGGCGTCTGATCGGTTTGTGCCAAGGAGTGGCGGGTCGTCGGAGGTGCTTCAGACAATCTAGGTCGCGCCCCGGAAGCGCGTTCCTGACTGGCGCGCAACACCTGGGTCGAATCCAAGCGGCGCTGAACAGGACTGGATGGCCCTCCAATTGCACGGTCAAGGCCCCCGCGGATCTCGCGTTCGATTTCCGGAGTGATCGAACGTAATCCGCCCTCGGCATCACGTTCAAGGTCACTCAGGACACGCCGTTCAAGATCACTCAACGTGGCTATCTCGACCGCTTCAGGAACCACGACAGAGCCCTCCTCGTAGTCGGCACTCGCTCGCGCCGCACGATCCGCCGGGTCCACACGCTCTTCAACGGCAGTTCCGTCCCGAGTACTCGTCCGCGTACGACGACCGAGGATGATCGAGGTGTCGATCAGAAACGGACCAACGCGCACGCCACCTGGCGGAGGGGCCGGAGACATCGGTCGCTTGGTCGTCATACGATCCTCGTGGACCCAATCCTCGCCGACACTACATGGCACCGTGCCTGAATCATTAGTTACGTAAACGCATTCTGTCACGTGACGGCAGTATGGCGGATTTTACATAATCCGCACCTTGCGCGCGAGGAGATGGATGCTCGCCTCGTGGCAACCGACTACCGGTTGCCACGTGCCGGGATCCGTGACCGGTCAGCCCGTGGTTTCCAGGTCCGAAACCGGTAGGGACGCCTGCAACAGCGCCTCTTCACCATTGGGCACTGTCATCGGTTCGGTCAACTTGCCATAGATGTACCCGCTGATGATCCGGAGAGCCGCCGCCGTCGGCACCCCGAGGAACATGCCTAGGACGCCACCAAGCACAGCACCGGACAGCACGCTGAACATCGCGACCAGCGCGTGGACATGCACCGCCCTCCCCATCACGAAGGGGATCACGAAGTAGTCCTCGGCGTGCCGGAGAATGAAGTAGGCCAGATCAACGATCCCGGCACTCACCAGGGGTGACCAGCCGTGGGGCGACGGTGTCGCCAAGGCCACAACGACGGCAGGGATCGCCGCCATCCACGTCCCTACAAACGGGATCAGTTCCAGGATTCCTGCAATCAATCCAAGGATGAGCGCGTACCGGATGCCAAGTGCGGAAAGCGTCGCCCAGGTTGCAATGGTCATGATCATGATCAGGACCACCTCACCACGGAGGAACCTTCCAAGAATCCGGTCGATGTCCTTGACAATCGGTGAGAGTTCATCCCGGTACGGTTGCGGTGTGTGATGGCCACCCCACCACTTGAACCGTTCGGCGCCCATGAGTAGGTAGAACGTGATCATCAGGGTCAGCATCCCCTTGAAGAATGTCTCGACCGTGGCCACCGCGGTATCAAGCAGGCCTCGTGAGACTGCACTCACCACGGTCCCGACCGACCTCGTCACCTCATCGACAAGCGGCGCAATCGACACGTCATACCCGAGAACCGAGAGGTGCGGATCCTGGTCGATGATGTCACGCGCCCGCGCCACGATCGGGGGCAGCGTGAACGACAGTTCGCGTGCCTCTTTGGACACCACCGGCACCAGGACGACGACGCCTCACGTGATCAATCCGGCGACGGCCAGATAGACCACCGCCACTGATCCCGCCCTCGGCAACCGCGTGTATCGCGATGTCAACCGGACCAATGGATGGATCAGGTACGAGAGGATCGCACCGATCACGAACGGTGCCAGCACACTCCGCACGGTCCAGAGAAGCAGCACTGACAGGGCGATCAGCACCCAGAAGACGGTATCCCGTGTCCGCGCGTTTCAGTTGCACACCCTTGTGAAGCGCGTCCCTGATGAATACACCCGATCAGGAAGTGACGATGCCCCGGGGTATCCTGATTCGGTCACATGATCGGGTTCACGACGCTGAACCGGTTCAACCGACTTGGTTCCAGACATCAGCGTCCCGACCCTTCCGGCCGCACCCACTGGTTGCAAACGCCTTGTACACGGTCGTCCCTGACCATGGGATGTCGATCACACCGACCGGGCACGCGTCGACCGCCCAATCCCACCACGTCGTCGCCTGCGCGATCCATCATCTCCACCAGATCCACCCGAGCCTTCATCATCGCTTGCCGCAATGGCTTGTTCCTCTGGCATAGCGACCGGCAACCCCCGAGGTGCAGACCCGTCAGCCTCGGCGACACGCGCCATGTCAGCAAGGCGTGTGATATCTGCCGGGCGTTCGGCGACAAACTCCGGCGGTGTCGGCCGGAATTCGAACGGCGTATCCGGAGTGGGAACCCGTGTCGTCGCCGATCGCATGCGTCGCACCGCCGGACGTGCCTGTGGCGTTGCGGTGGCGGGGTCCTGCAGGTCCCCAACACTGACAGGCACTGATGCCGCGACCATCGGCGTCGGACGCGGACGCGAGGGTGTTCGCATGACCGGACGTGTACCGTCATCATTGCGACCGCGTGTCAGGACGCGCACCGGCGAAAGGCCTTGGACCACCATGACCCGCACATCCTGATTGCAGTCGAAGACAATCCGCCCTTCCTGCCAGAGTTGGCCAACCATCGCAGCCGCCTCCGGCGGGAGACCGATGTAGTAGGTTCCCTCGGTGGTGGTCATCGGTGCAACGTCATCGGTGGGGAGGTTGAACATCCGTCGCAGGTCACTGATGGGCACGTAGAGACGACTCTGCACCACCCCCCAGATGTTTCCCTTGGTAACCCGCTTCGTGATCATGGCCAGCGCATTCCTTGCCACAACGGCAGGGGCATCACCCCACCATCGCGCGTCTGTGCGGATTAGGTTCGCAAGTCGCGCCCCATCCGGGCCGCCGAAATGGCGTCGTCCGGATCGCCCAGCAGGAAGTCGAAGTCACATCCATCCGGCGCCTGCATGACATGCTCCACAAACAGTTTCCCGTATCCACGCCGGAATGGAGGAGGCGCAACCACCCGTTCGGCAAGTCGTCTCGCAATTTCGGCCGGTTCAACCATCAGGTCCAACCTCCTCGCCTCGACATCAAGCTCGATAATGTCACCAGTCCGCACCGCCGCAAGCGGCCCGCCAACCGCACTCTCCGGGGCGACGTGAAGGATGATCGTGCCGAAGGCAGTCCCACTCATCCTCGCATCCGAGATACGAACCATGTCGCGTACCCCCTGCCTCAGCAGTTTGCGAGGGATGGGGAGGTTGCCGATCTCGGGCATCCCCGGGGCGCCAATCGGCCCGGCATTCTGCAACACCAGAATGTCATCTGGAGTGACGTCAAGGTCAAGGTCGTCGGCTGCCGCCTGCAGTTCCTCAGGGGACGAGAACACCAGTGCCCGTCCCCGGTGCTTCTGAAGGTGCGCCGACGCCGCGACCGTCTTGATGACTGCACCATCAGGCGCGAGGGTCCCCCGCACAATCGCCAATCCACCCTCTGCGTCAAGAGGTTCCTCACGCGATGAGATCACTTCACGCACCCGCCGCTGCGACGCTTCCTCCCGGTTGCCAACCGGTTCCACCATCGACAGGTTCTCGCTGACCGTCAATCCTGTCACCGTCAAGGCATCGCCGTGGAGCAAACCCTCCAGCTCCTTCATGAGAACCGGCACGCCTCCTGCCTCGAAGAACTGCTCCATCTGATACCGTCCGGATGGACGCAGGTTCGCCAGCCACGGGGTCGTGCGCGACAGCGAATCGAACAGCTCCAGTGGCAACTTGATCCCAAGGCGTCCGGCAATCGCCGGCAAGTGCACGACGGCGTTGGTGGACCCACCAAGGGCATGGAGAACCCTGATCGCATTCTCGAACGCCGCCGGCGTCATGATCTGCGACGGTCGGATCCCCTCCCTGGCCAGGCGGACCGCTTGGCGCCCTGATGCCGCTGCAAAACGCAACCGACGGCTGTCCGGGGCCGGGATCGACGCACCGCCAGGCAGCATCATCCCGAGGGCCTCGGCACACGCTGCCATGGTCGAAGCCGTTCCCATCACCATGCAGTGACCCTCGGAACGTGTCAGGTTGTCCTCCAGTTGGGACATCGTCTCCTTGGTCACTGTCCCGGCGCGGTATTCGGTCCAGTAGCGCCGACAGTCGGTGCATGCACCAAGGTCCTGACCCTCGTACCGGCCGTTGAGCATCGGTCCGCTGGTCACCATGATCGCCGGCACGTCGGCGGAGGCCGCCCCCATGAGTTGGGCAGGTGTCGTCTTGTCGCATCCGGCCAGTAGCACCACTCCGTCCAAAGGCTGTCCCCGGATCATCTCCTCGGTGTCCATTGCCGCCAGATTGCGGAAGAACATCGAGGTCGGACTAACGAAAACCTCGCCAATCGAGATGGTTGGGAACTCCAGAGGAAGGCCACCCTCCTGAAGCACGCCTCGCTTCACCGCTTCGGCCAGTACGCGCAAGTTGTGATTGCAGTGGTTCAGTTCGCTGAAGGTATTGCAGATCCCGATGACCGGTCTCTTGAGGTCATCGTCGTCATATCCCATCGCCTTGGTGAAGGCACGATGGATGAAGCTGGCGACATCCGGGGTTTCGAACCACTTTTCGCCACGGCGTAGTGCGCCCGGTTGGCCGGGGGTAGATGCAGTCGGAATGGTCATGATGACTGCATCGTACCCCGCGGGACATCGAAGCGTAGATAACTCAGGCCGGCAGATGGTGTGGCGGAATGACGCCGCGGCCATGCCCCGGTGTCGGCCGCCCTTCAATCAGGTTCAGTCGAGCAGGGCAAGCAAAGCGTATCTCAATCAGTTGGGGTGGGTACCGAACCTAATCCCGTCCGCTAGTCCGGCGCGACTGGATCCTGCCCTCGCGCCACCAGGACACCCCCGGTCACTGCCATGATCCGCTCCGCCTCATCGGGATACGCCGCAAACCCGTCGGGTGACCCCGGTGCGGGCTGCCGCGGATGGACAAAGCGGTGCCCGGGCAATACGGCGAACTCGTCCAGATGTTCGCCTGACCCTCGCGGCCAGTTCTCATGCTTCACGGTCACCGTGCCATCGCTTGCGACAACCTCCACGACACCGACGTGACCCGCCCACGTGGCACCGCCATACCGGGGCGCCCAGATCATGAGCG
This sequence comes from Thermoflexus hugenholtzii JAD2, assembly GCA_945907765.1. Taxonomy (GTDB): domain Bacteria; phylum Chloroflexota; class UBA11872; order UBA12225; family UBA12225; genus UBA12225. Next base: position 13,450 of record CAMDTO010000022.1, on the reverse strand, counting down.
ATCCAATGGTCGGTACATCGTCAACAGTGAAGTCGGACGCCTCAAAGGCATCAGCCAACCAACCGGCCCGCGCGACGGGCGCATAGACCTCCTGAAACCTCGACCAGTACGTATCCCGTCCAAGGACATTGATGCAGTTCGTGGATGCAGCCTCGCTAGTGGCCGGAAGCACCAAGCCAAGCAACGTCGTGATCATTCCTATAGCGAGCGATACCGCCCGGATGGTTTGGCGTCCACTTAATATAATAGCACGTGCATTAGTGATGGTGATGGGTTGTTCCGGGAGACGCGTCTTGACATCGGGAGTGATGGGAAGCGTGGATAGCCTCTTCGCTCCGGTGCACGCACTTCGGACACATAGTAGATTCGCCATGCAGGGAGTGCCTCCTTTCGGCACGACCTGACCGTTCTCCATCCCGCCTGCCCCGGTCGGGACAGTTCGTTGCAAGAAATTTCATGTCACGGCGTCGCCGCGAGCGAATTTGCAAGGGATCACACATCCTCACGGAGTGTTGAAGAACGCAAGAGAACCTGAAACCCCCGGGTCACAACCGCACGCCGACGTCTTGCATCGGTGCCGGTTCAGGACCGCCAGGGTGCTGTTCCTCGCACGCCGTCCACCTTTGCGACCACAGTCGTGCCGGTTCGGCTAAGAGGTCGTCATCCGATCATTCCGGGGGGTTCAGCCCGGACCGGGAGATACGGAGGCGACAGCAGTTCACGTCCTCGATCTGGTCACACCTCACGGTTCCGATGCGTATGAACGGCAAGGATGGCGCAGGGCAGGCAGCAACGCGTCGCCGGCCTTCCCGATGCAGGTCATCGGAGCGGGATTGCCGGACGCCAGATGAGCGTCCAAGGCGATGCGGATGCAGTCTTCAACTACGCGGGCCGTCCAAACCAACCTGCCACCGCCGGACCTCCATCTTCCGCTTCGGGTCGCATGTCGACCGGATACCGCCAGTCCCACCATGTGTTTTCCCGGGCATCAGCGCGGAAACGACTCAGGGGGCGAACCCCCGCACAACCAACCGGGCAGCACGCCATTCGGCCGGTCGGGTGCCTCCATGGCACCCGTATGCACGCCCGCCAACCCAGTCATGCCGATTCGGCACGCACATCGCTGAACGGGAAAACCGCCTCCGCCATCCACCCGAGGAGTGGAACCACATCCACAGTAGCCCGTACCGACCTGAACGCGCAAGGGCGCGGTCGTGCCTGATCTGCTACTTGGCCGCCGACCCCAAGCGCATTCCCAGGGATATTCGGGTCCTCGCGTTACCCGGCAAACCCGGGGCCGCGCACGAACCGCCCGGGAAGCGCACCGTTCACCGTCCCCGCGCGAACGACCGGCACCCCATTGACAACCACATGGGTCACCCCGGTCGCCAGCGCGTGCGGATGGGCATACGTCGCGTGGTCGGTCACGGTCTCCGGATCAAACACCACCACATCCGCGAAGTAGCCTATGTGCAGCAACCCCCGATCCTTCAAGCGCAAGTTGTGCGCCGGCAGCGACGTCAGTCGGCGGATGGCATCTGGCAAGGTCAATGCCTTCGCGTCACGCACGTAGTGCCCGAGCACCCTCGCAAACGTGCCATACGCCCGTGGATGAAGATGACGGGTCCGATACGGGCCGTCAGGCGACACACTCGGCGAATCCGATCCGAAACTGACCCACGGCAGCGACATCTGCCGGCGCACGTTTGCCGGATCCATCATGAAGTAGATCGTTCCGACCCGCGTGTCATCCTCAATCACCAGGTCAACCGCAACGTCAGCAGGCGACTTTCCCCGTTCACGCGCGACATTCGCCAGCGTCCGCCCGGAATAGTGCGCCAACGCGGGGTTCCGGAACGAACTCAGCAACATTCCTTCGGGTCCGGACTCGTGGAAGAGGTTCTCCCAGTCCGTCGACGGGCCTTCCATCTCCTCGATCACGCGCGCACGCATGGCCGGATCCATGAGGCGGGTAACCCATTCGCGGTGGCCACCCTCCTGTACCCACGGAGGCATCGCGGCATCAAGGCCGGTCGCACCCGCCTCGTACGTGTACATGTCAGCCGTGATCTCCAGACCCGAGGCCTGCGCATCCTCGATCATCCGGATTGCCTGGTCCAGCTTGCCCCAGTGTGACCGGCCTGCCGCTTTCAGGTGATAGACCTCGGCCCGCACATTGCCGTCACGGGAAATCGCCAGATGTTCACCAAGCGCCTCAAGGAGGCGTGCACCCTCACTCCGCAGATGTGCGATGTACAAGCCACCGTGACGGCCCGCCACCCGCGCAAGCCCGGTCAGTTCCTCAGTTGAGGCATAGCACGCCGGGGCGTAGATGAGCGACGCCCCAACGCCCATCGCACCCTCGCGCATCGACTGGTCAACCAGCGCCTCCATCCGCGACTGTTCGTCAGGCGTAGGAGGCCGGTCCACGTACCCAAGCACGTTGATCCGTACGGTCGTCGCACCAACGAACGATGCAACATTCGGGGCAACACCCCTCGCCTCCAGATGCGCGAGGTACTCGCCGAGCGTTCGCCAACCAACTTCGTACCGGACCTCTTCCTGTCGTGACGCCATCTCGGACGCCATGCCGTCGGTCAGGGGGCCCATCGACCACCCCTCACCAAAGACCTCCAGCGTCACACCCTGCATCAGGTCGGAGACCGAACGGCCATCCTCGATGAGCGACTCGGTCGCCCATGACAGCATGTTGATGAACCCGGGCGAAACAACCTGCCCACGGGCATCGATCACATCGCGCGCCGTCGCATCGCCGAGGTCACCGACCGCGTCAATCCGGTCACCAGAGACCGCGACGTCACCAATGAACCCCGGTGCCCCGCTTCCGTCGAGGATCAACCCGCGGCGCACAATCAGGTCATGGTCGGGCATTGCCACTCCTCTCGTCTGGTGATGGTCGCCAACCGCGGCGCAAGCCACTCCCCTCTCCCGGCGTAAACGGGGGAGCGGTAGGGGGTGGGGGTCTCTCCCACTTCCATCGAGGATCAACCCGCCGCGCACAACCACGGCATGGCCGGGCGCAAGCGGAGCGTCCATACATCCGCCGGGGCGGGGGCATGGCTTGCCTCTCATCAGGACTTGTTCAGATGCCCTCGCGGACTGCCGGACGGCGCCAATGCCCCTCGAACCGGTCTTGTGGATGCCAACCAAGCAACCGCTTGGCTTTCTCGGATCCGAAGCGTCCGTGTGGCAGGTCGCCAGTGATGATGAACGGTTCGTACGCGTTCGGCATCGGTGGCGCCTCAACCGCCGCCTGGAACGCCCGTCCGGTGTCAGCCCACGAAACCAGGAATGGCGACGCACCCTTCATGCGTTCAGGGGCATCACCCGGCTGGAACACGTGAAAGTAGAGGGCAACAACGTCAAGTCCGTGGACCTCCGCAAAACTGCGCACCACGTCCTGACCGAGATACTTCGTGATCAGGTAGAGGTTCGTGCCGGGTCGTGGCGGCGCCTCGGCCGTGATGTCGAAGTCGTGCCAGTAGTGGTCAATGACGACTTCCGGCCCGGTATGCACCACCCGACGGATCCCATGGGCAACCGCCGCATCCATCACGTGGTACGCACCTACGAGGTTGACCCGGAACGCCATCACCGGGTCCGGGCGCACAACTGTCAAGTTGACGATTGCATCCATGCCCTCGGCCGCATCGCGAACCTGATCCGGATTGGTCACATCAACCTGGCGGAACTCGTGGTCGCGCCGGGCCGGCCGTGACGGCCACCACCGTGACGCATTCCCGGTTGCAGCGCCCTTCAGCGAAGGGTGTGGTTCGGATGGCGGACGGATGTCACACAAGCGCAGCGTATGCCGGACCTCAAGCGCCGCAATCGCCGCCTCCGCCACCGGGCCGCCCGCGCCATACATCACGATCTTCATCGCGCACCCTCCCGGGTCCCAGTCGATGCCGTGTCAAGCCACGCCGGTGAATACCCGATCACCTGATGCGCGATTGCCGAGGTGTAGCGAGCATCGGGTGCCCCCGAAGCAACATGCAGGATCCGCCAGCGATGGCCCCGGTCCGAACCGCGGTTGCCAGTGGCCTGGGCAGCGATCGCGAGACCGATCGCCCGCGCCGCATCCACCGTCCACATTGCCCGGATGTCCGTAGGTGGACGTGACGAATCGTCGCCACCGCGCAAGGCTGCCAGTCGCAGGCACGTCACCTCGAGCGGGTTGTGCACCAGGGGATCACGGGTGAACTCGCGGGCGGTCAATTCGGCGAGGTACGGCGCAAGGTCGTCGGCATTCGGCCCGGGGCGCGGGCGCCACTGTTCCGTCACCTCAAGACCGTGCTCATACGCGTCGAATGACGAGAGTGACGACGCCTGGACTACCCGCCCAATACCCGTAGACAGGCACCCCATCAGCAGGCGGTAGGTTCCACGCGTCGCGATATCGAGCGCTTCAGCCGGATTTCCCGGGTGCGCGATCGCAGCATCGGCCACCGCCACCAGGGGAGCCAGGTGGACCACGATTACCCCACCCGATCGCCCTGCCGGATCTATATCCGCTTCGCTTGCCCCCCCACCGGGCAGGTCCGCGAGCAGTGCCTCGATGAACTCCGGAGACCGCAGGTCGCCAACATGATGATCGGCCCAGTGCCCAGCATCGGACCGGTGCGGCGCGGTTGACCGGATGTGCCATCCCTCCGCCCCAAGGCGGAAGGCCACAATCTCCGCAAGCTCCTGCCCGGGTCCCCAGGCCCCAGTCACCAGCGCCGTACGCGTACTGCTCATCGCACCCTCCTCGCCTTTGCATGCCCCACTCCCGCCCAGCCAGTCTTGCGTACGCCTCGCACCCGTGACCGGGTTTCCCGCGAACGCCTGTCACCACACGTGCAGCAACCGCTAGCCCAGACCAAGTGAGGCAAGAAGTGCCGTGACCTCGGCCTTTTCAGAATCAGGCACCTCGGAGATCGGTGGACGCACGGTCCGTTCGCAGAGACCAAGCTGTGCCATCGCTTCCTTGACGATTGGCACATTGTTCGCCGCGTTGCGTCGTGCGCGCAGGTCCTCGAACGCCTTCACCTGACGCCAGACCACCATCGCCTCGTCGTACTTGCCATGACGCAGCGCCTCAAGCATCGCGAAACTCGGACCAGTCGTCACGTTCACCAGTCCGGAGGTGAACCCGACGGCACCTCCAACCCAGAAGAACGGTGCCCATCCTTCGGCCAGTCCACAGACCCACGTCACCGCGTCAAGTCCAACCGCAGCTGCGATCGCAGCAAAGTGCAGTGGATTGGGAACCGCAAACTTCACCCCGACGAAGTTCGGATACTCGGTCAGACGCCGCAGCATCGCGGCCGTCACATTTGGATCGCGCAGGTACGGGACGATCCCCAGTCCCGGAAGGGCCTTCGCAATCGCCGCGTGGTACTCCACCCACCCGTCGGATGACTGATACGGATGGACGGGTTGATGCACCATCACCGCCCGCGAACCCGCCCGCAACGCGACCTCACCCATGCGGATTGCCGTCCGCACGTCGTACCCGACCCCCGGCATCACCAGTGACCGCGTGCCTACGGCGTCAGCCGTCACCTCGACTGCGCGATCGCACTCATCTGGCGACAGCGCATAGAACTCGCCGGTATTCCCGTTCGGGGTCACCGCCCGGACGCCGCCATCGACGATCGCGATGACCGTGCGTCGATAGGCATCCCAATCGACGGATCCATCAGGGTGGAACGGTGTCACCGGAATGGCACACACTGTCGCAAGTTCGGCAAGGAGTCTCGGTCGGTCAAGGGTCATCGTTTGTCTCCGTCGGCGAAGTTTGCATGCCCCACCCAGCCTGATCATACGCTTGGCTTGCCCCAGCCCCGCCTCACTTACATGGGCTGCGGATGAGGTGAGTTGCACTGGATCGGTCGCACGGGCGGGCAGTATAGCCGCCCCAGCCCCGCCTGATTTACATGCGCTGCTTTCGACCGAGCATCACACACACCGTCTCGCCCACGGTCCATCACCATCAATCGAACGCACCTGATCCCACCACGCGTCCAGTGCCACGTGGTCACCTGAACGCAGGTATCCCACGGCACCCCGCCAGTACCGAAGCGACGCCGCCGATGACCCATTCTTGGCGCCGTGCACCGCATCGTAATGCCCGATTGCCCGGTCAAGGACCCGTTCGGCCTCAGGTGCACGACCACCTGACACCAGTGCCAATGCGACTCCTTCAGAAAGCGCTGCATGGAGATCGGAAGGGTCCAGGTACCCGGTTTCGCGGCGAAACTCGCGGGCATTCCGGTCAAGCACCCAGAGGGTGGGGGTCCACAATGCCCCCAGCCGGCGCAGCGTCTCCCGGTGCAACGGGTTCCCGAACGTCAGACGCAACGGCACCATCCACGTCCCAATGAGCTCGGCTACTGCAAGGTCCAGATACGACACGGCATCCATGCGCATGCAGGCGGGTCATCCAGGCTTCCACACTTCGACCAACACCGCACGCCTCGACGTGGCAGCCTCAGCCAGTGCAGCGTCCGGATCGTCGTGCCAGGTGATCGGCATCAGGGTGTCCTCGCAGGTCAAGAGATCAGGTGGACACCACCACAGACCGGAACCTCGACCCCGGTAATGAACCCGGCAAGGTCAGACGCGAGGAAAGCCACGACATTCGCGACATCATCCGGAACACCCAGGTGACCGAGGGGCGTGCGTCCCGCCGTCACCAGTCGTCCCGGAATAGTTGACGCGCCGTGCCTCTCAACCGGGATCCAGCCCGGCGATACCGAGTTCACCGTGATGTTGTCCGGCCCAAGCTCAACTGCCATCGCTCGCGTGAAACTCGCAAACGCCCCCTTGGCCGTGGAGTACGCCGCCATTCCCTTTGGATACGAGTGCGCCGCCATCGAAAGGATGTTCACGATCCGCCCCCACCGGCGCGCCTTCATGCCTGGTGCGACCCCCTGCGCGATGAGATATGCTGATCGGACATTCAGGTCGAAGCTCTGCCCGAACGCATCCCATCCGTGTTCAAACGGGTCGCCTGTGGTCTCCTCGCGCCCCACGTTGTTGACCGCGATGTCGATCGGACCGAGAAGATCCTGCGCCCGAGCCACCATCGCACGCACGGCATCGGCGGCGTGGAAGTCACCGCCGACCGAAACGGCGCGTCCGCCTCCCGCCACGATCTCCCGAACGACTGCATCGGCACGAACTGCATCGCGGGCATAGTGGACCGCCACCTGTGCGCCGGCGCGCGCCAGTGTCCGGCACATCGCCGCACCCAACCCCCGATTACCACCGGTCACGAGTGCGGTGCGTCCGTTCAGATCAATCGAAACCGTCATGTTCGTTCTCCAAAGACCCCGCCGGCCCGCCTGATTTACATACGCTGCGCTTTCGCGTGTCAGCAGCAACGGTACCGCAGGCAGCCTTCCCGGGGTTGTCAAGTTCGGTTCACGCGCCCAACTCCCCAGATCGGCGCACCGTTGGGATACCGGGGTATCGCGCATCCCTTCCCGCGTCGGACAATCCGCTACGGACCGTACGTTGGGTGGGATATCGTGCGGACCGCAAGGAGTGCTTCGCTATGAAGGTCACCGGGTTCCGCACCGTCCTCTACGAGTTCACCATGGACCGCCCTCTGGGCGACGCCAATGGACCTACCGGGTCCAACTACGGCGCCGGATCCTTCCTTTTTATCGATACCGATGCCGGGATCACCGGACTGGCCCCCGGTGGCGGACCTGCCGTCCAGAAGTTTGCGCCGCTGATCATCGGTCACGACCCGCGCGGAGTTGTCGGCCACTGGAAGGCGATGCTTGACCTCGCATTCAAGGGTGGCAACGAGGGACCAGACAAGGGTGCCATCGCATCCATTGATGTCGCACTCTGGGACCTCAAGGCAAAGGCTGCCGGCGAACCCCTCTGGAGAATGCTTGGCGCGCGCGATGGCCGGTGCAAGGCGTACGCATCCGGCATCGACTTCTGCCTGACCGATGAAGAGATCCACGCCTTCTACGCACGCATGGCGGCCGTCGGGATCGACGGCGGCAAGTTGAAGGTCGGCCTCGACATGGATGCCGATCTCCGGCGACTCGCGATCATGCGCGATGCCCTCTCGGCAGTCACGAACCGGCCCAACCTCATGATCGACAGCAACGAGTACTGGTCACCAAAACAGGCGATCAGATACATCACCGAAATCGAACGCAGCTTCGACCTCGCCTGGGTTGAGGAACCCGCACGCCGATGGGACTACCGTGGCCTCCGGCAAGTCTCAGCCGGGATCCGCGCCGCCGTCGCGACCGGTGAGAACCTCAACGATTCTTCAGACTTCTACCCCCTGATCCTCAACCAGGCCGTCGATGTCGTTCAGGTCGGGGTCGGTACGACCGGGATCACTGGCGCAATGCAGGTGGCCCACATGGCGGCCGGGTTTGAACTCCCGGTCTCGCTGATGAACTGCCCGGCGAACTTCATGGCACACCTCGCTGCGGCCTTGCCGAACCATCTGGCAATGGAAGTCGTCGATCCCGGTCGCGAACCCTGCTTCACGTTCGACAACCACATCGAGGACGGGTTCATCCACCTCGGCGACTCACCGGGTCTCGGGATCACCATCGACGAAGCGAAACTGGCGGCGTTGCGGGTAGACCAGCTTTCACCACCACCCGGCCTGACCATGCCGTTCCCGCGACGCGAAGGGGCTGGCCTCTACATCAAGCCCCTGGACCGCGCCGAACGCGACGTGATGGGGTGGGCCTGACCACCGACTGGCCGTCCGTGAACTCAACACTAGAATGCCCGCACGAACCACTGAGCGACCAAGCGACCGGGAGGCACATCGAATGAGCACGACGACCGTCCTGACCCCGACCTCCCGTGTCCGCCTGGGACATGCCAGAGTTGACATCACGCCACCCGTTGGCATCTATCACCGCATGTGGGGCGCCGCCCGCCACGATCAATCGACCGGCGTTCACCGACCCCTGTTGGCTGACGCGATCGTCCTGGGCCCAATCGGATCGCCCGGCACGCAGGACCTCGTGATCCGGATCCACTTCGACTCAGTCGGCCTCGCCCGGACCTATCACGACGCCCTCGTCTCCGCCATCCATGGTGCCACCGGCGTCCCCGAAGGACGCATCCACCTCTGCCCCTCCCACACCCACAGTGCGGGCCTCCTGACACCAGACCGCATCCCGCTGCCCGGCGGGCATCTGATCCCCGGGTACCAAGCCACCGCCCGAGATGCCATCGTCCGCGCGTGCACCGATGCCATCGCCTGCATCGCACTCGCCACCCTCACCTATGCAGAGGGCACAAGTGCGATGGGTGCGAACCGCGACTACCCGGACGATGCCAACGGCATCTTCACGTGCGGCTACAACCCTGATGCGCCGGCCGACCAGACCGTCACCGTGATGCGGGCAACCGACAGTGAAGGCGCCATCCGGCTGACCGCGGTCACCTACGCCGCCCACCCCACATCGCTTGCATGGGAGAACACACTGCTCAGTCCGGACTATCCCGGCGCACTACGGGAAACTGTCGAGGCCGCCACCGAAGCACCGTGCATCTTCATGCTTGCACCGTGTGGCGACCAGGGACCACGAGACAACTACACCGGAGGACCGGCCGTCGCCGACGCAAACGGCAGGCAGGTTGGGTACGCCGCCCTCGGCATCCTCTCCGGAATGGGCACCCCAGGCACTGATCGCACCTACGCCGGCCCAGTCGTGTCCGGCGCCACTCTCGGCACTTGGTCACAGGCGCCCGTCGATGCGTCGCGCGCTTCCCGGTTCGCCGGTGGGCCGGGGTCCGTGCCCCTGCAACGAAGACCTGTCCCGTCAACCGAGGCCTGGGCAACGGAACTCACCCGACACGAGGCCGAACGCGTTGCCGCCGATGCCCGTGGAGACACCATTGCCGCCAGGAACGCGACGGCCATCGCCGAGCGCGCTCGGCGATGGCTTGGACGCCTCGCCGAACTCCCCGACGATGCCACCGCTACCACCTACCCGATGCCGGTCAGTGTGTACCGCATCGGCGACGCAATCTGGGCAACCTGCGCCGGCGAACCGTATGCCGAACTCCTCACCGACCTACGTCGACGCTTTCCTGGGACCCCAATCCTCCTGTCCCCCCTAGACGGCCCAATGAGTGCGGGGTACTTGCTGAAAGCGGAGTGCTACGGGACCGGCCTCTACCAGGAAGAGCCATCCCTCCTGGGCGCTGGGTGCCTCGAAGCCCTGACTGGCGCGATCGCTGCGCGCATCGCCGCTCTCAATGCCTGATCGCGACTCGCTTTTTTGAAGGACGGGCGCAAGGTTTAGTCCGCGGACATCACTCTCCCGTCGCAACGGCGGAGTGGGCCGGGGGTTGAGGTCTTTGCTTACCCGATTGCCGCCGCCAGATAGTCGTAGATCCGGTCCTCTCGGAACCCACAGTCCCGGTAGAGACCGGCCGCGCGGTCATTCGTGACATCAACTTCGATGGTGATCGGTGCAATCCCATCGCCATGCAGCCGACGCACCAGCCACTTCAGGACGGCCCGGCCAATTCCCTGTCCCTGATGTTCCGGTCGCACCGCAAACCCGGCGATGCTTGCAGCACCATGGTCGACCGCGATGGAGACCATGCCAACATTCTCGCCACCCTTGGCGATCAGGAAGATCGTGCGCCCGATCGCACCGATCGACGAACGGGAGATCGCCGACGCCTCTTCAGGATTCCCGCCGAATGCACTGCTGCCAATCTCGCCAAGCACTGCGACATCCGAGATGTTCGCGATCTTTGCCACCAGTCCCAGACCGAGGTCGTCACCACCAGGCGGAACGTCCCGCAGGACCATTGCCGCTTCCGAGTGCGACCGTTTCGCCCCGACGCGTTCCGCAAGCGCCTGCCCACCAACCGAAAACCGCGGGACCACCAGCAGGACGCGCGATACCTCGGCCCGCTGCCCCACACCTATCGCCTCGTTGATCAGGGAGAGCCCAATGCCTCGACGGCGCCATTCCGGATGGACGACTGCGACGACTTCGATCTCGTCCCGGCCAAATCCGTAGGTCCCGGAATACCCGACCACCCGGTCACCAACCATCCAGATCAGGTCGGCGGTCTGGCGGGCTATCTCGGGCGGAACCGGGTACGAACGCGCCCGCACAAACCCCTCGTCAGCACCAGCATCAAAGCCATCGTGGGCGGCACACGTCTCGACGAGTGCCATCACGTCCGGCAGGTACCGGGCATCAAGCGTGGCAGTGGTCACCAAGTGCCCGGGGCGATCCGCACTGGTCATCAAGCTTGTCCTCGAAAATGCCGTTCCCACCGCACCGCTTTGGCGGGCGGGAACGGCCTTCAGCATACGGCGATACGGACACCCTTGCGAAACGGCCTGCCTGTTATCGTCATTTTTGATGAACACGTTCGACATCGCCAATGAAGCCAACACGATTCATGCCCGCACCATCGCCGACCGCCGCGATATTCACCGCCATCCGGAGATCGCATTCCAGGAACACCGGACCGCGGGCATCGTCGCCGACCGACTGCGTGAACTCGGCATCGAGACCCGAACCGGGATCGGCCAGACCGGGGTCGTGGGCATCCTCCACGGATCGCGGGCAGGTCGCACCGTCCTCCTGCGCGCCGACATGGATGCCTTGCCATTGATGGAAGCCGAGACCGAGATCACCGAGGGCTTCCGTTCAGAGGTGCCCGGCCAGATGCACGCATGCGGACATGACGCTCACACCGCCATCCTCATGAGTTCGGCCGAACTGTTGGCCTCGCACCGCACCGACTTCGCCGGAACCGTCATCTTCATGTTCCAGCCAGCTGAGGAAATCGTTGCCGGTGCGCCGCAGATGATTGCCGATGGGCTCCTGGACGACTACCGTCCGGATGGAGCCTACGCGCTACACATCGCGCATGACCTGGCCACCGGGCATCTGTACTCGGCCCCCGGACCAACCGCTGCCGCTTCCGACCGGTTCACGGTCACCCTGCATGGGAAAGGCATCCACGCGGCATGGCCCCACCTTGGCATCGATCCGGTCGTCGCCGGGGCGCACCTCGTGACTGCCCTCCAGACCCTCGTCAGCCGTGAGGTCGCCCCGGGCGACCCCGCGGTCATCACCGTCGGGCGCCTTGAGGCCGGTCAGGTCGCCAACATCATCCCGGAGACCGCAACCCTCTACGCCACCGTGCGGACCTTCCGTCCGTCGACGCGCGATCACCTCGAACGGCGCGTCCCCGAAATTGCCCATGGCATCGCCTCCGCCTTCCGTTGCACGGCCACGGTGGACTATGAGCGTGGCACGCCGCCGGTTGTCAACGACGCGGACGCCGTCGAACTGGTCCGCGAAGCGGTGTCATCGGTCCTCGGCGAAGACGCGTGGGCGCCTCCCGTGTCGGATGGACCAACGATGGGCGCCGAAGACTGGGCATGGATCCTCGAACGCGTGCCCGGATGCATGTTCGTGCTTGGCGTACGCGATCCATCATGGGAAACCGCCAGGCCCATCCACTCGCCCCGCTTCGCCCTCGACGAACGCGCCCTGCCGTACGGCGTCGCCGCCATGACCGCGGTCGCGTTGCGCTTCCTCAATCAGGCGCCGGAAGCCTGACCCGTTGTACGCAAACCGTGAGGATGAAGGTTGGTCGCGTGCAAGCGTGCCTGGGCATCCCTGGGCACCTTGGCCTGCTGGTTCGATGCACCTCACATCTATCCTATGTCTTTATTATATGGATTTATGGCATATTATGTATATCTGTTTTTATTAATGAATTGGTAGCGGAACACCAAAGGAAACGGGGGGCGCACGGGCAACACTGGGAAGGAGACAACGAAAGGCTGTCATGGGCGAGAACGACGGTCATCACCCTCACGACCCAGGAAAGGCGTCCCCATGGCAATCAATCCACTGACATCCAACCTCAATTCCCCGCTCTCCGGTGCCGGCGCGAGTGCCACCGGACAGGTCCGCGCCCACGGTCATCGCCACGGTGGATGGCAGCAAGTTGTCGCGGACGCCGCGACTGCCCTTGGCATGAGCACTTCCGACCTCAATACCCAGCTGCAGTCCGGAAAGTCGATTGCCGACATCACGAAGGCAGGGGGATGACCATTGACACGCTGAACTCCAAGATGACCGATGCGTTCAATTCCCGACTGCAACACCATGGCACGGGCGGGACGATGACCCAACCTCAAGCCGCGACCATCGCCGCGCGGTTCACCGCGAACCTCGACACGATGCTCTCCCGGACTGCGAGCAACGGTCCCGTCGCTTCATCAGCGGGTGGTGCGGGCGGCCGAGGCGCCGACAATGACGGGGATAACGATGGGCGGTAGTCTTCGTTCATCCTCTACCGCACGCAGGACGTCCAATGGAAGCGACGGTGCCTCCGGCGGATGGCCCTGCTGCGCATCCCGGGCGATTTGACCACCCAGGGCATGGACCCAACG
>CAMDTO010000021.1 GCA_945907765.1 Thermoflexus hugenholtzii JAD2 | reverse complement strand
AATCCCCCAGGCGATGTGGTGGAGCATCGTGACTATCACGACCACCGGGTATGGCGACATGGTCCCGTCAACCCTCATCGGACGGCTGATTGCAGTGGCGACGATGTTTTCGGGACTTGCGCTCTTCGGCATCCTGACGAGTATGATCGGGCGTGCAGTGTTGACCACGGTGTTCGGGCGTGAACCGGAGGTCGAGAAAGCTGACGACACCGATCCTGATCCAAGTTTTGCGTCCACGGTTTCACGGGTCGCAGCACCCCCCGTACCGTTGCGTGACGTCGGAATTGCGATCGCCGCGGTCATTTCCGTGATCATGCTTGTCCTGGAGACGGTCCCTGAGATCTACGATTCTGCGCCGACCTTCTTCTCGTACGGTGAGATAGTTTTTGTAGCCATATTCTCGATCGAATATGTCTACACCATCATTACGGCACCATCGAAGCGTGCGTACCTGCTGAGTTTTGGCGGGCTCGTCGACCTCCTTTCGATCCTTCCCTCGTACATGGGACTGATCGACGTCACCGGTCTGAAGGCATTCCGTGCACTGCGCGTGCTCCGTGTGCTCCGTGTGCTCAAACTGATCAAGATTGCGCTCTCGCATCGTGCGTCACGTGTCGAGACTGGTGTGAAGAAGAACTCGTTCCTCGTTGACATCCAGATCTACGCGATCGCGGTGACCTGTGCCATCACCATTAGTGGAACCCTCGGGTACTACGCTGAAAAAGATGTTCCAGGGTCAGCCTTCACCAGTATTCCGGCAGGAATGTGGTGGGGCGTCGTGACGATGACGACGACTGGATACGGCGACATGGTTGCCAAAGCCCCGATCCTCGGGGACGACGGCAAACCTGTGCTCGACGACGACGGTGAACCGACAATGACCGCCGATGTCCAGCCAGTGACCCTAGGAGGTCGTGTCACGGCTGGACTGACGATGTTTGCTGGACTTGCCCTCTTCGGCGTCCTCAGCGCGGTCATCGGCAGTGCCTTGCTCAACTCGCTGTTCGGTGGCGAAAGCGAACAAGCGCCGGCGTAACCCTTTGGTCGCGACTACGTGCGCCCGGGGGTGCCTTGGATGAGGCTTCCCAGTCGACGGACTGAGCACCGGGAAGCCTCCCGGAGTGGAAACATGCAGCTCCGCCGCCCGGTGCCAAGCGGAACGGACACCTGCTTTCCGCTCAGATGCCACCTGGCACGGCATGCAGTGAGTGGTATCGGGAATCGCTTCAAGCCGCTCCGGATCTATATCTCCCCCGCACGTGTCGCAGACACCGTAGGTCCCGGCGTGAAGCCGCGCCTCAACCTTCCGAACCTCGACAAGTCGACGTTCAATTCGCGACCGCAAGATGTCGTCGGTCTCGAACCGCATCGATGACTGGGCCGCGGTGACCATGCTGTCGAAGTCCGAACCGGTCGGATCCTTGTCGTTCGCCGCAGCGGTCAGTTGCTCGAGGTCGGCGACGAGGCGGGTGCGCAACGCATCAATGACCTCCAGCTCGTGCGGAAGTGCCGGAGGACGGATGCGCTTGGCAAATGCGCCTGCCGAGGTGGGAGTCCGCCGCGCGGTCGCCGTGCGCCGAGGAGGAGTCGTGGTACGTACGGACATGATCTACCTGCCCTTCTGTGGCCCCGATGCCACATCCCGGTGATCGGCACTGGAGCAAAATCCGCCGCCGACACCATGGTCTTCGTGGCGTCCGGCACCCCCTCGCGCCTCGCCACCGGCGGATACTCTTCCTCTCGAACGCCGCTCGTTGTGTATACGCAGAAGCGTGGCACTTGGATCCACGTCTTCCTTCGTGGTTTTCCCCGACTGATCCAGCCCGGTTGCAACAATGGCAGAACACGTAGAATCGGACACATCTAAGGATGGGGCGCGGTAGTCAGTTCCCGGGGGCTTGTGGGGACTTCAGAAAGACACTGGCACCCATGCGCCGCGAAGGGGAGAACATTTTCGTCGATGGCAGAGAAGTTCTACCGCGATGTCCTGCTCAAGCCTCGTGCACGTGTTGCCCTCGCCCGTGGGGTTGACATCATGGCAAGCGTGCTGCGCGTCACCCTTGGACCAATGGCCCGTGCCGTAGTCATGGCCCCGGTGATCTCTACCCGTACGCCGGAACTACTGACGGATGCGGGCACGATCGCCCGCCGGATTATCGAGTTGCCTGACCCCTACGAAAACATGGGCGCAATGCTCATCCGTCAGATGGCATGGCAGGTCCGCGAGAAAGTTGGCAATGGGGCGGCAACGGCGGCAACGATTGCCCAGGCGCTCCTTCATGGCGCCAACAAACAAGCGGCATCGGGCACCAACGTGATGATGATCCGGCGGGGCATTGAGAAGGGCCTTGCAGTAGCGATTGATTCGCTGAAGGATCAGGCCGTTCCGATGGAATCGCCTGAGCAAATCGAGGCGCTAGCCATCGCCGCGGCGGGTGGGGACCGCGAAATTGGCCTCTACGTCGCTGAAATGCTCGAGATCATCGGGACTGACGGTGTGCTCCTCGTCGAGGAGAGCACCACGATGAAGACCGACCGTGAGTACATCGAGGGATTGCAGTGGGATAGCGGGTATGTCTCGGCCCACTTTTGCACCGACCTCGATCGCATGGAAGCGATCCTCGAGAACCCCCTCGTCGTTGCAACGGACCTGAACATCGACCGCGCCGAACAGCTTCTCCCCCTGCTTGAGGCCATTATCGCGCGCAAGCAGGCTGGTGAATCGTTTGGCGGCCTTGTCCTGTTCGCCAACGAAATCTCCGGGTCAGCCCTCGGACTTCTGGCAACAAATCACGAGCGTGACGTTCTCCGGTGCATCGGAATCAAGGCACCCGGTGCCGGTGACCGACGTGTGCGCATCCTGGAAGACATTTCCGTCCTTTCCGGCGGCCGCCTCATTGCTGAGGACGCGGGAGACCAGATGGAAAGCGCTACGTCGGTCAACATCGGCAGGGCACGTCGTGTCTGGTGCAATCGGGACTTCTTCAGCATCATCGGAGGATCCGGGGCACCGAACGCGATCCGTGAGCGCATCGCCGAGATCAAGAGGCTCCTCCCGACCGCCGAGGGTGACTTTGAACGTGACAAGATGCGCGAGCGCATGGGCAAGTTGTCCGGTGGTGTCGGCGTCCTGAAGGTCGGTGCACCAAGCGAAAGGGAGCGTGAAACCCGCAAGCAGCGAGGCGAGGAGGCGATTGTTGCCGCCCGTGCCGCCGCCGAAGAGGGTGTTGTCCCCGGTGGTGGCGCCGCCTATCTCGCATGTGTCCCGAGACTGCGAGAGTTCGCGGATACGCTGAACCGTGATGAGGCAATCGGTGTCAAGGTTCTTATCGGTGCAATGGAAGCACCGACAGAATGGATCATCCGGAACTCTGCCCGGGACCACCGTGCCATCCTTGCGCGCCTCCGGCTCTCACCTCCGGGGCACGGATACGATGCGGTCGGTGACCGGATTGCCGACATGACCGAGGCGGGGATCCTTGATCCGCTCAAGGTTGTCCGCGGTGCCCTCGAGTTTGCCGTGAGTGCCGGGTGCATGGCCCTCACCACTGAAGCCCTCATCTTGACCGACAAGTCCAGTCCAGCCGTCAACCCATGATCCGTGGAGATCGACATGCATGTCGGTGCCGGGTATCAGCGACCTAATCTAGCATCTGGAAACGCCCGTACACTAGCGGAAGAATTGTCCTCCATCCCAACTCGGGGATCCTAAATCTGCTCCCTGAGACACATCCATGAGCATTGGTCCAATGAGTGCATCAGATTCGGACAAGATCATCGCCTTTCCCTTCTCCCGGGTGACCGGAGGGAACCCGACGACATCGGTTTCGGCATCTCCAAAGTGGGAACTGATCGGCCCCGTCTGCGGTTGGGGGGGAACGGTTCTAGCAGTGATTGCCGTTCCAACACCAACTGGCGAGCATTTCTACGCTGGGACGACGGCCGGGTGCTTCCTTTCCACCGATCACGGCGCTACATGGGAGGCCCGCAACTTTGGCCTGACCAGTCCGTACATTCAGACCTTGGTTGCCTCACCCCAGTTCGCCCGTGACCACACCCTTTTTGCCGGAACCCTCGGCAGCGGCGTGATGCGTAGCACGAACGGAGGCTTGACGTGGCAACCGATTGACTTCTGGCAGGGTCCGACCGCCGTCACCGCAATCACCCTCTCTACCGAGGGCTCCGGCGAGACAATCGTCCTTGCGGGGACGGCAACTGGAGGCATCTTCCGCTCCTCCAATGGCGGGCGCACGTTCTCGAGTTCAAACTTCGGTCTTGGAGACTTGGGTGTTCTTGCAATCGCCACGTCACCATCATTCGAAAGTGATGACATTGCGTTCGCATTGACGAGCACCGGCATTCATCGCTCGACGAACGGTGGCCGCGCATGGAAGGTCGTAGACCGTGGCCTCGAAACCGAAGCGGTCCAAGCAATCACGCTCTCGCCGTCGTTCGGTGAGGACGGCATTGCGCTACTCGCCACCGAAGATGCCGGTATCTTCCGTTCCACTGACCGCGGTGCCTCATGGAAGGCAGCCTCGGAAGGCCTCACGAACCAATCCATCAACGCAATCTGGATAAGCCCATCGTTTGCTACCGACAAAACAGTCTACGCCGGTTCCGCCGGAGACGGTCTCTTCCGGTCGACGGACACCGGCCGTACGTGGTCAGCAGTCGACGGTGGCGCACTGAACAATCAGGCCATCATGGCCGTCTGCACCGATCATTCGGCGAAGTCTGTAGTCGTCGGTCTTCACCAGTCGGGCATCTTCCGCTCAACCGATTCCGGCACTGTGTGGGAACCCTCTTCAACCGGACTGATTGCACGGTCAATGTCGGGCGTGCTCATTTCGCCAGCCTTCAGCGACGATCACACCCTCTTCGCCTCCGGCATCGAGGACGGCATCGTCAAGTCAACCGACGAAGGCGAAACCTGGGAACCGGCCAACAACGGGCTCCCGGGCACACAAATCCTTTCACTTGCGATTTCGCCCGATTACGCATCGGACGGCACGATCCTTGCGGTCCTGGCTGAAGGAATGTTCAGATCAAGCGACCGTGGCGCGTCGTGGGAGGGTTCGGAGCCTGATGGGCTTGAAGACCCACGCATGGTCGCGTACTCCCGCAACATTGTCGGCGGCGTGGCAGTGATCCTTGGTTCGGCGCGCGCGATGTATCTCTCCAAGGACGGTGGCGGGACCTGGAGTGATGTCGCATCCCCTGCAGATGACGACGAGATCGTGGCCGTCAGCATTTCCCCCAACTTCCTTCAGGACAACACACTGCTCGTCGCTACATACTCGACAACCGGCGCGACGCGCCGTGATCGGGACCGCGCACCGGGTGCACGGCAGCAGTTCCGTGCAGATACTCCACAATCGACAATTACCGTCTGGCGAAGCACCGATGGCGGGGCACGATGGAACCCGGTCATTGATCAGATAACCAGCGCCCGATGGGTGACCACGGCTTTCCCGCATGACTACCGTGGTGACCGCGAAACAGTTCGCAACGGATTCTTCGTCGGGGTAGGAACGTTGGTCCAACGGCCCATGTGGGGAGGGCGCCAGTTGTGGATTGCCGAACGTGTCGGCAAGCCGAACTCCGGTGTCCTTTCCCTGACCGTTTCGCCGGGAACCGTCTGGAACCGCTCCGTCTACGCTTCAACGACGGACGGGATATACCGGTCGGACGACGAAGGTCTCACGTGGCATGGCATGTCCGAGGGGTTGCACACCCCGACAGTTGTGTCCATCGCGTTGGCTCCATCCTTTGACGATGACGGAGATGCGTTCGCGTTGACCCTCGGCGGGGCCCTGCATCGCCTTGCTCACGGCGACGACTAACCGGCACCGATAACACTGACGGCATCCGGATGACGACGACCACCTCAACCGTACTCGGAGATCACTCGCACGCGATCTCCGTGGCCATGCCATCGTTAGGTGAACAGGCAACTGAGTGCACACTCGTCAAATGGTTGAAGGCACCGGGTGACAACGTCACTGCCGGTGACCCGATTGCCGAAGTTGTCACCGACAAGGTCAGCGCTGAGGTCGTGTCACCAGTCTCCGGACGGCTCGGACCGTTGCTTGTGCCACCGGGAGTGACTGTGGCCACAGGTACGACGATTGCCACCGTGGTCCCGTCCGTCGGAACCACGGGCAGTGTGTCCACCGACGGGCCTACCCAACGGCCCGTGTCATTAATAGCGATCGTTGATGCCCCCGATGCACTTACCCGGACGTCTCCCCTTGTGCGTCGTCTTGCCCGGGAAAACGGCATTGACTTGCGCCGGGTGCCCGCCACTGGTCCGGGTGGGCGGGTGACGAAAGACGACATCCTGGCGTTCATCGGTTCAAGTTCGCAAGCAACCACACCGCCAGAGGCACACGACCGCCTGGAGGGACGCCTCCCCGAAACAATTCACGTCGCCCATTCGTCACCCGTGCCAAACGCCACCCCGGCCACACCTGACGATCATGAGATCCTGCCACCATCAACGCTACGCCAGGCAATCGCCGCGCATCTCGTGCGTTCGGTGCGGACAATTCCCCAAGCCTGGACGCTGGTGGAAGTGGACATGTCCGGGCTTAATTCCTGGCGCCAGGCACACCGGGACGGGTTTCGTACCCGGCACGGAATCGACTTGTCCCTATTTGCTCTCTTCGCCCACACGGTCGTCGGGGTTCTGTCACGCCACCCTCTCCTGAATGCAACGTGGAACGAAGGGCCTGACGGCCCCGAAGCTCGGGGCGCCGGAGGAGGCCGCGTCACGGTGCATCGGCGAATTAACCTGGGTGTCGCCGTTGCCCGACCCGGAGGTGGCTTGCTCGTCCCATGCGTGCCGGACGCCGGACGCCTCTCAGTCAGCGGTTTGGTGGGCGAGATGCGACGCATCATCGACGGCGCGCGCGACAATACCCTTGGTGTGTCGGCCTACGCCGGGACGTCCATGACCATTAACAATACTGGTGCCCTTGGCTCGGTAACATCGCAGCCAATCCTGCCGGAAGGGACGTCAGCAATCCTGACCCTTGAGGCAATCACGCGCCGTCCAGTGATCATCGGGATCGACTCCTTTGCAATCCGGCCGATTGCAAACGTCTGCCTGACGTTTGACCACCGAGTGCTTGATGGGCAGGAAGCATGCGCGTTCCTTCAGGAACTCAAGTCAGAGCTTGAGCGCTTGTCTGCGACTACCGCGATACACTGACCCTCGGCACAGCAATTGCGGGACCCTGTCGCACCGGCGTAACGGATGCCCCCCGGCACTGCCATGGCGGTGACGAGGGATGGTCATCCGACCGGTTCCCGACCCCCGAAATCTGTCCGACCAAGGAGAAGGAATGAACAGCGGATCCTCACACAGTGGCGTTGCCGGCGGTGCCTATGCGCACGGGGCCCGCCCGAAGGTCGTGGTTCTGTCCCCGTGGGGACAGTTTGGGGAGGTAGGCGAACGAGAAATCCTCGAACGTGCCGGATGCGACGTGATCGTGTCAAAGGCGCGGACAGACGAGGAAGTCATCGCCGCCGTGCATGACGCCGACGCAATCATCCCATCGTGGGGCCTGAGTGCCGCAGTCATGGGGTCTCTGACGAAGTGCCGCGTCATCGCCCGCAGTTCGATCGGCATGGATACGATTCACGGCATCGACATCGCCACTGAAAAGGGCATCGTCGTATGCAACGTTCCCGACGTCTTCGTGAACGAAGTCGCCGACCACACGTACGCACTTCTCCTCGCCTGCGTCCGTCACATCGTGCCGTTGCACAACTATGTCGTCGATGGCGGGTGGAGTGACCCAAACCGCCAGCACCCCATGGGACCGATCAGTCACCACGTATACGGCCAAACCCTTGGCCTCGTCGGGTTTGGGAACATCGGGCGCGCCGTCGCCAAGCGGGCGCACGGCTTTGACCTCAAGGTCATCGCCTATGACCCATTCACTCCAAAGGAAGTCTTCCTGGAAGCCGGTGTCAGGCAGGCAACGCTCGGCCAAGTCCTACAAGACAGCGACTTCGTTTCATTGCATGTCCCGTTGATGGATTCGACCCATCACCTGATCGGGGCACCCCAGTTCCGTCTCATGAAGCCTTCGGCACTGCTCATCAACACCTGCCGAGGACCGGTCGTTGACGAGGCCGCGCTGATCGATGCCCTCAATCACGGCATGATCCTCGGCGCTGGTCTGGACGTCACCGAAGAAGAACCGACACCGTCGGATAACCCTCTTCTCAAGATGAGCAATGTGGTCATCACGCCGCACACTGCGTCCGCGAGCGACCTCGCCGGTGCCGAGAGGCGCCGACGCCCATCCCATGAGGTTGTGGCAGTTCTTACCGGACACCGTCCGCGTGCAGTCTGGAACCCACCGGTCCTTGCCAAACTGAACCTCAAGTAGAGGAAACCGGGGACTTCCGCACCTGGATCCTCCCAAACCTGGGATGATCCAGGGCCGCAGGATCGAATGGTGCCAATGCCTGAAAGAATCACTGAGATCAAGACGTCACTGGCAAAGCCGGGCCAAACGCAATCATTCGCGTGTGACGTCGCGATGCGCTGCGACGACTGTCTGGTCGTCTACTACCGAATGACGCAAGACTACAACCTTCATGGGATACCGCTTCAGGCCGGTAACCTCACAGTCGGGTACTTCTGGTTCGACCGCCCGTACAACCTCTATCACTGGATAGAGCGTGATGGCACAACTTCCGCGTGGTACTTCAACGTCGGGGACGTGACCTCATTCAACGGATCTACCCTTGAGTGGCACGATCTGGCAGTGGATATCCTGGCAACGCCGTCTGGACGCATTGACGTCCTAGACGAGGATGAACTCCCAGCCGACCTTGACCCTGCACTCCGTTCGCGCATCATGCACGCACGCGATGTCGTTCTGGGATCACTCACCGAACTAACGAGGGAAGCCGACATCACTACCGCGCATCTCCTGGCGACGGGCCCGGCATCCCCGCTAGTCGCGTGATGCCGGTCCGCACGTCTCCGGAATGGTCAGGACCACTCACCCTGCACGAATGAACGCATGACCTCGTAATAGACTTCGGTGCACTGACGGACGTCATTCAGGTCGACCCATTCGTCGATCGTGTGCGCCTGGGCAATGTCCCCAGGGCCGATGACCACCGTCGGAATGCCCGCGAGACCCCACAGGTGCGTCGCGTCCGTGCCATAAGGGACACCGTCCGGAGTGGCATCGACCGCACCGCCGGTCACCTTCGCCACGGCCGCTTGCACGGCGACCACCAGTGAACCATCCACCGGTCCGTCCAGACCCCGCTCCGAAATGTATGGGTCCTCGCGGGTCGCCTTCACTCCCGGTCGCGCCCGCATCAGGTCGGCCAGCCACC
Source organism: Thermoflexus hugenholtzii JAD2 (assembly GCA_945907765.1). Classification (GTDB taxonomy): domain Bacteria; phylum Chloroflexota; class UBA11872; order UBA12225; family UBA12225; genus UBA12225. Next base: position 19,027 of record CAMDTO010000021.1, on the reverse strand, counting down.
CGTCGATTTCCGCAAGAACGGCCGCCGGGTCCTCTGTCGGCAAAGTCCGACGGTCGATATCGATGACGCACCGGTCCGGCACGATATTAACGCCGACTCCTCCGGAAATCGTGCCGATTGTGAACGTCGGAGGTGTCAACCTGGGATGACCCCGCAAGGACAGGGCTGGTTCGCCACGTTCTCGCAACCAATCGATCACTTCCACCATCTGGTGGATTGCGTTGTCACCGTTCTCAGGCTTGGATGTATGCGCCGCGCGGCCGTGGGTGACAATCCGGAAACGTACTGCCCCCTTGTGCGCGACGATCGGACGCAACGACGTCGGTTCGCCTACAATTGCAGCCGTCGCGGTCAATCCGCCCGCGACCGCATGCGCAACCCCGCGCTTGAGGTATTCCTCATCGACTGTGAACAGCAACATCACTTCGCCGTCACGGTCCGCCACCTCACGCGCCAGACGCCCGACGGCCACGAGTGCCGCCGCCAATGCACCCTTGGTGTCGCACGTGCCTCGTCCCCACATGCGATCTCCGTCAATACGGGGTACCGTTGCATCCGGGATGCCAATATGCGGGACCGTATCGAGGTGAAGATCGAACAGGAGACGTCTACCCGTCTGGGTCCCCCTGGTTCCGGGCAATGTCAGGGACACATTTGATCGGTCAGGGAGGACCTCGTCGGTCGCGACGACGAGACCATGGGAATGCCCAAACGACGCGATTTCTGCTGCGAGGTCGGCCTCTCCGGGACCACCCATCGAAGAGTTCGCACTGTCGATAGAGACAAGCCGGGCAAGCAAATCCACAGTCTGGTCGGTCACGTATCCTGTCCTTTGGGGAGTGTGCGTTTCCCGACGCCCCCGCGGCGCACGGTACACGCATCCGCACCCGCCACGCCAATGACGGTACATCTCCTTTGTGGGCCCGATGAAGTTTCCCGCGAGGACGCAGTGCGCGAACTCGTTGCTGGGGCACGCCTTCCGTCCGACTTTGCTGACGTCAACACGTCCCGGTTCGACGCCACGTCCTACACCCCTGACGCCTTTCGCTTCGCGTGTGAAGCGATGCCGTTCCTTGCTGAGTGCCGTGTCGTCTTATGCCGCAGTGTCGTCGCGTCCCTAGGCGCCCGGGAAGCCCGAGCCGCGACCCGGCGCTCGGCCAAGGGCGCGCCCGATGAGGATTCTTCGTCTGAGCGAGTGGTGACCCGGCCGACGAAAGGAAAACGGGCGTCGTCAGCGTCCGCTTCTCCTCCCAAGTCCCCGGAACACGCACTCGCCGATTACCTCCCAGAAGTTCCTGCGTCGACAGTGGTGATCTTTGTCGAGGATGAGGCACCGGCGTCGGCCACGGCCTTGGGAACCGCGTTCACCCGCCCGGGAATGATCACCCGTACCTATCCGATTCCTGAGGGAGCCGGGCTCGAGCGGTGGATGCGCACCCGTGCGCAAGAATACGCGGGTCCGGGTGCACCGTCATCCGGTGCCTTCACCGCCGAAGCTGCAAGGCTGCTTGCGCGTTATGTCGGCTCCGACATGCGTCTCGCAAGCAACGAAATTCGCAAACTCGTCACGTACGCAGGGCCGGGGCGAGCCGTCGAAGCCCGCGACGTGGAACTCCTGAGCCCCCAGATAACTGCCACCGCCAAGATCTGGGAGCTGTCCCAGGCAATCCTCGACGGTCAGAGAGCAAAGGCAGCCACGCGCCTGGCGCAGCTTCTCGACGCATCAGACATGCGCCCGGAACAGGTGATCTCGTTGCTACGATCAGCCATCACCCAACACCTGTCAGTCCATGAACTTGAGCAGCAGGATCAGCCCGACGCAACGATTGCCCGTGACATGCGCATGCAGCCGTTCGCGGTCAAAATGGTCCGGGAGCGCGCGTCAAGACTTGGGGAACGGGCTCTGGTCTACCTGCATCGGCGCACTCTGGAAGCCGACCTCGCCCTGAAGACGGGGATACAGGCGCCACGTCTAGCCATCGAGCTTCTGGTGGTTGAACTCTCGGCTCGAGCCGTGCAGGCCATGCAGTTGCAGGCACAGCGTCGATCCTAATGCACCGAAGTCCGGAAACCTATACCCACCCCCATCTCTTGGGGGCTATTTCCCGGTTTAACGCAACTTTGCCTGTCAGGCAGGAGTGATTTCGTTGAGCCGCCGCATCAGCCGGCTCTTTCGGCGTGCCGCATTGTTCTTGTGAATCACACCCTTGCGGGCGGCGATGTCGAGTTGTCGCACCGCGTGAAGGACTGCCTCAACAGTCTCAGCGACGGGAGTGGAGGCCACAATCGACTGACGCGCCCTCGTCACATAAGTCTTCACGATTGAACGGACGGCACGATTGCGAATTCGGCGCTTCTCCTGACGTTCGAAGCGCTTGCGATCGGTCTTTCTGGCTTTCGGCATCACGCACCTTATTCTGGCAACTAACCACGGAGTATACCGTTACTCTTGAAGCCACTGTACCAGCGCGAGACTGAGATTTCCCTCGATGGCTGCCGCGATCACCAGCAGTCCGGCCGCCAGCACGAGTATGTACGCGGCTTCCGAAGCCGTTTCCCGCCATTCGTGCATCCGCCGCCCGCTTGCACCCGGTAATAACCACGACACCCCAAGTTTCATGCCCCACGCCGACGCAAGCCATAGCGCCGGCAACTCAAAGACCGCATGGGGCGCAATGCCCGCCACCATCACACCGGGACTAACCCGACCACCACCAAGGTTTCCACCGATGGCCGCCACGACGCCGATCATCGCGCCATTCGCAAAGGTATTTATCGCCGGCACAAGCCCGCCGGCAACACCCAGGGCGACAAACTGGGTGACCGCGGCGGCGTTCATCCGGAAGATCACCCAAGTGCGAGTGAGCGGATCGGTCGCCGCAACGACTTGCGCGCCGACCTGCGCGACCGCCTGGATCAGGGGCGCCATCGCCTCAATCACCATCTGGGGTTGCGAAACTGCCGCGCTGTACCCGGAAACGGTTCCGCCAATGAACAGGGCAACCGCGGCGATCACCCACCGTCGACCATCCCACAGCAGTGTTCGATAGTGATTCCAAAGGGAAATCGCGCCGGTTCCTGCCATGAAGCGCCCAGTGCCCTCTCCTGATAACCAAGGCCAGTGTACTTGAGGAACGCCGGAAAACCGACCAGATGAACGCTCATCAAACCCCTCGCGATTGTGGGGCAGGAGGTGATCGGTTCGCGGTCAACGGGGGCCAAGTTGGCGCATGGTGCGTCTAACCCCGCCACACGCCTCCGGAAACCATCGCGGAACCTCGGCCACCCGAACGGCGCTCCACCCGCAGACCACCTGCAATCGCATCGACGCCGACGATATCACCGTCCACGATCAAACCTTCCAGGATCCGACGGGCAAGGACATTCTCCACCTCGCGCTGAATGACACGCCTGAGCGGTCTCGCCCCATAGGCGCGGTCATCTCCCGCCCCCGCAAGATATTCAGTCGCTTCCTCGGTCACATCCAAGACAATCTGCCGCGGTTCCAACCGTTCTTGCACACGGCCAATTTCAAGGGACACGATGCGACGCAGAGTCGCCTTGGTCAGTGGGCGAAAAACGACAACATCGTCGATGCGGTTGATGAACTCGGGCCGGAAAAAATCGCGAAGGTGACCTCGGACGAGACTCTCAACAGCCTCCCAATCCACCGCATACTCCGATTCTGGGCCGTCCTGGTCGCCAATGCCGGAAGCAGTGACTGCCTCGGCGCCAATGTTCGAGGTCAACACAATCAAGGATTGCCGGGCGTCCACAGTTCGCCCCTGACTGTCGGTAAGTCGTCCATCCTCGATAAGTTGAAGGAGGACATTCACGACCTCCGGGTGAGCCTTCTCCAGTTCATCAAAAAGGACCACCTGATACGGCCGCCTTCGCAGCGACTCGGTCAGTTGCCCACCTTGGTCATGACCGATGTAACCGGGTGGCGCGCCAACGAGGCGAGAAACAGCCGACTTCTCCGTATATTCGGACATGTCGATACGGGTCAGGGCATCCTCATTGTCGAACAACGCCTCCGCAAGCGCCCGTGCAAGCAGTGTCTTGCCCACGCCGGTTGGTCCAAGGAAAAGAAAAGAACCCATTGGCCGACGCGGATCGGCCAGGCCGGCGCGGCTTCTCCTTACCGCATCGGCGACCACTGCAATCGCACGTTCCTGCCCTACCACTCGTCGGCGCAACGTGTCCTCAAGCGTCAGCAGCTTCTCGATTTCAGTCTGAACCAGACGGGTCACCGGAATACCTGTCCATGCCGCCACGACGGCTGCGATATCCGATGCCTCAAGGATCTCGCGGAAGAGGCGCGTGCCGGCACCCCCCGCCAGCGACGCGTCTACCCGAGCAAGTTCCTTTTCCCGCTCGGGTATCACGCCATTTTCGTATTTGGCGGCTTCTTCCCAGTTCTGGTCTCGCTTGGCGCGCTCAAGCGCCAGCCTCGCCTCGTCAATCCGCTGGCGCAGTTGCCCGCGCCGGGCAACTGCATCCCGCTCTTCAGACCATTGTTCGTCCAGTGCGCCTGCCTCAAGGCGGATCTGGGAGAGTTCGTCCTCAATCCGCACCAGTCTTGCACGCGAATCCGGGTCATCTTCCTTGACGAGGGAGACCCGTTCGATCTCAAGTTGCTGGATGCGACGCCGACGTGCATCAAGTTCGGCCGGAAGCGATTCGGCTTCCATACGAAGCCTCGACGACGCCTCATCGACAAGGTCAATCGCCTTGTCCGGAAGAAAACGATCAGAGATGTACCTCTGCGCCATCGTCGCCGCCGCCACGAGTGCCGCATCGCGGATGCGGATCCGGTGGTGCGTCTCGAACCGCTCTCGAAGCCCGCGTAGGACGCTCACCGTGTCCGGAACCGTGGGTTCCTGCACAGTGATCGGCTGGAACCGCCGCTCAAGTGCCGCATCCTTCTCTACATGTTTCCGGTACTCGTCCAAGGTCGTCGCGCCAATGCAATGCAACGCACCCCGCGCGAGGAGAGGCTTCAGGAGGTTCGCTGCATCGATCGCCCCGTCCGCACCTCCGGCGCCGACAATCATATGCAATTCGTCAATGAATGGGATGACCTCACCGGCCGATCCTTGGATATCCGACAGAACAGCCTTCAGGCGTTCCTCGAACTCGCCCCGAAACTTGGTCCCGGCAACCAGACGACCAAGGTCAATCGCGATGACCTTTCGGTTTCGCAACGTTTCCGGCACATCTCCGCGAACAATCCGTTGGGCGAGACCCTCGACGATGGCCGTCTTCCCAACGCCCGGTTCTCCGATGAGCACCGGGTTGTTCTTGGTTCGCCGTGCCAGGACCTGGATCACCCTCCGGATCTCTTCATCCCGTCCGATCACCGGGTCAAGCCGCCCGAGAGATGCCTCGGCGGTCAGATCAGTGCCGTAAAGCAGGAGTGCCTCGTACTTGGTCTCGGGGCTCTCATCCATGACGCGCCTGCCACCACGCAACGCGGTCAAAATCTCAAGAACCCGGTCGAGAGTGACACCGCACCGCACCAGTACTGTCGGCGCAATCCCGGAGCGGTCTTCCCTGAGGATTGCCAATAGGAAGTGTTCAGTACTGACGTACTGGTCCGAAAGTCGGTTCGCCTCGAGGTACCCGTTCTGGATCGCACGGTAGAGGCGTGGTCCCGTGCCGATCTGCGCCGACCCAGTGACCCGTGGCGCACTGAACAGCGCCTCGTCCAGCCCTTCGGCGACGGTCACCGGGTTCACGTCGAGGCGCGAAAGCAAGCGTGGAATGATGCCGTCCTTCTGGTCAAGCATCGCCATCAGCAGATCCTCGACCTCCACCTCGGGCGCTTGGCGGAGGCGGGCGTACTGATCAGCCTCTAGGAGGGCCTCCCTTGCCTTCTGGGTGTACCTCTGGGTGTTCATCGTCGGGCCTTCGGCTCGGTCCGCATCACTACCGGGTTGGCGTGGCTGGCATATCCCGTCAAACGCCATTGTATGGCGTTCCATTGCCAGTCCCACGCATGTCTGTCGCAACCGATATCGGGGAGGACATCGGAATAATCCGCCCGATAGGCGAGGGGCAGTTGATTGAGACCGTTTGCCCTACCGTCGCTCCGCTTGGACACGCAACAACATGTCCTTGAGACGACGTATCTCGGTTTCGTACTGGTCGACAAGTGCCTGACGTTCCCGGGCAGACTGCTCGGCAAGTTGCTCGATCTGTTCATGCATGCGCAGCATGATCTCGACCCCTGCGAGGTTGACCCCGAGTTCATCCATCCACCGCTTGATGAGTGAAATCCGTTCAAGGTCCTTTGCCGAGAACATGCGCACCCGGGTTCCGTTCTGAACGCGGTGCGGTCGCACCAAGCCCAGTTTCTCCCAGTGTCGGATAGTCTGCGGATGCAGGCCCAGTTTCGTGTGGACCACGCCGATGGTCAGACACGGTTCATCATCAAGGATTGGCATGACGCGTCCCCTCCTCAGCCTACCTAGCCGTCCGGTCCGGAGCGGCCCCGCCGGAGATCTTCGATCAGTTCCTTCTCCCGGGCTGTAAGTTCCTGTGGCAGGACGACCTTGACCTTGGCATACAGGTCTCCCTTGCCCCCCTCGATGCGTGGCATCCCCTGCCCGGTCAAGCGAAAAGTACGTCCATTCTGCGTCTCGGCGGGTAGGCGAAACGTTCCCGAACCACCCAAGGTCCGTAACTCTACTTCGCCCCCCAGCATTGCATCCCACACCGCCACCGGAACTTCGGTGTGAAGGTCGTCACCGCGCCGTTCGATCGTCGCATGGGGCGCAATAACCACCTTGAACAGCAGGTCGCCTCGCGGTCCTCCGCCTGGCCCGAAATAGCCCTTGCCGGCTACACGCAGTTTCACGCCTTCCCGCACCCCGATCGGGATCTTGAGTTCGATCCGTTCGCGAACCGCAGTGCCGGTCTCATCGGGAACCTCTACTTGAAACTCCCGCACGGCCCCGCGGAACGCGTCCTCAAGTGACACAGAGAGCTCCTGTTCAAGGTTTTCGCCAACGCGCGGACGGCCCGCTCCGCCGCCGGCACGTCCCGCCCCGGCCCGGCCGAACAGGTCCTTGAGGAGGTCGGACATGTCCGGTTCCGCCTCCGGCACCCGCCTCCGGCCGCCGCGTTGCTGCCCTTGGGACTGACGCAACACGTCCGCCCAATTGACCGCGCTGCCCCTTCCGGGCCCAGCACCGGCCCGAGGGGTACCGGATCCGAATTGGTCAAAGCGACGACGCTTCTCCGGATCCGACAACACATCGTGCGCCTCGGCAATCTCTTTGAACCGTTCCTCAGCCTGGGCGTTCCCAGGATTCACATCCGGGTGGTACTGGCGCGCCAGCTTCCGATAGGCCGTCTTGATGTCACGTTCGGTCGCCGTCCGCGGGACCCCGAGAAGCTTGTAGTAATCCTTGTTCATCTGGCCTCAAGGCGCCTTCCCCGCCAGGCGTGCGTCGAACGTGTCGCACACACCAGTCCCGTTGCCCAAAGCAAATCGCATCGCAATCATGTGCGATGGGCGGGCCAACCGACGCGTATGGAAATCCCGGGGCGAGGTTGCGTCATTCCCGTGTCGCAACGCGCACCAGCGACGGGCGCAGCAGTTCTTCGCCGAACCTGTATCCCCGTTGGAGTTCCGCAATGATCTGACCGTCGGGACGGTCAGGAGCAACTTCGCTTGCGATTGCCTCATGAACCGCCGGATCGAACATCTCGCCAGTGGCCGCAATCTCCTTGACCCCCTCGGCAACCAAGGCATCGCGAAGTAACGAGTGGGTCAGGCGAACCCCCTGCATCATGCGCTCAGCATCCACTGCCGCACCCTCGCCGTACGCGACGGCGCGATCGAGGTTGTCAAGGACAGCCAGCATCTTGCCAAGCAACCCCTTCTGCTGTCGGCGCGCCTGGTCAGAGTACGATTGCTGGAGCCGCTTCCGACTGTTCTCGAAGTCCGCTCGGACGTACAGGACATCCTTCTCGGCCTTCGCCGCCAAATCCCTGGCCACCGCGAGTTCCGATTCCAAATGCGCGATGCGCTCCTCAGGCGTCGCAGGCACGACCACCTCAGCCCCATCACCACCATTTCCGTCGATTGTTGTTTCCATCGGTCACGCTCCCATGGCCGGCATGCACCCGAACACTGTCATCCGCACTTTGGCCGTGCAGCCGAGTGGGGACACACCCCACCACCGACCGCCGACACACGTGTGACGTGTCGACGAAGCCGAGGTGGGACGGTCGGTCCACGCACGGGACTGCCTACTTGCGCTTGTCGTCAGATGCCTTGAACTCGGCGTCCACGATGTCGTCATCCGGTCCAGGCTTCGCGGCATTCGGCGCACCTGGTTCACCGCCGGCATCGTCGGTGCCACCTGGGCCGGTCTGCTTATACATCGCCTCGGCCAGCTTAAACGAGACCCGCTCGACCTCCTCGGTCAGTGACTTGATCCGGTCTGCGTCCTCACCCTTCAGAGCTTCCTTGAGGCTAGTTACCGACGTTTCGATCTCGGTACGCTCGGCCTCACTGACCTTATCGCCATAGTCCTTGAGGGTCTTCTCAGTCTGGTAGACCAGACTGTCCGCCCGATTCCGCGTCTCGATCTCCTCGCGACGCTTGGCGTCCTCGGCAGCGTACTGCTCCGACTCGCGCACCATGCGGTCCACCTGGGACTTGTCGAGGTGAGTGCTTGCGGTAATGGTGACCCGCTGTTCACGCCCGGTGCCAAGGTCCTTCGCCGACACATTCAGGATGCCGTTCGCATCGATGTCAAACGTGACCTCAACTTGAGGCACTCCGCGAGGCGCCGCCGGGATTCCCTCCAGGCGGAACCGACCAAGAGTCATGTTGTCGCGTGCCAGTGGACGTTCGCCCTGCAGGACGTGGATATCCACCGCGGTCTGGCTGTCCTCGGCGGTCGAGAACGTCTCAGCCTTGCGCGTTGGGATGGTCGTGTTGCGCTCGATCATCCGCTGCATTACGCCACCAAGGGTCTCGACACCGAGCGACAGTGGCGTGACGTCGAGAAGAACGACATCCTTGACCTCGCCGGTCAGCACCGCCGCCTGGATGGCAGCACCCACGGCCACGACCTCATCGGGGTTGACGCCGAGGTTTGGCTCCTTGCCCGTCAGGCGCTTCACCAGTTGCTGGATGACCGGCATACGGGTTGATCCGCCCACAAGGACAATCTCATCGATCTTGCTCGCATCGAGGCGCGCATCGTTCAGCGCCTGCCGGAACGGAGCGACACACCGCTCAGTGATCTCGGAGGTAATCTCCTCGAACTTCGCCCGGGACAGCGTGACCGCAAGATGCTTCGGACCATTCTGGTCGGCAGTGATGAAGGGAAGGTTGATCTCGGTCTGCATCACGCCGGACAGTTCGATCTTCGCCTTCTCTGATGCTTCAATCAGGCGCTGCAAGGCCTGCTTGTCCTTGCGAAGGTCAATCCCTTCCTCGCGCAGGTACTGCCCGGCGACGAATTGCAGAATTCGCTGGTCGTAGTCATCACCGCCGAGGTGCGTGTCACCGGCAGTACTCTTGACCTCGAACACCCCGTCACCCACTTCGAGGATCGAGACGTCGAAGGTTCCACCACCAAGGTCCCACTCGAGGATGGTCTCGGCCTTCTTCTTGTCCAGTCCGTACGCAAGGGCCGCGGCCGTGGGCTCGTTGATGATCCGGAGGACTTCGAGACCCGCAATCTGTCCGGCATTCTTGGTTGCCTGACGTTGTGCATCGTTGAAATACGCCGGGACGGTGATTACCGCTTGGGTGACCTTCTCACCGAGGTACTTCTCGGCGTCGGTCTTGAGCTTCTGTAAGATGAAGGCTGAAACCTCCTCGGGCGAGAAATCCTTGCCGCCGTTCGGCAGGTTTACCCGCGCCTCACCCTTTGGGCCCGCGACCATCTTGTACGCCGTGCTCGAAGCCTCGGACTGACGTTGCGCCAAACCCATTCCCATGAACCGCTTGATCGACGCAACCGTGTTCTCAGAGTTCAGGACCGACTGCCGGCGGGCAAGCTGCCCGACCAGGCGCTCACCGGTCTTCGTGAATGCGACCACCGACGGCGTCAGTCGCCCGCCTTCCGCATTGGGGATGACGACCGGGTCACCGGCCTCCATGACCGCGATGACCGAATTGGTGGTCCCGAGATCGATGCCTACTACCTTTGCCATGACTGCTTTCCCTCCGACGTTATCGGGTTCGTACGCGTAGGTGGTTGCCACCCCGCGCCAATTCCTGTGAGTTCACGCCCCATCGGGGCGGTGTTGGAACCATTGACGGGCTTCCCTATGGTGCGGATGGTGGGGCCGGAATGCGAGCCGAACCATTCCGTGTCGGACGCAATGCCAGTCGCAACACTTCATCAACCTCCTCGACCCAGACGATTCTTAGAGCCTTCCGGATATCAGGCGGGATGTCCGGCAGGTCCTTGCGGTTCTCAGCGGGCAGGATCAGCACCTTCATCCCGGCGCGATGCGCCGCGAGCGCCTTCTGCTTGACGCCACCGATTGCCAGTACCTTGCCCCGCAAAGTGACTTCCCCGGTCATCGCGACATCGGACCGGACGGCACGACCGGAAAGTGCCGAAGCAATCGCGGTGGTCATCGTGATCCCCGCTGACGGCCCATCCTTTGGCTGCGCCCCGGCCGGCACATGCACGTGGACCCCATGCGTCTCGAAGAAATTGGGCGTAACACCGAAGTCAGCCGCGCGTCCTCGCACGTAACTGAACGCCGCACGCACCGATTCCTGCATGACGTCGCCAAGTTGGCCGGTCAACACCAGAGGAGCCTGGGCATCGGTCCGGCCTGGAACCCACGTGGCCTCCACTTCGATCAGGTCACCACCCGTCTCGGTCACTGCCAGGCCAAACGCCACACCAGCTTCATCCCGACGTGCACCCTCACCAGTTTCGAACCTGACAGGCCCCAGGAACCCGTCGATCGTTTCTGCCGTCACGTGAACCGTGACCGCCTGCGCAGCTGCGTCATCTGCGGCCTCTGCGACCGTACGCGCCACCTTTCGGCAAACCTGAGCAATCTGCCGATCAAGGTTTCTCACGCCCGCTTCGCGGGTATGCCCCCGGATGATCAGGCGTAGTGCCTCATCATCGATCTGCACGTGAGAAGTCGTGACCCCATGCTGCTCGAGCTGCCGCGGAACCACGAACCGGGCTGCGATCTGGACCTTCTCCTCCTCGGTGTATCCGGGAATGGAGATCACCTCCATGCGATCCCGAAGCGCCGGCGGGATTGGGTCCAACAAGTTGGCCGTCGTGATGAAGAGCACCCGTGACAAGTCAAAGGGTGCTTCGAGGTAGTGATCGGAGAAGGTGGCATTCTGCTCCGGGTCAAGCACTTCAAGCAACGCACTCGACGGATCACCACGGAAGTCGCGACCGATCTTGTCGATTTCATCGAGCATGAAGATCGGGTTGCGAGCACCCGCGTCGCGCATCCCGCGGAGGATCCTACCTGGCATCGCGCCGACATACGTGCGCCGGTGCCCGCGGATCTCCGCCTCATCCCGTACGCCACCGAGACTGATGCGGACAAACGTCCGCCCCATGGCGCGGGCGATGCTCCGACCCAGACTGGTCTTCCCGACACCCGGAGGTCCGGCGAGGCACAGGATCGGGCTACGCAGTTTCCCGGACAGGCGCCGAACCGCGAGGAACTCGATGATCCGCTCCTTCACCTTCTCGAGACCGAAATGATCCTCGTCAAGAATCCGTTCCGCGTCACGAAGGTGAAGCGAGTCGGGCGTCTCTTTTGACCACGGGAGGCTGACAAGCCAATCGACATAGGTGCGGACGATTCCCGTCTCGGGCGACCCGGGTGGAATCATTGGCAACCGGTCAATCTCACGCGTCGCCCGTTCGCGGACAGCCTCGGGCATTCCGGCCTGGACAACCCGTTGACGCAAGCCTTCGATTTCCGTTTGCTGTGGATCGCCGTCACCGAGTTCCCGGTGGATAGCCTTGATCTGTTCGCGGAGGAAATATTCCCTCTGCGTCTTCTCCATGCCCTTGTGGATTTCACCCTGGATCTTGTTCTTCAGATCGACAATGTCCAAGTGATGCGAAAGGAACCCAGAGACGGCACGCAAGCGGTCAGTGGGGTCAGTGATCTCAAGGAGCTGTTGCCTCTGGGGAACCGTCAGGTCCGGCGCGAATGCCGCGATATCCGCCAGCCAACCGGGTTCCTCGGTGCTACGCGCCGTGGTGAGCACTTCTGGATGGCCTGAACGACCCTTCTCGATCAGTTGCTCAAGTTGGTTCATCACCGACCGCATGAGCGCCTCGGTGGTCAGCGTGCGGGTATCACCTTCTGAAAGCGCTTCGTAGGTTGTCCTCAGGAATGTCGGTCCGGGTCCGGTCGTAGGCGTCACCGCGTCTTCACCAGCGCCGTCACCATCGGACCCGCCGCCAGTCTCCGCTTCCACGGCTGTCCCTGCTGGTTCGGCACCTTCTACCGTCGGCATTTCCGGAACACGCGGTTCGCCGGTCGCGTAGTCGACACTCGTGCACGCGATCAGTTTGGCCCGCGTCAGGCCCTGCACCACCACTTGCAGTCCACCACTTGGCACACGAATGGACTGCACCACCTGGGCGACCGTGCCAACCTGATAGAGATCCTCAGGGCTTACCATGCCCAAGTCCTCGCGTCGCTGCGCGACAAGCATCACGACGGGACGGTCCGTGTTAGCCGAGAGGACCGCGCTTATCGACGCAGGCATCTCGACGAGAAGAGGCACCGTCATTCTCGGGAAAACGACGGTGTTGATCAGTGGCAGGACCGGCAGGGATGCGGGCAGATCGCGGGACCCACGGCGACGCCGGGGCTTGGCACGTTCCGGGGCCACCAGGTCAGACAATCTTTCACCTCGGGCGGTGGCCGGTCACGACCACGCTGGTATTGCTGACAGCATAATACTTGAGTGCCTTGTTGTCAAGGGAGCGACATGTCACGTTGTCACGATACCGATTGACGAGGACACCGGACGGACCAAGCGGTCAAGCAGGAGGCAGGTCAGGCGTCGGCCGGGGAGTGCGAACCGGGCCAGCCCCGGCAATGCCGCACTGCGGTGGCGTCGCACCGACGTACAGAAGTTCCGGCACGCCACACACCGTCCCCGTCTTGACCGTGGCAGGCATCGGGAACGTCTCTAGGGGGCGACCCTTGAGCCACGTGTCCATGAACTCCTTCCAGATCCCACCCGCACCAAGGCTGCCCGCAACCTGCATCATCGGCTTCGAGTCGGTGTTGCCAACCCATACACCGACCACCAGGCTCGGCGTGTACCCAATCGTCAGTGAGTCCTTGTAGTCGCTGGTTGTTCCGGTTTTGACAGCCGCAATCCGACCTCCCGCGAGATCCAGAACGGTACCGAACATCGGGTAACGTGCCCGATTTTCCGAAAGGATCGACGTGACCATGTACGCGGATTCGGACGGCAAGACCCGTTCCCCCCGGACTTCGGTAGCGTCCCAGATCACGGCTCCAGATTTGTAGGAGATCCGTAGGAATGGTGTCGGATCAACGCGCATCCCATCATTTGCGAACGCACTGTAGGCCCCCACCATATCAAGGAGGCGCACCGTGCCAGCCCCAAGTGTCAGGCTCTGCACCTCTGGCAGCGGGGTCGCGATCCCCAGGGCCCGGGCAATTCGGACCAATTCCTTGGTGCCAAGCGTCTCCTGCACGAGCAGTGCCGGGATGTTGTAGGAATTCGCAAGCGCGGACCTCAGCGTGACGGTTCCATGGAACTTTCCGTCGTAATTGACAGGGCGGTAGATGCCTGACGGTGCACTCGTGTCCGGACGGGTCATCGGCTCGTCAACGACCGTCGATGCCGGAACCCACTTCCGGGTCGCGAAGAGCGCCGCGAATGCCAGAGGCTTGAATGAGGACCCGGGCTGTCGCAGCGATGTCGCCACATTCACCTGCCCGTCGATCTCGACGTTTTTGAAATCGACGCTGCCGACCATCGCGAGGATTTCGCCGGTTCGGGGATTGACGGAGACGAGAGCACCGTTGTTGACCCGCTGTGACTTCAGTCCGGCGACCCGCTTCGCCACGATGTCCTGCGCCATCTGCTGCTGAGCCAGGTCGATTGTCGTGATGACGGCCAGGCCTCCACGCAATGCCTCGGGGTCTACCCTGCGTGAGAGTTGCTCGCGCGCGTAGAAGGCGAAGTGGGGAACTTTTATGTCTGTGCGCAACTGCTTGTAGGTAAATGCCTCAGCTTCGAGCCGAGCCTCATCAGCCTCCGCTTGCGTGGCCATCTGGTAGCGCACCAGCACGGAAAGGACATCGTCCTGACGGTCAAGCGCCGCCTTGGGGTTGATGACGGGATCGTAATCGGACGGGGCTTGCACGAGCCCGGCGAGGATCGTGGCCTCGGCGAGGTTGAGTTCAATGGCGTGCTTGCCGAAGTACGACAGCGCGGCTGCCTCAATTCCGTAGGACTGGTTCCCATAAAAGACTTGGTTGAGGTAGAGCTCAAGTACCTCATCCTTTGAGTAGACCTGTTCAACTTGAACCGCAAGCACGAGTTCACGTATCTTGCGGATGTAGGTCTGCTCGCTGGATAGCAGCAGCCGCTTCACCAACTGCTGCGTGATGGTTGATCCACCCTGCGTCCCGCCCCGGCGCCGGGTCAAGTCATTCACGACTGCCCGAATGATCCCGCGGACGTCAAAACCGGGATGGGAATAGAAACTGACATCCTCGGCGGCAAGGGTGGCCTTGATCATGACCGGGTTGACATCGCGTAGGTCGACCCAGAACCGGCGTTCCTCGTAGAACTCGTAAAGAAGCTGGGTCCCAGTGCGGTCGTAAAGACTCGTGACTTGGGCCATCGGGCGTGATTTCAGGTCGGCCGCCTTTGGAAGGTCACGCATGACCGCCGTGTAGGCAAAGCCCGCCGCACCGGCGACCCCGATCCCGCACCCTCCGAGCAATAGAAGCCCAGAAAGCAGGACGATGAGAAGCGTCCGTGGCCCAGGCGCCTCTTCCCGGAACGACCGGCGACGGATCAGCATTCGTGCCAATGTGCTCGCCTTCTGCCCATCAAACGTGCCCCTGAATGTCTCATCCACACAACCAGCACGCCATCTCTCCCGTTCGGGTTCGGGCCGACCCTTCTCACACAACTCCCCGGGTCAGTCCACTACGCCGCCGCCACCTCTACTGAACGTCCCGGTGCCTCCGGCGTGACGATATGCGCCGGCATGGTATGACCAACGGCAATGACCACCGAACCCGCAGACCTCATCAGCGCGATGGGTCCACCAATCCTGGATGAACCCCCGGACGGAATCCCGACCGGACGACTGGTGACCGAACGGACAATGCGCCCGGCCGTCGTGCGTATCCGGCTGACTTTCACCAAGCTCGGTCCACTCCGGTTCATCGGGCATCTCGACCTCGCCCGGGTTTGGGAACGAGCCGTGCGTCGCGCCCGATTACCAGTCGCCTACACCCATGGTTTCACACCCCGCCCGCGCATCGCGTTTGCGTCGCCCCTCTCCCTTGGTGCTGTCGGCCTGCGCGAACGCGTCGACATCCACCTTGCGGAAAGCATTTCGCCCGAGGACGTCATCACGGCCCTCGGATCACAGTTGCCATCTGGCTGCGAGATTTGCGATGCCTCCCGGGTCGACCTCGACGCGCCTTCAATGACCGCGGTCATGAAGTGGGCATCATTCATCATTACACTGTCCAATACGTCAGAAACCGAGATGTCGCTTGCCAGCGAGACCGGCACCAGATGGGCACGGCGCGTCCCGGACCCGGCGGTCATCGCCTCACCTTCACGTTCCGGATCCGCGAACGACCGGCGCAGAAGCGATCCATCAACCGTGTCGGACCAAACCCCAAACGACGATGGGTCATTCCCGACAGAACGCGACCCGGGCACCCCCACCCAGACAGGCGCGCCACTGGTGCCGAACCCGCACCTACTGAACGATGAGCAACCGTTACGTCCTCCTGCCGAGTGGCTCGCACCGTTGACCCCAGCCCCGCCCTTGCCATCGCGCGCCGAACTGGACACGAGGCTGAGAACCCTTCTGGACAGTCCACAAGCACTCGTCACTCGCACTCGCGATGGCAAGTCCAGCAACGTCGACATCCGGCCGTTCCTTATCGATGCATCGTGGATATGGGACGCGTCTTCCCCACTTGAAGACGATCGGCATTCCTCGGGAGCGGTTGCGCGTCTCTGGTTGGTGGTGAGACACGACGCAACTGGCGCCGGTCGGCCCGATGACGTAGCCACCGCGCTCGACCTGCAATCGGTCGACGTCACGCGCACTGCGATTGGCCTGGACGATGAACCAGCGCCCGTGATATCTCCGGCGGCTCCCTGAGGAACCCCCGGGAGTTCCACGCCGCGACTGGATAGCGCGGCTACCCCGGCGCTGGGGTAGGTTCCCCTCGATATAACCTATCGCAAGTGACGGCTATGCGAGACATCAGGCCTGACCACTTGCTCCGTGCGGGCGTCACGCCTCACCGGTGAGACCGCGATTCTCCCGACGACCTCCGCAAGCAACCCCCGGGCCGTCGCAATGATCGCAAGTGCGAGAACGGTCCCGGTCGCGGGGCCGTCCCCGTCGAGGTTCGCCTCACGTCTTGCAACCATTGCGGGATCCAAGACGAGTTCGAGTGACTCCCTTGCCAGCGTGAATGCGGTAATTGAAGTGTTCGATCCTTCGATGAGGCGCGCGAGGTTCAGGGCAAGGCGAGCGCGAACCATGGTTTGCCAAATGCCTGCGCCAGTCGCGCAGGCGAGACCTCGGCCCCAAAGCGCCGTTGCCTCGGCTGCATCACTGCGCGCCAGGGCCAATTCGCCAGCAGTCATGAGCACCTCGGCGCGAGCATCTGGCGCACGCGAAACGGGGTTTGTATCCATCCTCCCCGGCGCGACTAGGGCGATGGCGTCGGCAATGCGGACGCCTCCGGACACGGCATCCGGATCGAAAGCTGCAAGGAGTGCCAGAATGCGGGCGCGCATCTCGACATCACCGGTTCCAAGGCGCTCTGCCTCAAAGAGTGGCCCAAGGTCCGGGCGCCAACCTAGCAGGCGTGCGGCATGGACCCGCTGGATTTGGGATTCCAGATGACCGGTCGGGGCTGCACGAGATGCACCACCTATCAGGATCCCGACTGGCACGCCGACTGCAGTCGCAATCGCCGACAACATGGGAAGCGAGGGAACCACCACCCCGTTTTCTACCTTGCTCAAGAGCGCAACCGAGCATCCGACAGCCGATGCAAGGGAAGCAAGGGTCAAGGTTGGCCGTCGCGACGTGCGAGCCTCGCGCACAGCATCACCAAGCAACCGGGGATCGAATGCCTGTCGCACCCGGCTTCTGGGTCTGGCTGCCTGCGCTCGCGGAGCCAGAAACCCTAGTTGGTCGGATGGTGAATGTCTCTTAGGTAGCTCGAGTTCCGTCATGTTGATTACTAAGAAACATTCTTGCAGCAGGATTTCTCCACAGTCAACATAAATGTACCGCGAACCACCTCGGGACGTTACGAACGACACCAACCGCGCCTCTTCCGGGAAATTCTCCGGCAAGGGCATCGCCAAGGAGGAACCCTGCAATGCCTCGCGCACTTGTCACCGGCATCACCGGCCAGGACGGCAGTTACCTGGCCGAACTCCTTCTCGAGAAGGGCTACGACGTCTTCGGACTCATCCGACGATCAAGCGTCGTGACTGACCAGCGGATCCGCCATCTCATCAACCACGTCGAGCTGCTTGATGGAGACCTGCTCGACCAACTCTCCCTGATCAAGGCCATCCAGCACGCACGTCCGGACGAGGTCTACAACCTTGCCGCTCAGTCGTTCGTACCGACATCGTGGGGCCAGCCAGTTCTCACCGGAGAGTTCACGGCTCTGGGCGTAACAAAGATGCTGGAGGCCGTCAGGGTGGCGGACCATGCCATCCGCTTTTACCAGGCATCCTCGTCGGAGATGTTCGGCAAGGTCATGGAAGTCCCACAGACCGAGCGCACCCCGTTCTACCCGCGCAGTCCGTACGGTGTTGCGAAGGTGTACGGGCACTGGATCACGGTCAACTACCGAGAGTCCTACAACATGTATGCGTGTTCCGGGATTCTCTTCAACCACGAGTCACCGCGCCGTGGCCTCGAGTTCGCCCCGCGCAAGATCGCACGCGCGGTTGCGCGCATAAAGTTGGGCAAACAGCAGGAAATCCGGTTGGGCAACCTTGACGCTCGTCGCGACTGGGGCTTTGCCGGAGACTACGTGCGGGCAATGTGGATGATGCTTCAGCCCCCCACACCGGATGACTATGTGATCGCCACCGGCGAAACACACACCGTCTCCGAACTGGTCGAACTCGCGTTCCGGCGGGTCGGGATCAACAACTGGCGCGACTACATCGTGATAGACCCAGCGCTTCTGCGTCCAGCCGAGGTCGATCTCCTGATTGGAGACCCGTCGAAGGCGAAAGAAAAGCTCGGATGGGTCCCCAAGGTCACCTTTGAAGGGCTTGTGAACCTGATGGTCGACGCGGACCTCGAATTAGAGGCACATACCCCAGACTGATTTGCTCCGCGGTACAAACAAAGCGGGGACGCTCTTGAGCGTCCCCGCCTTATGTGTACCGCAGCCGGTTAGGCGTGCAGCGCATCGCTGAGGGTTAGTCCTCGACGACGGCGAGCACGTCCTTCTCGGACAGGATCAGGAGTTCCTCGCCGTCGAGCTTGATCTCGGTCCCGGCGTACTTCGCGTAGAGAACCTTCTGGCCCTCATGGACCTCGAGAGCGATCCGCTCACCATTGTCAAGCACTCGTCCGGTGCCAACAGCAATGATCACGCCTTCTTGGGGCTTCTCTTTGGCGGTGTCCGGCAGGACGATTCCGCTCTTAGTCGTTTCTTCGCGCTGCGTCGGCCGCACTACCACTTTGTCACCCAGTGGCTTAAGCCGAGTCGCGGTTGCCGTAGACATGTGGTCTGACCTCCCTAATCGGTC
>CAMDTO010000020.1 GCA_945907765.1 Thermoflexus hugenholtzii JAD2 | reverse complement strand
ACGGGGCACTTCCCTATACTGACAGCACCATGCCTGAGTTGCCTGCAAAGTACGACTTCCGAACCGCCGAACCCCAGATCCAGGATAGCTGGGTATCGTCCGGCGTCTACCAGTTCGATCCTTCCCACCCGGGTGATCCGTATCTGGTTGATACTCCGCCACCCACCGTCTCGGGACGGATCCATGTCGGCCACGTTTTCTCTTACTCCCACGCAGACATCATGACCCGGTACCACCGGATGCGCGGACGAAGTGTCTTCTATCCATTCGGGTTCGATGACAACGGTTTGCCTACAGAAGTGTTCACTGAGAATAGCCGCGGGGTTCGTGCGCGGGACATCGGCCGCCGGGCCTTCATCGAGGAGTGCCTGACCCTTTCGCATCAGGTGGAGACCCAGTTCGAACGCTTCTGGTCCCGATTGGGGCTATCGGTTGACTGGCGCTTGCGCTACTCGACCATCGATGAGCGGTCCCGGAAGGTTTCACAGACCGCGTTTCTCAAGTTGTTCCGGCAAGGTGACGCCTACCGCCAGGAGGCTCCAACTCTCTGGTGCCCGACGTGCCGGACTGGTGTTGCCCAGGCAGAAATCGACGACAAGCCGGGTGTTGCCTCACAATTCACCACGATCCCGTTTGCCCTCGTCGGGATGGAAACTTCAGTGCCTACCGGCGAGAATCCACCTTCAATCCAGATTGCCACGACGCGACCGGAACTGCTTGCCGCTTGCGTCGCCGTATTCGTCAACCCGACCGATGACCGGTATCGCCATCTGGTCGGCAAGACCGCGCTGACACCGATCTTTGGTGCCGAAGTCCCGATCCTTGCCGACACGCACGCCGACCCGGAAAAGGGCACTGGCGCGGTCATGTGTTGCACGTTCGGGGATGTCACGGACGTTGGATGGTGGCGAGATCACAGCCTGCCATTAAAGATGGCAATCACCCCAGATGGCCGGATGAATGCGATTGCAGGGCCCTACGAGGGTTTGACGCTGAAGCAAGCCCGCGCACGCATCCTCGAGGATCTTGGCGCTAGCGGGTTCATCCTCGCCCAGAAGCCGATCGAACACACGGTTGGCGTCCACGAACGGTGCGGGACTCACATCGAATACCTGCTTGCCGGACAATGGTTCATCCGTCTGCTGGACAAGAAGCAAGTCTGGATTGATGCTGGCCGTCGGATCAAGTGGCACCCGGAACACATGCGGACCCGGTACGAGACCTGGGTGGAGGGACTGAACTGGGACTGGAACATCACACGTCAGCGATATTACGGCGTGACATTTCCGGTCTGGTACTGCAATGCATGCAAGCACATCGTCACCGCAGCCGACGACATGTTGCCCGTCGACCCGCAGGACACCGCTCCACCCGTGGAAGCGTGCCCCTCCTGCCATGCGACCGGGCCTGACTGGTATTCGCCTGATCCCGATGTGATGGACACTTGGGCGACGTCTTCGGTTACACCGCAAATCTGCGCGACGTTGGCAGCACCGTACGGCATCGACCCCGAAGCGTTCGAGGCTCGCTTCCGGCCGATGACGTTGCGTCCGAACGCTCACGACATCATCCGGACCTGGGACTTCTACACCATTGTGCGAAGCATCTACCTCACTGGAGACATCCCGTGGACGAATGTCCTGATCTCAGGGCATGCGCTTGACCCATCCGGCAAGAAGATTTCGAAAAGCAAGCTCAAGGCTGCCGAAGATCCGACGGCCATGCTCGAACAATTCTCCGCGGACGCGGTGCGCTATTGGACAGCTTCCGTAAGGACCGGGGGCGACACCCAACTTTCTGAGGAAGTCTTCAAGAATGGGTCTCGCCTGGTCACCAAACTATGGAATGCCGTTCGTTTCAGCCAAGGTTTTCTTGGTGGGTATGTGCCGCCAGAGGAACCCCCGGTCTCGGCGTTCACGGCGACGGATCGGTGGATCCTCGCTCGCCTCGCCGACGTCACGCACCGGGTTACCAAAGACCTTGATGGCTATGAGTTCGCGGCCGGTCGCACCGAGATCGAACGGTTCTTCTGGACCGACCTGTGTGACAACTATCTCGAACTCGTCAAGGCCCGCCTGTATTCCGGATCGGCCGACGGTGCGCGCTACGCCTTGCACCACGCCCTGCTCTTCGTCACAAAGATGCTTGCGCCGTACCTGCCCCATGTGACTGAAGCTGTCTATATGGGAGCATTCGCCGAGACTGATGGTGCCAAGTCGGTCCACGTCGCGACATGGCCGGCAAGCCATGCAACATGGACATCCAATGTCGAGCAATCGCTCGCGTCTGGGCTAGCAATTGTCGAAGCAACCGAGGCCGTCCGCAGGTGGAAGTCAGAGCGCAAGGTCAGCGTGGCGCTTCCTGTCGCAACGGTCACCATCACCGCACCTGCGTCACTCTGTGCCGACTTGAACGGGGCTGCCAGCGACCTCGCCGGCGTCACACGGGCATCGGCAGTCGTCATCCACCAGAACGATGACCCTGACGCATCGGGGATCGAAGTGTCGATTGAGGCGCAGGAGCAGTAGTCGACCTACCAGCAACACGCGCTTGCCAATTGGCTTGTCACTCCGCGGGACGGATTAGCAAACCGTCCCCCGTCTGCCCCGCCGGCTAGCTACGCGGTTTGCAGGACTGCTCAACGTTCCCATTGGGGTGATAGATATTCCTTACACTTGGCGACATGGACCCACGCGCCCTCACGACGCTCGAGTTCGACACGGTCCGTAACCGGCTAGCCAACTTTGCCGCGTTCAGCGCGAGCCGTGAGTTGGCACTTGCATCTGAGCCCGTCGCTTCACGGTTGACCATCAACCACGCGCTCACCGAAACCTCGGAAGCCCGGCGTCTGCTCGAACTTGCCCCGGACTTCACCATTCGAAGCGTCCGCGACGTCCGAGAGGCGGCAACAACCGCCCGGATAGGCGCAACCCTCGATCCGCGGGTCTTGGTTGACCTGCGAGACCATCTTGAGAGCGTGGCATCAATCCGGTCCGCAGTGTTGCGCCTCGGCGGCGACCTGCCGAATCTGGCAAACCGTGCGTCTACCCTTGATCCTTGTTCGGCCCTCGTGCGCGCCTTGCGTGACGCCATCTCCGACGATGCCGAGGTGCTAGATCGCGCCTCCCCGGAGCTGGGACGTGCCCGGACCCAGGTTCGTACCGCCTACAACCGGCTGATGGATACGCTTCGGCGCATCCTTGATTCTGCGGTGCAGCGAGGCCTCGCGCAGGAACCACTTATCACCATGCGCGCCGGCAGGTACGTGGTGCCGATTCGTGCGACTTCGCGAAACGTGTTCAGGGGCATCGTGCACGATGAGTCAGCGAGCGGCGCGACGGTGTTCATGGAACCTCTCGCTGCGGTCGCCCTGAACAACGACTGGCGCCATGCCCAAATCCTTGAGGCCAAGGAAGTCGAGCGCGTCCTCGCAGCCCTGTCCGCACTTGTCGCGACCGTGTCCGAACCCATCATCGCGTCGGTCAACATCGTTGCGGCGATTGACCTGGCGATCGCTCGCGGACGATATGCACTGACCATTGACGCGGTGCACCCGGAAGTCCGCACCGATCGCGCCTTCAACCTACCTGGCGCACGCCATCCGCTGCTACGAGGCGGCGTGGTTCCGATTGACATATATCTCGGGCTGGTTCCGGGTTCCGAAGAGACGCCGGCCGTTCCAGGGACACCATCCCCAAGGAAGTCGGTCGTATCGCAGCCAGTCACTTCCCTGCTAATCACTGGACCGAATACCGGTGGCAAGACCGTTGCGCTCAAGACTGCGGGCCTGCTGCACCTGATGGCCCAGTCTGGGATGCACATACCTGCCCTGCCTGGTGCGAGCATTGCCGTGTTTGAAAACGTCTACGCAGACATCGGTGATGAACAGAGCATCGAGCAGTCGCTCTCCACGTTTTCGTCGCACCTCACCAATATCGTCCGCATCCTCAAGGCCGCCACACCTGGCGACTTGGTCCTCCTCGACGAGCTTGGCGCAGGGACGGATCCTGTCGAAGGTTCGGCCCTCGCTCGGGCAATGATCAGCCATCTGGTCTCGCGAGGGATCCTGACCATTGCGACGACGCATTACTCGGAGCTCAAGGCATTCGCGTATGAGACCCCCGGTGTCCAGAACGCAAGTGTTGAGTTCAACCTGCAGACCCTGCGGCCAACATACCGGCTTCAAATTGGAGTTCCGGGGCGCAGCAACGCGCTCGCCATTGCCGAACGACTCGGCCTGCCCGAGGCAATCCTTTCCGACGCACATTCCCTGATCAATCCAGAAGAGCGACGGATTGACGACATGCTTGCAGGCATTCTGGAGGAGCGCGCCCGCGCACGCGATGCACGCAGCACCGCCGCGCGGATCGAATCAGAAGTTCGTGTCCGGCTGGCGCACCTTGAGCATCGTCTTGCGCTCCTCGATGAGGAGCGTGCGGCCATTCTGCGCCGCGCAAGGGAAGAGGCCACCGTCCTCGTGGACGAGGCCCGCACACGTATCCGACGTGCCCAGTCCGCAACACTCCATGCGGACGCTAACCCTTCTGTAGGCGCACAGGCACTCAAGGACCTGAATGCGACAGCGCGCGAGGTTCTTGCAAGACCCAGCCACCAGGCGCGTCGCGACTCCGGTCCCGCTGAGGCACCGCTTCGCGCAGGGGAACGGGTCCACGTGACCCGGCTCGGTGCTGCCGGCGTTCTTGTGACCGCACCGGATGTCAGCGGATCAGTCGAGGTCCAGCTGGGAACTCTACGGACCAAGGTGAACATCTCCGAAGTCTCGCGTGTTACAAGACGCGAATCCGATGCCATCACCCCGGGAACGGTCCCGGAACCAAAGGTGACCTACTCACGTGCAACCACGAACCGAAGCGGTGGGGCGCCTCCGGTCGGACTGCAGCTTGACGTCCGGGGTTCACGCCCCGACGATGTCGTGCCCCAAGTTGATCGCTATCTTTCTGATGCGTTCATGGGTGGCATGCCGTGGGTGAGGATCATCCACGGAAAAGGAACTGGGGTACTGCGCCAGATCATCCGGCAACACCTCACTGGGAACCCAATGATCCGGCAAGTCGAGGCAGCAAGCCCGAATGATGGAGGGGAAGGGGCAACCATTGTTCACCTGAACAATTGACGTACCCAATTTGCGTGAGGTTCCATTCAAGCCGTTCGTGGCAAGGTTGCGAGCAGGCCCCCGGTCAGAAACCCTAGACCATCAGGTCAAAACGGGGTTCGTCATCGCGCCCGCCAAAGACACGCCTCACCGCCTTCTTGAGTGCGCGGACGCGATCGGGCCGAAGTTCAAACCCGAGTGCGGACCCAATGACCAAACCACAGGCGCTCCCCAGCACCATGCCGGCGACGAAGAAGACGCTTCCACCACGTGACCCCTGATCGACCCGAGCCCACTTACTTGACATTCCCGAGCCTCGCCTTCACGCGGCCGCGCAGTGCTTGAACACGGTGACCATACCGTGTTCCCAGCACCTGCTTTCAGTCTGCTCGCATCCTATTGCCACAATCTGGCATGACACTCTAGGTCCTGCACCAAGGGATCCAACCACGCTTGCCTGTACCAACGGAACGCATTGCAAAGTGGATCACTGCATTCTCAGCAGCGTCGCTGCCTCGCTCCAAAGCCGTTCAAGGCGGTAATACTCACGCATCGTCTGCGAGAACACGTGGGCAATCACTGGACCAAAGTCAATCAGGACCCATCCGCTTGCCTCGGCATCAGATGAAGGCTTGTGGATTGGGTCTGCCCCATATTCCTCATCAGCCACGTCAAGGATCGCCCGGGCAATAGCACGAACTTGCCGTTCATTGTCTCCGGTGCAGATCACGAAATAGTCCGCGACGATCGACAGCTTGCGAATATCCATCAGCAAGACATCAGAGGCACCCTTGTCGGACGCGGCCTGGACGAGGTCCTTTGCCAACGAGAATGCATCAGCATCAGTCTGCCGGGGCACGAAAAGCTGGGGAGCGCTATCGGGGTCATCCCCAAGATCACGGGGATCTATAAACACTTCCGAGAGTTCGGAAGCCTCATCACCACTGCCGGAACCGGGCATTCCGGTCACCATCTCATCGTCGGGCGTCAGTTCACGCGAAGTCATCTACAAGCCATATCCACCCTCAACTGTACGGCATCAACTCCGATGACTGGCTCAAACGTCGTGTCACACACCCGACTGATTTCGGTAAATACCGGATATCCCAATGTATTGGGCGACCGCATCCGGAACGTGATCACCGACAGGCAACCTTTCCCGAACCCTCGCCCGCACTTCTCTCGACGACGTGTCGGGCGAGGCCGTCTGGTGGAGAACGACCCTGTGTTGTCGCCCGACTAATAGGGCTGACAGTGATCCCGACGCGTCTAGTGTGAAACCAGGCCGGGCAACCGCAATCAGGGTTGCCGCATCCAGGATGCCCTCCGGATTGCGCCAACCTGCAAATTCGGCCAAGGCATCCGCACCAATGATCAGGAAAAGTTCCGTCTCAGGAAGACATGCCTTGAAGTGCAAGAGCGTATTGATCGTATACGACGGGGCTGGGCGATCTACCTCCACCGACGACCAGTGTGCCCACGGCAACCCATCGATCGCCAAGCGCACCATTTCGATGCGTTGTGCGCCGGACGCTCCGGGTTCAGGTTTGAACGGCGACCGGTTGGCGGGAACGAACACCATGCGGTCAAGCGAGAACGACGCCCTTACGTCATTGGCAACGACCAAGTGTCCCCGATGAACTGGATCGAACGAGCCACCGAATATTCCGCAGCGTCGGATTGGCATATCCGGGTAGCAATCTTCTACCCGCCCAGGAATATCAGCCATCGAGCACTACCAGCGAGACACCCGGCATCGTGCGGGCGACTTCCCATGCCAACTGATCACGAGCATCAGAGAGCCGAGTCGAAACCGCCGAGACGATGAGGACGATCGCCTCCGCCGTCACCGCTTCCGCCTCTATCGTGATTGGATGTGCCACTTCAACGGCAGGACAGGCACGGATCAGAGCCTCGATTTGCCTACGCGCGTCGGACACATGAGGTCGTTCCGGCGTCGCGCCTCCAAGAGGAACCGTGAAACGGGCACGGAAGCGGGATCGGTTCACGTGACCTCCGTTGGTCACGGCATTCCCGATGAACATCGCATTCGGAACGATGACGGTTTCACCGGAAGATTTTCCAAGGACGGTGAACAGGAGGTCGACACGAAGAACCGTTCCTGAAGCCACCGGAATCTGGATTGAATCACCGACCACGAAGGGTCTGCTGAAAATGAGGTAGATACCCGCGACAAGCTGCTTCAGGACGTCCTGGATCGCCAAGCCAACCGCAACGCCAGACACCCCAAGGACCGTGACGATGGAACTGACCTGCATTCCGAAGACATCGAGGACCCACGACAGTCCAAGGAACGTGATGACGATCTGGGATCCGCGCTCAATCAGAATTACGAGCCCTGGGTCGGTCCTCGTCCGAACCAATCCATGGCGCACCGCGCCGGTGACAAGGCGCCGGATCGTGATCATGACGATTAGAAGGACGATGGACACAACGATCCGTCCCCACGGAATTGCCGTCAACTCAATCCCCGCAGATCGAAATGAGTCTGAAAAGAAACTCACCTCACCCTACCCGGTTACGCACGATCCCAAACTCGCATCTGAGACAGACATCTGGCCGACCCACTTACGTTCACTACACCACGTCCTCGCCGGGATCGTCATCCGAATTGCCCACGTCTTCCTGAGATGAATCAATTTCGGTCAGGCGTTGTCTCGCAGAGGTCAGTCGCTCTCGGCACTGCTTGCTCAATTGGAGGCCTCGCTCATAGAGATCAAGCGCGTCCTCCAATGGGAGGTGACCGTCTGTCTCGAGGCGTCGCACGATCCGCTCCAGTTCATCGAGATTCTGCCCAAACGTCGAGGTGGCCCCGGAATCATCTTTGGTCGACTGCCCCTGAACCATCTTGCTTCTCGTTTCCGTGCTTTAAGGTGACCCTGGACGATTGGAACCGCTCACCACTCCAGGGGATAGGTCATTCGGAGCGACTGTCGTCACCGTCGCAGCAATCGTGCCATCCCGCATCCGCAACCGCAGGGTTTGTCCAACCCGTGAATCACGGACGTTTGTGACGACGTTCCCAAGCGTTTCATCTTCAACGATCGCGTACCCACGCGCAACTACCTGGACAGGACCAAGGATCCGCAAATTCCCCGATGCCGTGTCGAGGCGGGCCCCTGCCGTCTCCACACGCTGGCGAACGAGAAGCCCCAAATGGCCTTCGAGAGCCCCCAACCGTCCAGCTTCTAGGGTGACCCGTGTGCTGATTTGCGAACCAAGGCGCTGGTCCAATGCATGAGTTCGGACGTCGGACACGTCCAGGATTGCCCGGGTTCGGCGGACAAGGCGCCCTGACGCCTCGGTGGCCCGGTGCTCCAGTGTTTCCACAACCTTCGCTGCGACCGTGGATACACGTCGCTCGATGTGGGCCAAGTGGGCCATAACCTCAGCCCCGTCGCGTACCACGAGTTCACCAGCCACCGATGGGGTTGGCGCACGCACATCGGCGACAAAGTCGCACAGGGTGAAATCGGTCTCGTGTCCAACCGCCGAGATCACCGGAATGGAGGCAACCTCGGACGCCCGCCGAACTTCTCGAACAACCTTCTCATCATTGAACCAGGCCAGATCCTCAGGTGCACCGCCTCCACGTGCGACCACGATCACGTCCACTCCCACCCGACACAGCGCCCGGATACTGCGAACAATCGAACTTGGTGCTTCAATTCCTTGGACAGAACACGGCGCAAGCACCAATTCCGCCATTGGAAAACGGCGCCCAATCACTGACTGGATGTCGTGGATCACGCTCCCTGTCGCCGATGTCGCGATGCCAATCCGAGTGGGCCATGAAGGCAGGAGGAGCTTGCGCGACTGTTCGAACAATCCTTCAGACTGCAGCTTGGCCTTGAGCATCTCGAACTTGCGTTGCAAGTCGCCGACATCCATTGGGCGAACGTCGCGGACGTACAACTGCAGTTGACCTTGCGCCGGGTACACAGATACCCGTCCGCCGACAACGTACATCCGGCCCGTCTCAATCCTCGCCCGCACCATTTGCGTCTGGAACAGAACACAACGCAACTGGCCCTTGTCCTCATCCTTCAACGTGAAGTACCGGTGGCCACCGACTTCACGTACTGAAGTCACTTCACCCACAACAAGTGCTGATGCAAGAGCCGGCGAACCTTCCAGAACAAGCTTTACCTGTTCGAGAAGGAGCGAAACTGGTACTGGATCAAGACCGGTCACGTGCGATCGCGCGGATTGCATCACATCCGAACCCCATTTACGTCGCCTGCTTGGGAAGCGACCATTCATCGCCACGGAAACCGTACTGTACCGATGAACGGTTGCCTATGATTGGGGCGAATGGCAACTGGAACTACGAAGTCTGTCAAATCTAGGCAATTTGGCCCTGACGCTTGGCGGGGAACCGGAAGGTTTCCGTTGTTCTTGGCGCACCGGAAATCGCACTTCATCCCTAGTCGTCCGAACCAACACCGGGGTTTGGCCAGCTGCCACCGCTCCCCGATTCAAGGCCATCCATGAGTGGTGACGTTTTTCTCGCCTACCACCCACTTTACGACGGGCGTGGTTTTTCGCCGTTGACACGCTCTTGGGGGCGCTACCGCGAGGCGCGAGCACTCTTTGCCAAGCTCGGCTTAGACCGGTGGATCACAACGATCGAACCACCGCTTGCGAGGATTGATGAGTTGACACTTGCGCACCCACCTCACTTTATTGAACGGGTTCGACGCCTCGATGCCATGGGAACGGGTCCCTTCGACACTCCCGACACCGTAGCTTGGCCGGGCGTGTTTGATCGCGCCCGGGCAGCTGTAGGCGCAACCATGGAGGCGGTTCGTCGCATTACGCAAGGCGAAGCCATCCACGTCTTTAATCCGGGAGGTGGCTTGCACCACGCTTTCGCTGAACGGGCGCGAGGCTTCTGCATTTTCAACGACCTCGCAATTGCGGTTCGTTCACTTTCACAAGCAGGGTTCGAGAAAGTCGCCGTCATCGATATTGATGGACATCACGGCGACGGGACGCAGGAAATCCTCTACGACCACGGTGCCCTGCATATCAGCATGCACCAGTACGACGGCCGGTTTTTCCCCGGCTCTGGCTCAGTTGACGAGACCGGCTGGGGAGCTGGTCACGGCCTCAATCTGAACATCCCGCTGCCCCGACATACTGGAGAAGAGGCGTATTTGGACGCCTTCAGGTCCATCGTGCCGACCGCCATCCGCGCCTATTCGCCAGACGTCATCCTGCTCAACTTCGGTGTCGACGGCCATCACGATGATCCACTCGTAAAGCTGCGCCTCGGGATTCGGACATACAGGTTTCTCGCCATCGCGTGCCATGAACTGGCGCACGAGGTGGCAAATGGTCGATTAATTGTGACGGGCAGTGGGGGTTATGACCCTGACGTCGTTTCGCGGTGCTGGTCAGTTCTCATTGCCACCCTTACTGGACAATTACCAGATGTCCCAGCGCTTTCAACAAGGCTCACCCTGGACGCGCCATCACGGGAAGCGACAAGCCGGGCAATCCTCGATGCACTTGGTCGGGACGACGCCTGGCCCCAACCGTTTGGATGCCTTCTCGATCGCCAAGTTCCGACATCGGACCCCAAGGCCGCCGCCATCGTAGGCGCGACAATCCACCGGATAATCAACGAGG
Organism: Thermoflexus hugenholtzii JAD2; assembly: GCA_945907765.1. Taxonomy (GTDB): domain Bacteria; phylum Chloroflexota; class UBA11872; order UBA12225; family UBA12225; genus UBA12225. The sequence continues at coordinate 17,668 of CAMDTO010000020.1, read as the reverse complement.
TGTTGCCGTTACGACTGACCAGGCACGACGCCAGTAATGCGATACGACCGTGCTTCCCGGGATTGCCTTCCAACTGACCACAGGTTTATTCAGGAGCTGAATCATGTGGGACTGGTATGGACGCCCAGGAAACTGGAGGGATCGAAGGACCACGCGCGCGTACCTGTGGGTGATCCTGATGGGTGCGCTGCTTCTCGGCATGGTCACGGTTGTCGTAGCAATATGGCTCTCGTCCCGGATCATTCGTCCTGTTGGGTCGTGAGGTGTCGATCAATGGTTCCTGCCCGCAAGTGGGTGTAGTGGAACCTGGGTAGGCACAGACTCATTCACTCGATTACCGGTACGTCGCGCGAATTAAATCCAGAACACGTGGGACTTCACAGTCAACCACACCATAGGGGGCTCAAGTGACCATTGAAAACAAAGAGACTCACGCAAACAAATCTTTGGTGCGGCGCACACGTGCTTCGTTGATCTGGACCTTTTCGACCCTCGCACTGTTCGCACAGTCGGCCTGCGGCGAGACCGGTGACAACGCCACAACCAATGTCCAAGGTGGTGCCGCACGAGCGCCTGGCGCGCCGCCCCCCAAACCCTAACCGGATACGAGGGACCTGCGCTTATTCCAAACTGTCAAGTGCGTTCGGGGATGCGTCAGTCAAAACCGCATGCAATGGCACCCTCCCGCCTCACTCTGCAACGTCTATCCAACCGCGTCGAAACGTTATCGCAACGGCCTCGGTCCGGTCGTTTGCACGCAATTTGTGGAGGATTCCAGTCAGCCTGTTCTTGACCGTTTGATCGGAACTTCCAAAGTGACTCCCAATCGTCTTATTTGAAAATCCCCGGGGCAATGGCATCAAGAATTTCGATTTCACGCGCGTTCAGGGTTTCTAGCCCCGCAAGATCATTGAGTACATGAACACCTCGCCAATGCCCGTTGAATCCAATTTCAGCTGGAATAGTCTCGCGATTTGTCCTGTCAACCGGGCATCACACTCGCCACCCATATTGCCATGATCAATCCCGGACCATCTGTTTCACGTCGAAGGAACAGGGAGATTCCAGCGTTCCAGTACCTGCTGAGTTCGCCTTCGGACTGATCGTCGATCAGCATACTGAAGCGACGTCCGCTTTCAGCAACCCCGTCACTTGCTAATAGCGCAGGCCAGTGGCCATTGATGTTTCCAATAAGCACGACATCATGCATGAAGGTTTGTGTGGAGTCATCCTGAACTGTGCCGACCGAAACGGCAAGGTTCATTGATGCATCGTCGCAAATGACCTCGGCGGCTCCGGTCCGGAAAAGCACGTCGTCGTCGACAATTCCGATCCGAATGCCGGGACTTGCACTCTGCATCGTCTCAACGCGCACGAAAGACTCGGGTCAGCAGTCACATGTCCAAGCCAAACCGCGTCCCCGATCTGTGCAGAAACCGATAACAATCAAGGCCTTGGTCGCGGTTCAAGAGTTACGCCCCACTCAGCACCACACACCGCACAATTCCACGGCGGGCCATTCCCGCCCGTCTCCGAATGTGGTGGACAACAGCAGCCCTTCAGGCCCCCGGTGCGGGAATGCACGTTCAACACTTTCATCTGGTCCAACCTATGCGCCGTTAACGAAACCTGTCAATGCAATGGAGCAGCGTCCACACGATCAACCCATCGACCATGTTGACGAATGAGGGTAATGAGCCGACGGTCGGCATCGGATTGCGGAACGCCCTTCTCTACGCATTCTTTTCCGACGTATAGGTTGACCTTCCCCGGAGCGCCTCCGACGTACCCGAAATCCGCATCGGCCATTTCTCCTGGGCCGTTGACGATGCATCCCATGATCGCGATTTTCACGCCCTTGAGGTGCCCAGTCTGTGACTGGATCCGTGTCGTGGTTTCCTGCAAGTCAAACAGTGTCCGGCCACATGACGGACACGCAACGTACTCCGTTTTGGTGATCCGTGCGCCGGCACCCTGAAGCACGTTGAAGGCCAGCCTCAACCGGCCGCCATTGCTCACGTGATCGACGGCGCCCCGCACTTCAATCGCGTCACCAATCCCGTCACAGAGCAAGGAACCAGCACCGACACTTGTTAAGAGCAAAGCGTCATCCGGGTCACTACCAAACTCGCAAACGAGGAGCACTGGGTACGCGGCGATTGAAGCGACGCCAAGCCTTTCCAGTCGCCTGCCAACCCCGACCAGGGCTCCGAAGGTGTGCGCCCGAATGCTGATTGCAAGGTCCCTACAGCCTCGGGCCGATGCCCATTGAAGACGGGATCCAAGGGTCATCACCGCGTTTTGCATCACATCAGGATTTTCCTGAGACACAGAAATCTCGAGAATTAGCGGTCGTCCTGTCGAGGCGAGGAGTTCAATCGTCTGGTCAGACCAGTCCCCACGTTCGAATTCGCTAACCGGAATGATCAGTGCGTCGACACGGGCACTGACTTCCACCGCGAACTGGGGCGAAACATTTGAGATGCGGGCGACCACAGCGATGGATCCATTCGACCCTGAACCATGCGCAACCGTCTCAACAACCCTCGACAACACATCCAGCCCAGACGCGTCCCGGACGTCCACGGATATTGCATCCGGTTGCGGCGTGATGTTCGGGTCCGAATGTGCAAGGTCGTGAACATGCGCTACCGCGTCGGGGTAGGAGGCAAGGTCACCGATAAGCGGATGAATAACCAGGGCCGGGCTTGTCCCGCCTACCCGATGGTCTCCCAGAGCAACCACGGATGATTGTCGTCGTTCGTAGGTGAACGGCGACTTCTCAGACAGCGAATTGTCCACGTGTAATACATCAAGTTTCTGGTCAAAAAGCCTCGCCAGAGCAAACGCGACCGGAACTTCCGCCTCTGGATCTTCGGTGAGCGAAACCCTGATGGTGTCACCGATACCGTCATCAAGGAGCGAACCAATCCCGATCGCACTCTTGATCCGACCGTCCTGACCGTTTCCAGCCTCGGTCACACCAAGGTGAAACGGATAGTTCCAGCCCATTTCGTCCAGCCGTGCGGCAAGAAGCCGGTAGGCATGAATCATGACCTTCGGATTTGATGCCTTCATCGAGAAGATCAGATCGTGGTAGCCATACTTCCGGCATATGGCGGCAAACTCGAGGGCGGATTCCACCATTCCAAGAGGCGTGTCACCAAAGCGGTTCATGATGCGGTCTGAAAGGGAACCATGATTGGTTCCGATTCGCATGGAAATCCCTCGGCTTTGACACCGCTCAACGAGTGGCGCAAACCGTTGCTCAATCCGTTCCAACTCTCCGTCATAATCGGTGTCCGAGTACTCTCGGACTGCGAACCGCTTACTATCGGCGAAGTTGCCTGGGTTGATTCTCACCTTTTCGACATGGAGGGCAGCCTCCATCGCCGCAGCCGGGTTGAAATGGATGTCCGCGACAAGCGGCACCATGCACCCGCGACCGTGAAGTTGATCGCGAATCCGGCCGATGTTCCTGGCATCTTCCACTGTCGGTGCGGTGATTCGGACGATCTCGCAACCGACGGAGACAAGTCTCAGCGCCTGCGCAACAGTCCCCTCGGTGTCCAGAGTGTCGGTCGTAGTCATGGACTGGACCCGGATGGGATTCGTCAATCCAACGCCAACGCCTCCGACCATGACTTCGCGGGTCACTCGCCGGGAAAATCCAATCCTCGACGCCACATACCGCGACGGCAGTGTCCCTCGTCGGGTTGCAAGTTCAGCAATGGCAAGACTGCCAGGATTGCTCTGTATCGTCATCGCAGGTTGCCCTTCTCGGGTTCCGTGACGTGTCTCCGGGCACAGGTCCCAGAGCGGGTGAGCTGACAGAAACGGGCAGGTCAAACGACCTGCCCGAACTGAAACTGGTACCGCCAGCGGGATTCGAACCCGCGATCTTCACCTTGAAAGGGTGGTGTCCTGGGCCTCTAGACGATGGCGGCTCAAACACTCCAGCGAACCGGGTGCGATTTGATAGCGAACCACTCACGATCCGACATCAGGATTTAAGGATACCAATTGCCTCCCAGCAAGAGGCGGGCGTAATGGTCTCAACGAAGTGGTGGAACGGGGTGACCTGTAAGCCGCATTCTGTACCAATCACAATCAGACCGGGAATGACCCTTCGCGTCTTGTCACAGGTGGCGATCATCTCTCTTGTCCCGCGAGTTGCCCCGGGGATCCTTGCACCCTACCTGGGACTCGGCGGGCCGCGTCAACATCCCTGCATGGGCTTGCTCCGGGTAGAGTTTGACCCTTTTCACCCCCTGGCCAACTAATTCACGAGGTAAGGATTACCTCGCTGAAAAGCTGGTCGGGTTGTCGTCTCTGTGCCACTGGTCCTCGTCTCACGACGGACGGGAGTTACCCGCTACCCTGCCCAGTGGAGTGCGGACTTTCCTCACTCCGCAAGGACGGCCCAATCTGGTTACCCAGACCACTCCGCCTCGTGGTCGTGCGATCGCCCAGCCACCCAATTCCAAGCCAAGTGTACCTGTCTCGCCCTTGAACAATTGACAGCTTTAGCATGGGATACGAATTGTCTACTGGCCGGAACTGCTGTCGGCGCGATGGGTCTCGACGTACTCAATGCTGCGGCGGTAATCGTCTTCGCTGATCATCTGACGAGAAAAATAAAAATTGAGCATCTGGGTGAGCGTGAGAATGCCACTTATATGAAGACCAGCAGACCGAAGCCGGTCACTGCCACCTTGGGCACGGGCAATCAGCACAATGGCGTTGTGAACGATCAACCCGACATCCTGGAGCGCCCGCTGGGTCTCGAGAAGACTCCCACCGGTCGTCATCAGGTCGTCGATGATCAACACGGATTCACCCGGACGGAATCGCCCTTCGATCCGCGTACCGTGATCCATGTCCTTTGGTGGAATTCCATAGATCAGTGGGACATTGCCGGTTAGAGAATAGGCCGTCGCCAGATGCAGTCCGCCAAAAGGCACGCCCGCCACCAGGTCGAATGGCTGGATCCGTCGTTCGCGACGCGCCAGACCCGCGTCGATCTCGTTCTTGATGAGCTGGGCGACCCGGGCGAGGATGCGGGGCTCCCTGAGAAAGACCTTTGGGTCAATGTACACCGGCGACCCGACAGTGGAACGTCCCAGAGTGAACGTTCCGAACTTGACACCACCAAGGCGGAAAAGTGCTTCTGCAAGCCACAGGTTGGTGACATCATTGCTGCTCATACAAACGTCATCGCTTCCGTTGACGCCTTGGAATCGCGTCGGAACATGGAGGCGAGTCTAGCAGTCACCTTTAGAAGGCCCATCTGAACATTCGGGCGAAACCTACCAGATGGAAATTCGGTAGTCAGCGACGATAACCACGCACAGGGCAGTCAGGTAGATCATCGAATAATGAAACAGCCAAGACGCTTTCGGCGACGATGGGTGTAGCATCAGGTCAACCGCAAGGTAAAGAAAATAGCCACCAAGCAGTGCTGACCCAACAAGGTAGATGACACCGGCACCACCAAAACCAAACAGGAGCAACGAAACCGCAATCATTTGAAGCGTGTAAAGAACGATCTGGCGACGTGTTTCTGGTTCGCCCCGAACTACGGGAAGCATGGGAATGCGTGCGCGCGCGTACTGCTGATGGATCAGCAGCGACAGTGCCCAGAAATGTGGCGGGGTCCAGAAAAACACGAGCGAGAAAAGTAGCCACGGCGTCGCGGAGAGGTCTCCCGTGACCGCAGCCCAACCAATTAGAGGCGGAATTGCGCCGGCCGCGCCGCCTAGCACGATATTGCTCGGAGTCGTGCGCTTGAGCCACAACGTATAAATCGCCACATAAATGAAGATGGCAATGGCGGTGAGGAAAGCTGCCAATGGATTCACAACTGTCCAGAGCAGCCCCACTGACGTGACCGACAAGACCACCCCGAAGGTAAGTGCACCATGGGGCGAGACCAATCCAGCGGGGATGGCCCGTTGCTGCGTTCGCGACCCCATGAGCGCGTCAATGTCACGATCAACAAAGCAATTGATGGCCGCTGACCCGCCAGCCGCCATAGCGCCCGCAAGCAACGTGACGAGCACAAGCCACCACACCGGAAGTTCCGGCTGGGCGATCAGCATCGCAGCCAGGGTTGGTATCTCGAGCAAGACTATGACTTTCGGTTTCGTCAACGTCAGATATGCCCTGACGATGTCACCGAAACTCGCGTCTTCCTTAGTGTCAGACGAACTAGTCTCTCGCCCTGGCATTTCGGGCGTTTCTGTCCCCGCGCCAATGATGCCCGACGCGGCCTCGATCAGCGGTGACCCAGTTATCATATATAAGACAAAGGTAACAGGGTTGCCCGGCAATCCACCACCCAATTCTTCGGAGCACGACGGGTCAGCAACGTGATGCGCGACGGAAACGAGTGTGTCCCCTGGACCGCAGACGGTTTCACCCAGATCATTGCTGAAATCGACGCCACGACCTCCCCAGGGGCTTGACACCCGGCGCGAGAGTGCGTGACTATCAATGAAGAAAAATGATTGCCATGCGTGCCAGGTGTCGTCACTCCTGAGCCACTGCATTCGCTGACAATATCCGAACCACATTAGAGGAAGTACGCCCGTGTTTGGCACTGCCGACGCCACCGCCGCCTTGATTGTCCTGGCTGCGTGCGCAGCAATGTTGCTTGGTCTAGCGAGCTACCACTTTCCTGACCGCGGGCTGCCGGCGATGGGCGCCGCTCTTCTGGTAACTGCCACAGCCGTTCTGTTACTCGGTGGCGCCGTGGGAAACCTCAACACACATATCGGCGCAAAGGCAACCGGCGAAGCGGACGCGTTGGCGTCGCTCGGCCTCGGTGTGGTGGTGATCTTGACGATGGCCCTGATACTTGCGTCGCGTAGCAGGTCTTGGGGAACTGTGGTTTGGTGGAGTGGGGTTGCCTGCACGGCGCTTGCAATTCCGATGCTTGCCTTGGGTGAGCCGTCGCTTGCGCTTGGAGCACTCGTGGGAGGGCCGGGGCTCCTGATGTTCGTCGCCCACCGTCATCCTTCGATCCCAGCCAGCTTGTCAAGTTTCGGCCTGTCCAGTGGGTCAGGGACGGTGACAAGCGATCAGGCCATCGCTGAGCAATCACGGTATACACGGATTGCCGTCACGTTGACAGTTGTGACCTTAGGCCTGATCTGGCATTCCGGTGGGGTGCCTGCGCGGCCTTCGACGGCTGAGGCGAAGGTTGAGACGTCGTTCGACGCGGACCTCGCAAAGCAGGGCGCAGTCCTGGCATCCGAGTACGGTTGCAAGGGATGCCACACTGTTGACGGCAGCGCCGGGAGTGGGCCTACGTGGAAGGGGATGTACGGAGGCAAGGTCCGTCTCTCAACCGGGGTCCAGATTGTCCGCGACGAGAAGTACATCCGGGAGTCAATCGTGAACCCGGACGCCAAGGTCGTCGCGAATTATTCGTCTGGCACGATGGCTGCAGGTCTGGGCACGAAGCTCCAGAACGAACTGACCGTTGATGCAAACGTCCGGGCCCTCGTGGAGTACTACAAGTCGGTTCGCGCCGTAGTTTCACCTGCGGTCGACGGTGGAACGGTACCGGCAGGAGGCATGACCGGAGCCCCAGCCAAGTAGGCTGCGCAAACCTTAGCGCTTTCCCGCACCGCGCGTGCTCGAAAATACGAGATTGACTCGTCAGGTACGTATTTCAGCACGTCGGTTGTCAGGCCATCCAAGCGGGACAGGAAGTCCTCAAGGCGCTCTGTGTCGCCCGTTGGCCTGACCACTGTTGGGCGTCCGTGCCCGCCTAGACCGGTACTGACGCTTGAGATCGTTGTGTCAGACGCACCGCGATGACCATCAGATATCTGCCGGCTGACATTTGCAGCATACCGGTACCTCGCAGCCGCATCGGGCAGTTCCGCCTGATGGATAATCATGTTCACAAACTGGACAGCGTGCCCAAGTGGAATGGTCGGGATCAGCGTCTCCCAGTCCGGGAGTTCCGCCGATGTCGCGACTTCAGCGATCGCAGCGGACAGCGATCCGGTTGTGAAGTGAGCATCATCGAGAGCTGAGTGAAGTGCCCATTGGAGATCAGCGCCGACCTGACTAGCCATGAATCTGCTCCTGAGGCCGAAAAACGGACGATAAATCGTTAGGGTCCATTGCTCATCAGTCACAAGATGGCACAAGTACCCAGCGACGAACGCGCGCATCGCACCATCTAGAGGCAAGGTGCCAATCCTTGGCGAACTTGCGATCAGCTTCAGCGCACCGCTTACGTCGTCACCGGGGACCCACCAGTGAGTTCTCGCCCGGGGAAAACCTGCAATCTTGTCCACATCCGGGCAGAGTGAGCCGACGAGGAAAGCCGTCCGACCTGCATCCGAAAGGGGCAATGTGCCAACCATCGAAGAGGCAAGGCTCAGGTGCTCAAACGGAGACGGCATCGGTCCATGGTATGGCGCGACACGTCACCGACGCATGGCATGGCACCGCCACACGCGCTCTGCCAGAGACCAAACTCAAGGCCAGTGAACACCTGGAAAAAAGCCCGGCGTCCGTTTCATGTACTCCGCATACCCCGCGCGTGTGCGGGCGAGCTGCGCATCGAGCATCCTGACCCCGGAGACGCGGATGAGCAGGAATGTCATCAGCGCAGGAGCATAGATTGTCAAAATACCTTCAAGCCCGAGATCTAACGTGCACAACCAGAATCCCCACCAAACCACGCTATCGCCGAAGTAATTCGGATGCCTTGTTAATCCCCAAAGGCCGGTGTCGAGGACTTGGCCCTTCTTGGAGGGGTCTCGTCGAAACTTCGTCAATTGCCAGTCCCCAACTGCCTCAAACGCGAAACCAATCAGGAAAAGTGACGCTCCCGCTATGTCAATTCCAGACACGTCATCCGGGCCCATCACTGACGCAGCAACTTGAAGGGGCGCAGACACGATCATGACGAGTGTGCCTTGCAGGAGGAAGACTTGAAAAAAACTGAACCACCAATACCTGTCTGGACCGTACTTCAGCCTGAACGCGGTGTACCGCACGTCCTCCGGCTTCCCGATCGAACGCACAAGGAGATGGACCCAGAGCCTGGTGGCCCATATCCCAACCAACGTGAGGAGCACTATTTTCCCGGGTGTCACTCCCGTCATCAGTACGGTATTTGCCGTAATAAGCAGGAAACCAATTGACCACCATGGGTCGATAATGCTCGCATCTCGCCGGATGACGCTCACTATCCATAGTAAAACCATCAGCAGAAGCTGAATACCTGCGTTCGCCCAGAAGATCTCCATGAACCCACCTCAATCATTGGCCACCCAAGGATTATTTACATTACGGACATAATCAAGATTACTGTGTGTTTTTATGCACGTAACAATCATTGTGTCCGTAGCACAGGGAGTCGGCGCCCATTATGTAAAACCGTTCGAACGTGAGGATAGTTTCGTTCAAGAATGCTGCGCGTCAACGACACCGGATCCGTCTTGCTTGGCGCGACACGCAAGGTTCACCGGTACAACACGCCCACAGGGAGCTGACCTCTCCATCGCACTCTTCGCAAGGAAATAATCACTGCACATCCACCTTATCGACTTGCGGTACCAGTCGTGCGTACAAGCACCACATGACCGACAACGGACGAAATCGCGGTAAGTGCGATACCCCAGGCGATGTCGGCCGGAACAAGAATCACTGGCCACCCGGTGATCACCGCCCAGTTCGTAAGTTCGTATGTCCCGTAGGCAACGAGCCCGAGAGCACCGCCCCGGTTCATCGCATCCCAGACCGTCTTTGCACCCAGCGAACCATACGCAGTCGTCGCGACCACATACATTGTGTAAAAGAGCGCCGCCGCTAGGACGTCCGGCTGCGGACGCATGAGTGGTCCCAATTGGGACTTATACATGTCAAGGGCGATTACCCCAAGCCACGTGAGGTCAAGCACAAGCATCACGGCAGCGACCGCAGCACCTGCTGCAACGATTGCGCCAAATGGAGGCGTCTGCCGCGAAGCTCGGGACACATCGAATGCTCGTGACACGATCGCACTCTCAGTGAGCGCGCCACCGCCCCGACGAGCCCTCTTCCCACTTGGTCGTCCACTCATCATCGCTCTCCTGCTTCAAACCACGGTCCAAATTCATCCGCTCACCGACGCACCGGTCGCATGATTCCCAACGATCAACGCAGCACACTACCGTGAGGGTTACCCAAATTCGAGGACGCCGTCACTCACGGGGATCCACGCCTGCCAATCTAATCTAACTGCAACCTATTGGGAGCGCTTTGGGATCCGGGCGATCGCTTCAAGTGTTGCGACGCTGTCTCAAGAAACCTATCCCGGGCAAAGGAGTGATCGACAATCGGTCGGGGATACGTTTCTCCTAGCCGAACCCCGGCGCTCCTGAGCAACGCATCAGGGGCGTCCCAAGGATGATGAATGTATTCGGACGGCATGTTGCAAAGTTCAGGAATCCACTTCCGAACGTAGGCACCGTCGGGATCGAACCGCTCGCCCTGCGTTACCGGGTTGAAGATCCTGAAATACGGTTGTGGGTCGCATCCACAACCTGCCGTCCATTGCCAGCCAGCCGTATTCTGCGCGAGGTCCCCGTCGGTGAGATAGTGCAAGTAATGCCGTTCGCCTCTCCGGAAGTCGATCATCAGGTCCTTGGTAAGGAAGCTCGCTGACACCATCCGGGCACGATTGTGCACGTATCCCTCCGTGCGAAGTTGTCTTGCAGAAGCGTCGACAACTGGATATCCGGTGAGGCCATCGACCCAGGCAACCCAACCATGTTCATCGTCGCGCCACGGAAAGCCCATGAAGTCCGTCTGGAACGGTGTCGTCACAATCGACGGAACGTCCCAAAGTGTGCTGTAACTGAATTCTCGCCAGATGAGTTCATTTTCGAATGTTGTCCCTCCGGCAGTCTCACCGATGGCATCCTTCGCCTCAAGCCAGACACGCCGGGGGGCAATCGTCCCGAATTTCAGGTCAGCTGAAAGCCGACTGGTTCCCTCGATTCCCATCCGGTCACGATCCGCCTTGTAGGCGGAACCAGCGTTTCTCAGGAACCGCCTTAATCGGGCCTCCGCGGGAACAGCGCCAGCCGTAAGGAGTGCAGGGTTTCTATCAATCCCCAGATCACTGAGCCCCGGCAGCGGGTCAACGTACTTCAGGATGTCTTCCGGCACTCTCGAAAGATGTGAGGGCAATCCAACCGCCGGGAGGTCTGAGACTTCACGGCGCCAAGACTTCGCGAACGGCGAGAAGACCCCATACGGCTTACCGGCTAGGGTTCTCAACGATCCGGGTGGATGTACTGTCTCCCCACCAAAGAGGCGGAACTTCTCACCAAGCGCCCCCGCAATGTTGCCGTCCCTGCGTCGCGACCCCGGCTCAACCGCCGCTTGGGCAAAAACCGCATCAGCCCTCCACTCGTGGGCTAGCCGAGGCACCACCTCGGTGGCACGTCCCCGGACGGTCACGAGCGCAGACCCCATCGCCTCAAGTTCCGACGACAACGAGGCAACTGCATCTAGAAAGAACTGCAGCCGATGTGGCGGGAGATTGGGATGGCCACCCTGTCTTGGGAATGCCCTGCTATGGTCATTGCCACCAAAGTAGCTCTCCTCGAGAACCAGGAGAGGAATGACCTCACCCAACTCCACGGCACGCATCAACGGTTCGTGGTCACGCACCCGCAAGTCCTTGCCTCGGAACCAAGCAATTGTCCTCATGGCAGCTACGCGCCAGCAGCGGCAACCCGAGCCGCGTTCAACGGAACCGCACATATGTCTTCCATGCACCTGCCGGTCATTCGTAACCTGTTCTTGGCAAAAAGCAGGTAGCCGACCTGAAGTGCTTCGCGAACAATTGGAAGACGGGTCAGAGAAACCACGCGAGCAAAACCCACTGCGGAATACAGATGCCGGAACACCTCCACGCCTTCGATCATGGTGCCATCGGGAAGCCGACCGTGGATACGCTCCATGAATTGGGCCCAATTCAACCCAGTGTCCCCGGTATCAAAACTTGGTGAAGCGATATCGGTAAATCGAACCCGGTTTCGCTTGTCAAGTCTGCGGAGCATGTTGATCTCACGTATGCAGAGGGGGCAATCTCCGTCAAAGAAGACCTCGATGTCGAACGACGAACCCACTGGCTGAGAGGATGGATTCGGAGCAAATGCGCCTTGGACGGCCTCCGACGCATCGCGACCTGCACGCCGAAAGCCTCGCCACGCTTCCCCGATCACTTCGCCAGCAATCTGAAACCCCACCTCCACAATGGAAAACTGCCTCGGAGCAGGCCCACCATCAAGCATGTGCGCCGTAGCAACGCGCCGATGAGCAAAAATGCGGTCAAGCGTTCGCCGGACAAAAAGATGGTGGGCAATATCGCCAAGGAACCCGAAAGGCACTGCATAGTCAACAACATCCCGCATTCGGGTCTGGTTCCCATCGGCCGCGAACTCGTGGGTATGCTTCCATACTGCGTACGGTCCGGATACCTGCTGATCAACGAAGCTAGCCTTAGCTACGCCGTCAACTGGATCCACAGCAGGCGGCTCCCAACTCGAGATGATCGTCCGCCATTTCATTGGAATGCCAAACAAGCCCAACGCGTACTCGATCCGGGCACCGGCGAACATCGCGATTGGAAGTGGTGTCAGGATCTTGAAACTCAGGAATGAAGGCGTCAGCGCTTCAAGGTTGCCGGCATTGGAAAAGATTTCGAAGACCTCTTCCAGCTTGCGATCAATGATCTGGTCCTGTTCGAGGCGGTGGAGTGGCTTAGCAGACATCAAATCAGTACTTTCCCTCGGCTGACAAAGTCACGCCGCGGCAGCGTCTTTGTCCTAAAGTGTGACGCGCAACTCGCGACCGCCTCGGCAACGTTACCGGTTGCACGGTTACAACGGCGTACTGCAAGGCGCCAATGGTGCCGGTCGAAAAGCCAGCGGAAACTTCAAAGGCAAGATATCGGATGCGAGGACGCGGTCGGTTCGATACGGTTGACCGAATGACTGAAGCTCAACGCGGAGATCGCATTGGATACAGGAGCGGACCGGGCACGGCGGGAAGCAGTAACTAGTCGCGACCGGACCCAGGATGGTCAGTTTGTGTATGCCGTTGTCACCACACACATCTATTCCAGGCCCGGATGCGGATCACGCACCCCACGCCAGGCGAACGTGCGGTTCTTTCCGGACGGAGCCGAGGCCAGAAAAGAAGGCTTCCGCCCTTGCAAACGCTGCCTACCCGATGAAACCCCCGATTGGGCGTCCCGGGCTCTCAGCGTCTCTCAAATGTGCAGACTTATCGAGGGGTCTTCGCGAACTCCAACCCTCACCCAGCTAGCGCAATCCGTCGGGTACAGCCCATTCCACTCGCACCGAATGTTCCTTGAGGTCACTGGTGTCACCCCGCGCGCCTATGCAGTCACGGTCAGGACAGCCGCGCTGAAGACTAGCCTCGGTGCCAAAGATAGGGTCAGTGATGCAATCCACGATGAACGGGCAATATCCTCTGCTCAGTTTTACGCCGACATGTCCCGAGAGTTAGGAATGCCACCCGCCACGTTCGTGAAAGGTGGGAAGGGTATGACCATCCAGTTTGCGATCGCGCCATCGAACCTTGGTTCTGTGCTGGTCGGCGCAACCGACCGCGGGGTTTGCGCCGTCCTGATTGGCGACGACCCACTTGCGCTTGTTCATGATCTGAGCCACTGCTTTCCAGCTGCAACGGTCACTGTGGCTGGGGCCGAACTCGCAACGACGATTTCCCAAGTTGTGGGCCTGGTTCATGAACCTTCATCGGCGACGACATTGCCCCTAGACATTCGGGGCACTGCTTTCCAATGCAAGGTCTGGCACGCACTCCGCCAGGTTCTGCCGGGTGAAACGGTTGCGTACTCACAGATTGCCGACCGCATTGGCATGCCGAGCGCAGCGCGAGCAGCAGCGAATGCATGTGGGGCAAATCCAATCGCCGTTGCGGTCCCCTGCCATCGAGCCATCCGTGGTGACGGCAACCTTGGGGGGTACCGTTGGGGGTTGGAACGGAAGAAATCGCTGCTTAATCGTGAGCGAGCTACCAACGCAAGAGGATTGCGTACGTCAGACTCGTAGGTCAGAAGCCATCACAAGGAAGGGTCTCTGGGCCGAATACGCCTTCTAGGCCTTCCCCCCAAGCGCGTTGTTCGGCCGTCTCAACCGCCCTGGTGGGAATGAGTGAATCCCTATCACATGAAGTGCACCGCCACGGGATCCGTGTTTCCGTCATGCTGCTCGGGGGTGTCCGTACCGAAGCCTTGAATAAGATCGACACTGAATTGGTGGGGGCCCAGCAAGATCCTAGGAACGGCGCAATCGGTTCGTATTCGGACGGAATTAAGCGACTTCGGCGATTGATTACTCACTCCGTCCAACTGGCAGCATCTCGTGAAGCCGTAGCCTCTAAAGTGGCCGCAGCGATCAGCAGCGATAATCCAGCTTTCAGGCATCTCATCGGCATCGACGCCGATATCATGTCCTCGGTCGTAGGCATTCTGCTCAATGCCTCATCCATGTGGATGTTCCGCAGAATTGCCGGCGTTGGCTCGTAACAACCAAATCAAAGACTGCGCCACCAATCCCATATCCAGCATTCACGATGGCGAGTTCACGAGTACCGACGTCTTTGGACAGCAGGGTAGACGTGCGAACGGCGCCACGGACCGACACAGGGACAGATCACAGGTTCCCCAGTGCTCCGGGTGCCCGGGACGGATCCATTGTCTGGGAGAGACCTGGCAGTCCAAAAGAAAAGAGGTCAGGTCACATTCATGGTCACGTTAGGTGAGTTGCTCACCGTTGAAGGCAAGGACTGGCTGCACATCGGTGGGAAAGTCATTGCACCCGGATGGAAAATCCTTGATGCGATCCCTGCCGATCACGTAGACATCGTGGCGGACCTTCGCGACCTCTCTGCCATCGCCGACGGCATGTTTGACGCCATCTATGCGTCACACGTCCTTGAACACCTCAGTCATCGTGGAGAACTGGAGTCTGTCACACGCGCACTTCATCGAATTCTCCGGGTCGGGGGAAAACTGTTCGTCAGCGTCCCAGATATGGACATTCTCAGTCGCTTGTTCTCTTCAGACACCATTTCACCCGGGGATAGGTTCGCGGTCATGGTCAAGATGTTCGGTGGTCAATCGGATCGGTTTGACTATCACACGATTGGTCTCAACCAACAGTTCCTCATGGACTACCTATTCCTTGGTGGCTTCAGGGATGCCTACAAGGTTCCCCAGTTCGGGTTCTTTCCCGACGCTAGTTCCGCCACGGTTGCTGGAGTTCCATTCTCTTTGAACATCGTCGCAATCAAGACCCCTTGACGACACCCCTATTTCGGGGAAGTACCCGATGGCGTTAGGCGTACCGTTCGGCATCCTTGAAGTAGTGCACGTCAAACAACCGTCGCAATGCCAGTCTTCGAGATTTAATGCGCGGCACTTGGAATTCTGACCAACAGGTTCAGGAGCCCTGCGACGTGAACCAGCGAAAACCGTGCTTCACTGCCCCGATGTGGGACTTCGGTGGCGACGCACCCCCGAAACACCGATCGTCCACTAGGGGGCGCCTGTCACATCGAGGTCACTGAACAACCAGGAACGATCACCGCGAACTCGGTCGAAAACAGGTAATGCGAACGACCTGGATTTCCAATTGCGCGAGCCAATTGCAAAGCCCGCTTCGACTGACTATCGGAGAGCGAGCAGATGTCAGGACCAGACCGAATGGGGCTCTCATCCATTGAAGCGCGTACCCGACTCCAACTAGACGGTTTGAATGACACCGCCGTTCCAACCGTAGGCGGACTGCTCGCAACAATTGCCGAAGTCGTCCGCGAGCCAATGCTGCTCATGCTGGTATCAGCGGGAAACCTCTATCTAGTCATTGAAGAGGCGATAGACGCTGGGTTGCTCCTCGTTTCCGTCGTGGTCGTTGTCTCAATCACCGTCGTGCAGGAGCGTCGAACCCACCGCGCGCTCGATGCCCTTCGTGAACTTGCGAGCCCTTCCTGCGCGGTCATTCGAGACGGCACGCAAACCCAGGTTCCTTCGGCCACATTGGTCCAAGGTGATGTCCTCCGGCTCAACGAGGGTGACCGGGTTCCAGCCGACGCCATTCTGAAAGAAACCACGAATCTTCGAGTTGACGAGTCGCTCCTGACGGGAGAGGCCGTGCCAGTTGCAAACTTTGGGTTCGTTGCTGACACGTGCAGCGACCAAGGCATCGTAGCGAGTGAAAAAACGTCACGAGGTAGGGTCCGCTCCCCAGTTCCAATTGACGCGAATCGGGAGGTGAAGAGAGGCACACTTGTCACTTCGGCCATGCAATCGCCGAAGTGACTGCAACCGGCTTGCGATCGCGGCTCGGCCAGATTGGTGCGTCACTTGGTGCAATCCGCGACCAACCAACACGGCTGCGCGAGGAAACTGCACGTATCGTTCGAGTCCTTGCAATCTGGCTATCGGCGCGTGTGTGACCGTTGCAGCGTGTTACGCACTGACCAGGGGTGCCACCAAGGCTTCGGTGTGCGAGGGAATCCTCGCTGGAATTGCATTGGCGATGGGGATCCTCCCCGAGGAGTTTCCCGTCGTCCTGACCGTCTTTCTCGCCATCGGGGCGTGGCGTTTATCGAGGTCAAATGTCTTGACGCGACGCATGCCCGAGATTGAAATGCTTGGTGCCTCCACAGTCCATTCTGTGGACAAGTCTGGCACGCTCACGAGAAATCAGATGTCTGTCCGCGTCATCGAAACCCTGGTCCACACAATTGATTTGACCCTTGCCCAAGGTGTCGTTGAGCCCTTGCACCGGCTCCTCGACGATGCCATCCTCGCAAGTCGCCAAGGTTCACGCGACCCAATGAACCGTGCAATCGAAGCAGTTGGCACGACTTTTCTGTCGGGTACTGAACACCTTCACCCGGACTGGACCCTTGCCAGGGAGTACCCGATTACCGAGCAATTGTTGGCGGTTAGTCATGCGTGGACGCCCGGCCAGGGGTCGGATCAATTAACCGTGGTTTCCAAAGGTGCACCAGAAGGGGTTATCGACCTGTGTCACCTTAGCTGGGAGGTAGCGTCGACAGTATTGCTCCGCGCGCGCGACCTGGCAGGAGCAGGATTACGGGTGCTCTCGGTAGCCCGGACTACGCGGAGCGCAGCGGGTCTTACAGAACATGCACATGACATGCCATTTAATTTCGTTGGCCTCGTTAGCTTTGACGACCCGCTGCGTGACGGGGCGAAGGGCGCTGTGAATGAATGTCAGTCGGCCGAGATTCGTGTCGCCATGATTACCGGAGACCATTCGGCAACGGCCCGCGCGAAGTAGCGTCCCGTCAAGTGTGTAAGAGATCTTTTGCCGTTCCGTTCCTTGGTGGTGGTTCATGGTGTGCAGGTCATCCCGTGGTGGTGGGGAGGTTCACGGGGACGCACCCGGACCCGTCATCCCCGGCGAGGTGTCCCATCAAGCCCGTCCCGAGGTACCTTGGGCCCGCCTGCCACTCATCGTGCTGCTCGGCCAGGACCGCCCCGATCAGCCGCAGTGCCGACCCCTCGTCCGGGAAGACCCCGACCACGTCCGTCCGGCGCTTGATCTCCTTGTTCAGCCGCTCGAGC